>NZ_JBBBDZ010000012.1:0-186256 GCF_037153935.1 Mesorhizobium sp. CCNWLY176
TTGCCGCCGATCTCCTGGATAACCTTCTTCTTCGCGCCACGCGCTATCTCGATGTCGCTCTTTACGTCGGCCATGGATTGTTCCCTCGGGGTTCGATCTGATTTGCCGGAGCTTGGTCGCCCGGCGCTTTGTCGCGTGCATAGAAGCCCGAGAGGGAAGGGGTGCGCCGTCTCAAAACAGCCGCGCAATACACGGATTGCGACAGGGCGCAGCGACCGTCGGCGAATGCCGAAATCGCGACGGTTCAGGCCGTCGCGATGCTCATTCCAATTGCGTCTCGGGCTATCAGCCGCTGATATTTCACCGCTCGGCCGCTGCTAGCGGTCAAGCACCTGGCGAATTTCGACGATCTGGGAACGGGCGCGCAGTAGGTTGAAGCCCATCGTCGCCAGATGCGACGGGAAGATGAAGCTGGACTCGTTGCCGTTGGAGATGATCCAGGGCTGCATGTTGAGCGCGTCGCGCATCTGGGTCTGCATCGTATCCCACAGCGTGGTGATGTTGCGCTCGCGGATGACCGCCGAAAAATCCGTGCGGGTCGCGTGCAGCATGCCGTAATAGGCGTAGAGCTGGCCGTAGGCGAACCAGAAGCGGTCGTCGGCGCGCGGATCGAACCAGCCGGCGTCGGAGGCCTCGAGCTGGCTGCGCAGAATATCGGAAGTGGAGCCGATGTCGCCGGAAATGCGGTCGAGGAACTGGAGCAAATTGTCGGCGCGCGCGTCGAATGTCGCCTCGCATTTCTCCAGGCTGGTATTGAAGGTGCGAAGCTTGGTGATCGCCTCGCGATAGACGCTGGGTGTCGGGCGGGTCGGGCCGCGCAGGCCGACATACCAGGCGTCCTCGTCCCAGGCGAGCGCGGTGCGGGCGTCCTGCAGGTTCTGGTCTATGCGCGAGGTGCCGCGTGCACGGCCAAGAGCATCGACTAGCTCCGTCGTGGTGCGGCGCAGAACCTGATTGATGCCGAGCTGGAAGGCGGCCTTGTTGTCGAAGAAGGGCGTGTTGCGCCACGGCACTCCAAAGAAGCCCATCTTCGAGGCAAGCATGGAGGAAATCCACGCGTTCCTGTTGACGTTGAAGTCGATGAGATCGGCCGAAACGGCAGCAATCTCGGAACGCTTGCAGGTTTGAGGCGCGGTCTGCGCGGTCGTCGTACCGCTCGCTCCACCTGTCGCGGGCTGTCCGGTCTGACTGGTACCAGTGCTATCCGCCGCAATCGGATCGCCGGCAACGGCGTTCGTCGCCTTGGCGGTGGTGGAGGTCGCGGCTATGCGGGTCGGATAGTCGGGATCGAAGCCGTTCCAGACCTGGGTGACGTAGAAGAAATAGCCGTAGAGGAAGACGAAGCCAACCAGGATCAGCCCGAGCACGGCCCGTAGAATGAGGCCGCGATTGCCATACCAGCGGCCGGCCCACATAAAGGGCCACAACAGGATGCCGATGAGCAGGCCGATGCCGCGGCCGATCCATTGGAAGACCCAGGTGAAGAAGTTCACGATCGGATCAAGCATCTGGTCCCCCTCGTAGCTGCGAAGCACTGGTGCCGAACGGACGCCGCATCACGCCTTGTCCGACAGGCCGTAAAGGCGCGCGCGAAACGCATTCTTGTCTTTCAGATATGTGGTTTTCAAGAGGTCCACAACATGGGATCGCCATGGCGCGGTGAAGCTCTCGTAATCCTTGTAGAAGCCCTGCTTGTTGAAAACATAGCGCGAGATGAAATCGGCCGGCACGAAATCCGAGATCAGACGGTTGGTCAGCCAGGCGTCGGGGTGGTCCGGCTTGGCGCGCACCACCAGGAAACGGTGCAGCGGATCGACGTCATCAAGCTTGAGCTGGCCGAACTGCGCGATCTGGCGCTTGGCGGCGTTGAGGAAGGGAAAAGTGCCGTCGCGGTTGATCAGGTCGGCATGGCCGTGAATCCATGTCTGGAGCCAGACCTTGTCGGCATTGGCGAGGCTGCGCTCGGGCTCGGACTGGCGGATAAGCGAAAGGATCGCCATTTCGGCGCGATGCTCGAGATAGTTCGATGCCTCGATCCATGAGGCGCGCGGCAGTTCGAGCCGGCCTGTCGAAGCGAGGAAACGGAAGACGCGGTCGGCGTCGTCGATCGACAGGTAGCTGACCTGCCACGGCCGCGAGCGGCGGAAACCGGGAGCCGACGGGTCGCTGATGACGGTCGTCATGTCGCGGTCGACGAAGACGTAGAGCCCGCCGAAATGGCTGGTCCAATAGGCGTTGTGGCGGAAAATGACCTGGTCCGGCACCAGCGCGTTTTCGCGGATGTCACCGGTGACCTTGGCCAGCTCCACCATGCGCTCCAGCATGGCGCTGTCGCGCCATGCATCAGGCTCCTGCTTCAGCCTGTCGACCAGCGTGCCGAGTTCGGCCGCCTTGCCGAGCACGTCCTCGCCCGACAGGACGCGGAACTCGACCTGATTGATGGACAGCAGGTCCTCGATGTCTTCGACCTTGGAGACCGAATCTTCGATCTCGCCGTAGATGACGTCCTTGATCGTCAGGGCGTCGATGGCGCGGGAGTTCTTGGTGAAGAACTCGTAGAGCAGCTGCGAGGTGTTGGAAAAGGCGGTGTGGACGACCGGCAGGTCGGCCTGCGCCGGGGTGAGGATGATGAAGCGGCGGTTGACCTCGTTGGGGTCGAGATAGAGCCGGTCATCCAGTTCCTCGGCGATCTGTGGGGAAAAGCCCGAGCGGTCGATCTCGAAGGATTTCAGCTTCGTCGGCTTCAGCCCGAACGCCTTCAGCGCCTTGTTGTAGCGCTCGATAAGATGCGGCTCCTCGACCGGCAGCAGGCGGCCGTAGATGAGATCGTTGTCGCGGAGGAGGTCCATCAGGATTGCCCCTCACTTTTTTCCCGCAGAGACGGGGAAAAGTAGATCACAAACGATGACGCCCCCCTCTCCCCGTTTTTCACGGGGAGAGGGTAAGGGTGAGGGGCAGCGAAACGGCTCAACAGAGAATCTCCCGGTAGGTCGACGCTGCTATAAATCGCAAATCCTGGGCCTCGACGGGATCCAGCCGGCGCTCAAGGGCGGCTATGATCGTGTCAATCACAGCATCTCGCTCAGTCAGTGCATCCGTGTTCCAGAACCGCAAGACGGACCATCCTTCAGCAATCATGAACTGATCGCGTCGCCGATCATATTCGTTGTCTAGATGCTGGCTGCCATCGAGTTCAACCACCAACCGCCCTTCGCGGCAGGCAAAGTCGGCGAAATATGGCCCGATCGGAAGCTGTCGCGTAAACTTGGCACCGTTCGCCTGTCGACCCTTCAGGTCTGACCACAATGCGCGTTCGGCATCATTGTCTGCCTTGCGCAGGGATCGTGCTCGGTTGGTTCGCGATGACTCCGGTCCGCGCATCAAGAGGCCCCTCACCCTTACCCTCTCCCCGTGAATGACGGGGAGAGGGGGGCGTCAGCGTTGGAGCTTAGTCCTTCTCCCTGCATCCGAAGAGAAGGTGCCGGCAGGCGGAGCAGGGGCAAAGATTCCTCACGCATTCCAAGCCCCCTTGGCCTTCAATCCCTCGATCTCGCGGATTGCCCGCTCGCGCAGTCTTGTGTCGCGGATCATTTTTTCGACGGCGGCGTCGTCGGAGCGGTCGGAGTAGCGGAATTCGGAATCGGCGTAGCGGTTGATCTCCTGCATGACCATGTCCATCGAGAACGGTCCGCGCAGTTCCTCGATCATGGCTTTCTTTTCGTCGTAGCCCTTGTGCATGAAGGCTTCCGGCTTCTCGAACCACTCGTCCGGAAGCTCGATGTCCATTGCGCGCATCTTGATGGCGTCGGTGACGTTCTTGATGGCGCGGCCGGTGAAGCGCGGCTCGGCCTCCTTGATCTGGTGCAGATAGGTGCCGACATCGGCCATGGTCTTGGGCTCGCCGTTCTCCTTCATGAAGCGGTCGTAGACTTTTACCAGCCCGTCCTCATGCGGTTTGGAGTAACCTTCATAGGCGTTCTCGACCGCGCGCTGGATTTCCTGCGCGGCGTAAAGCTCATGCTTGCCGAGGGGGATCTTGTGGTTCTTGCCGGCGAGAAGGACGAAGATGTCGATGTAGTCGTCGCGGCTCTGCGGCCCGTCGACAAGCCAGCGGGCGCCGGCGCGCTGGCGCAGCGCGTCGTCGACATTTTCGGGATAGTTGGAAAACATGCCGAAGGAGCAATTGCCGCGAATGACGGTGGAGGCACCCGAAAAGGCCTCCATCAGCACGCCGGTGATTTCCTGCTGACCGGCTGAGGCGCGGTCGTCGGAGCGCTTGGCGGCAACCTGGTCGATGTCGTCGACCGTGCCGAAGCCGATGGCCCGCGGGTTCAGCACGTTGGTGATGAACTGCTTGCAGTTCTGGCCGGACTTGCCCTGATAGGACGAGATCTGGTCGACGCCGAAATTCTCGTAGACGAACTGATAGCCGGCGGTCTGGCAATAGCCGTGGAGCAGGCCGGCGATCATCTGGATCAGCGTCGTCTTGCCGGTGCCGGGCGAGCCGTCGCCGATGAAGGTGAAGAGGAAGCCGCCGAGCTCGACGAAAGGGTTCAGCTCGCGGTCGAAATCATAGGCCATCAGCATCTTGGCGAGCTTGACCGACTGGTATTTGGCGATGTGGTTGCCGACGACCTCGTCCGGCTTCTTGAAGGTCATCACCAGCGGCTTCGACTTCTTGCCCGGGGCGACGTCGAAGCCATCGATGGTGAAATCGTCGGCGTCGATGCGAATATGCGCGTTCTCGAAGGTGCCGAGGCCGTCGAAGCGGCCCTTTCGCGTCAGCAGGCCGTCGATCGCCGTGCGGGCAAAGGCGCGGGCGCGCGTCATCAGGTCGGCGTCGTCCCTGGCGCCGGAAATGGCGCGGTCGAGGCCGGCAATTAGCGCTTTCAGCGCGTCCTGCGCGGTGTCGAACAGGAAGTCCGGCTCGGCGATGTCGTTGGGGGCCTCGCCGTCGGCGTCGATGGTCTGGAGGAGGTAAGATGCAAGCGTGAAGGCCGAGACATAGGCCGAGGCCGAGAGCAGCTTCTTGAAATGCGTAGCCTCGTCGCCTTCCAGCGGCGCGCGGGCGTTTTTCGCCTGCAGGCTTTCGAGGTCGCCGCCGCGCGCGAAGACGTCTGCGACGGCCAGCGCGATGGCAAGCCCGCGCCGGGCACGATAGAGCAGCGTGTGCTGCGAAATGCTCATCAGCTGGTCGTCGGGGCGGATTGCGCCGACGGTTTTGGCAAGCTCGATCTCGCGGGTCTTGCGGACCGAGCCGGTGGAGACGGTGGAGAGGAAGCGGCGGTTGGTGCCGGCAAGTGCTGTGCCGGACTGGCCGGACGAATCCTCCAGCACGACGATGCGCGTGATGAAGCTCTGCACGGTGGCGCGATGCTTTTCGATATCGGCTTCGGGAATGGTGGTCAGGCCGGTGTCCATTTTAGGCATCCCGCTTGTGATCGAAGATAAAGCTGATCCGCTGACTTTGGCGCTGCCCCTCACCCTTACCCTCTCCCCGTGAAAAACGGGGAGAGGGGGGCGTCAACGTTGGAGCTTCGCTCACAGAAGGAGATTGGCCGCAACGCCGACGCCCTCCTCTCCCCGTTCTTACGGGGAAAGGGTGAGGGTGAGGGGCAGCGTCGGCTCTCGACAGGATCACTCTAAACATCCGAAATCACCTGTCCGTTCGACAGGATGTGGACCTTGTAGCCGCCGAAAATCTTTTCCGTTTCGCCCGCGGCGTAGAGCGCCTGATAGGCCTCGTGCGGGATCAGGGCGTGTTTTTCGTAGTCGCTGACGCCCTGGCGGGCGGCTTCGAGGTCGTCGGTGTTGATGAAGAATTCCTGGGTCGCCTTCTCGCTCGACCAGAGACCGCGGCGGCCGGGCTTTTCGCCCTTGGAATAGATTTCCTGGATGGTCCAGGTCAGCAGCCAGGCGTTTTCGGGTTTGCGCACCTTGGAAAGCACTTCGGCGACGGACGAATTGTGCTCGGTGATGCCGGCCGAATAGAAGGGTCCGAGCACGACGCGGCGCAGCTGCTTGGGATGCAGCGTCTCGAAATCCTTGTCGAGGTTGTTGGCGATGGTTGCCGGCGACAGCGTATAGGCCGAATTCTTCTCGGTGAAATCGTCGAAGCGGTGGGCGAGCTCGGGGTTGAGCAGCCCGTCGACCGGAAGCGGAATCTTCACCTTTTCGTTGAGCTTGCCGTCGCTGGTGACAAGCTGTCTGACCATGCCGTCGGAAGAATCCTCCACCGTCGCCATGTAGATCAGCGGCAGGTTGGCGCTGCCGTCGAACGACGCCCAATGGACGAGGTAATAGGGCCGCCCAGTCTTGGGATTGACGGAGACTTTGGCCGTCTGGGCCAGAAGAAACGGCCCGAAGACCGCGCCATCCTCGACATCTTCCAGATAGAGCCGCTCGGCCATGGAGCGCTGGAGGGCCTGCGGAAACGCCTTGTGGCGCAGGATGAAGTCGGCCATCTCGCCGCGCAATTCCTTGGGCGAAGGGATTGCGGCGAGGCGCTCGGTGGCCGTGCGGCGGTCGTTTTCCAGTTCGAGTACGTTCTGGAAGATTGGAAAGCCGCTTTCAGCGCGCGATATCTTGAAGGTCTCCATGAAGCCGAGGCGATTGCGCCAGCAGGAGAAGGATTTCTCCAGCCGCGCTATGTATTCGGCCACGACTTTGGCGACGATGCCATGCCGGTAGAGCGGCGAGCGATCGTCGCGCATGAAGATTTCGAGGCCGCTGAGGGCTGCGCGAATGGCATCGAAATAGCGTGTGGCAGCGTCGGTTTCGGCGCTCATGCGGGTATGCCGGGCCTAGGTCCGCACATAGTCCGAGGCGTTGTGCTTCTTAAGCACTTCCTCGAAGCGGCGGGCGAAGGCGTCGTCGGCGAGCTTCTTGCGGCGCTGGATGTCGGAGGTCGCGACCATGTTCTTCTCATGCATTTCGAGAAGGTCGCCGATGTGCTTCTGCGCGGCAGCACCTATGCCGGCCATGGTTTCCTCGGCAGTGTTGTCGACCTGACTGCCCAGCGTGTTGATCTTGTGAGCGACATCCTGCTGCGCGGCGGTCTTCAATGAGTCCTCCAGCGCCTTGTAGAGGACGATGCGCTGCTCGGTGTCGATGGTCAGCTTGTTGATCAGCGTGTTTTGCGCCGCGATCTGGTTGTTGAGCGAATCGACGAAGGTCTGGAACATCGAGGTGTAGCGTTCCAGCGTCTGGCTCTCGGCCAGCAGCTCCTGCTCCTTGGCCTGTTTTTCGTTGTATTCGGTCGCCAGCTTCGAGCGGTCGCCCTCAAGCTGGGTGCGCTCCTTCTGGCTGGTGGAGGCCGCGATCTTGTTCTCGATGTCGAGCAGCAGCGGGTTCAGTTCCTCGATGCGCTTCTGGGTAGCCTCAAGATTGGTCATCGTGACCTTGCGGCGCTCGATAACCTGGGCGAGGCTGGCTTCGGAGGTCTTGTAGCGGGCGTCCAGAACCTGCTTCTGCGCCTTCAGGATGCCGACGATGGTGTCGGACTTGGCCAGAAGCTCCTGGAGATTGCCGGCGAGCGACATGTTGCGGACGCGGTCGGTGCGCATGCGCTGCTTCTTCTGGGCCGAAAAGATGCCGACGAAGCTTTCCCAGCCGGTGTAGTTCTTCATGCTCTCGAACTCGGTGCCGAAGACGTTGGTGGCGTCTTCCAGCCCGATGATCAGGTCGGCGATGTTGCCTTCCATCACCTTCTGCTGCTTCAGCACGTCCTCGATGCGGGCGTTCTCGATATCGAAATCGGCAGAACCGATCTTCTGGTCGGAGGTGGCGAGCTTTTCCAGCACGGTGCTGGACTGGTCGATCTTGGTGCGCATGTCATCGACGACCTGTTTGGTCTTCGCAATCTCGGCGTCGAAATTCTGCAAGGTCGCCATAATGTCCCTCCGGGTGGCCTGCTCAGGTCGGGCCAATATAGGGTTGGGCCGTATCGATTGAAAGACGGCAGGCGCGCGTTTTGGGAGCAGTTGCAGCAATCTACACCGGATGGTTGATCCTGCAGTGTCGCACACAGATAAGCGAGCGGCGCGGCTCGCCCCGCCTTACCGCTTGAAACCACACCAAAATGGTGTTTGGCTTAAGGATACGAACGGCAAGAAATCGTAGCTGCTGCCGCACAAGAATCACAATGGGAGAATTCCATGAATATGAAAGCACTCGCTGCCGGCGTTGGCCTGGTGGCATTTTTGGCGTCCGGTGTCGCGTCTGCCGCCGATCCTGAAAGCTGCAAGACCGTTCGGCTCTCCGATGTCGGCTGGACCGACATCCAGGCGACCACGGGCGTGGCCTCGGTGCTGCTGACCGCGCTCGGCTATGAGCCGCAGGTCATCCAGCTGTCGGTGCCGGTGACCTATGCGTCGCTGAAGAACAAGGATCTCGACGTCTTCCTCGGCAACTGGATGCCGTCGATGACCAGCGACATCAAGGAATACACCGCCGATGGTTCGGTCGAGACCGTCAGCGAAAACCTGACCGGCGCGGGCTACGGCATCGTCGTGCCGACCTATGTCGCCGAAGCCGGCGTCAAGACGCTGACCGACCTCGGCAAGTTCAAGGACAAGTTCGACGGCAAGATCTACGGCATCGAAGCCGGCAATGACGGCAACCGAATCATCCTCGACATGATCAAGAACCCGGCCGACAATCTCGAAGGCTTCGAGCTGGTCGAATCGTCCGAAGCCGGCATGCTCACCCAGGCCGAGCAGTCGATGAAGAACAACGAATGGATCGCCTTCCTCGGCTGGACGCCGCATCCGGTGATGGGCGCGATGAAGATCACCTATCTCGACGGCATGGGCGATTCGGGCTTTGGTGCCGCCACCGTCAGCACCAATGTGCGCAAGGGCTACCTGACCGAGTGCCCGAATGCCGGCAAGTTCATCGCCAACCTCAAGTTCAATCTGGACATGGAAGGCGAGATGATGGACGCGATCCTGAAGGGCAGCGATGCCAACACGGTCGCGACCGACTGGCTGAAGAAGAACCCGGACGCCGTCACGCCCTGGATCGCCGGCGTAACCACCTTCGACGGCGGCGATGCGGCCGCTGCGGTGAAGACCGCGCTTGGCAGCTGAAACAGCCTGCAAAGGCATGAAGTGAAGCAAGGGCGCAGCCGTCGGAAAGCCGGCTGCGCCGTTTTGTTCCAAAGCACATGACCGTCGAGACGGCGGGAGAGGGACGCAATGGATCCGGTTTCGCAATTCCTGGCCAGCTACAAGATTCCGATCGGTGCCTGGGGCAAGGCGTTCTTCACCTTCCTGACCGACAATTTTGACGCGATCTTCCGCGGCTTTTCGAACGGCCTCAACTTCCTTCTCAACGGCATCGTCGATGGTTTGCTGATGGTGCCGCCGGTGCTGCTGGTGCTGATCATCGCGGGCATCGCCTTTTTCCTGCAACGCTCGCGGCCCTTGGCAATCGGCGTCGCACTCGGGCTGCTCTTCATCATCAACCAGGGCCTGTGGAAGCAGACGGTGCAGACGCTGGTGCTGGTGGTGGCCGCTGCCGCAGCCTCGATGGCCATCGGCGTACCGCTCGGCATCTGGGCCGCGCACAAGCCGAAGGTCTATCGCATCATGTTGCCGGTGCTGGACCTGATGCAGACACTGCCGACCTTCGTCTATCTCATCCCTGTGCTAACCCTATTCGGCCTCGGCAATGCGCCGGGCCTGATCGTCACCATCATCTTCGTCATCCCGACCGCCGTGCGGTTGACGCATCTGGGCGTCGTCTCGGTGCCGACCGCGATCGTCGAGGCCGGCGAAGCCTTCGGCGCGACCAAGCGGCAACTGCTGTGGAAGGTGGAACTGCCGGCGGCCCTGCCGACCATCATGGCTGGGCTGACCCAGTGCATCATGCTGTCGCTGTCGATGGTGGTGTTTGCAGCCCTTATCGGCGCCGGCGGGCTCGGCACCGAAATCAACCGCGCGCTCGGTTCGCGCAGGATCGACCTCGGGCTTGAGGCGGGCCTGGCAATCGTCGTGCTCGCCATCGTGCTCGACCGCATGACGCGCATCGGCGTCGGAGGCAAGAAATGAACGTTGCCGTAGATTTCAAAAATGTCGACATCATCTTCGGCCCGGACACGGCCGATGCGCTGGCCATGGTCGACAAGGGCGCCAGCCGTTCGGAAATCCTGGAAAAGACCGGCAATGTGCTGGGCTGCGCCGGGGCAAATCTCACCGTCCACGAGGGCGAGATTTCGGTGCTGATGGGCCTGTCCGGTTCGGGCAAGTCGACGCTGCTGCGCGCCGTCAACCGGCTCAACGTCGTTTCCCGCGGGCAGGTGCTGGTCAAGGATGGCGACAAGACTGTCGATGTCGTGACCTGCGACGAGGCGACCTTGCGCCGCCTGCGCCAGAAGCAGGTGGCCATGGTGTTCCAGCAATTCGGCCTGCTGCCGTGGCGCACCGTGGAGGAAAATGTCGGCCTCGGGCTCGAGCTTGCCGGCATGCCGGAGGCGGAGCGCAAGCTCAAGGTCGGCAAGCAGCTCGAGCTGGTCAACCTGACGCCATGGGCGAAGAAATACGCCCATGAGCTCTCGGGCGGCATGCAGCAGCGCGTGGGGCTAGCGCGGGCCTTCGCCACCGAAGCGCCGATCCTGCTCATGGACGAGCCGTTTTCCGCGCTCGACCCGCTGATCCGCACCAAGCTGCAGGACGAGCTTCTGCAACTGCAGGAGAAGCTGAAGAAGACGATCATCTTCGTCAGCCACGATCTCGAAGAGGCGCTGAAGATCGGCAGCCACATCACCATCATGGAGGGCGGGCGCATCGTCCAGACCGGCGCGCCGGAAGACATCGTGCTGCGCCCGGCCAACGATTATGTCCGCGAGTTCATCTCCAACGTGAACCCGCTGTCGGTGCTGACGGCGTGGAACGTGATGCGCGACCGGCGCGATCTGGAATCGGCGGGCAAGGGCTGGCTATGGCTAGACCGGCGCCAGACGACGCGCTTCAAGATCGACAAGGACGGCATGGTGGCGGCAGCCGAACGCAACGGCCAGCCGGCGGTGTGGGTGTCCTGCGACGATATCGAGAACCTGCCCGACGATGCCCCGCAGGTGTTCTGGGCAAAGCCCGGCACCTCGCTGAAGACGGTGATGCTCGCCATGCATCGCTCACAGACCTCGCCGGTGGCGCTGTTTGATGAGCAGTCGCGGTTCGTCGGCGCGATCGGGATCAGGGATGTGTTGAGCGCGGTGCTGAGGCGGTGATCGCCATCCATGGATGGCACACCACCAGAAAATGAAGGCCGTTCAGGGATCATTTGGAAGCTGGGAAATCCCCATTTCCAACATGGCCAAGGTCATCCCGGCACTGCCGGCCCACGGAAAGTGCTTTGAGGCGACAATCGCTTCAAACACCGCCGTGGCTCCAGCTGGGTCCAAGGCATAGGTCGCGTAGGCGGCATTCAGGCGAACCTGCATGTTGGGGTGATCGTATAGGGCAAACAGCAGCCTTCGTTGGTCCCCCTGGCGGGCTCGCAATTCGCCAAGAAGCTTCTGTTTGCGGTCAAAGAGGCGGTTGAATTTCGTCGTTTCGAACGTCTCGCTGGCCTCACCTTGCGCTATGCTGATTTCAATGAAGCGCGCAACGAGTTCGTCATCCGTTATTTTCGATATCGTAGCTTTCATGGTTTGAGCCCCGGTAGCGTCAAGACCATCCTGACTTAGGTTTTCAAGGTTTGCTACGCGGTAGACCATCCGGCCCGAGTGTGCGAAACTCGATGATCGTCGCATCCATCATCCGCGCGTCCGATGACCGACACGATCACCATTCCCCGCACGAAAACCAAGCCTGAGACCGAGCGGCCTAAGCTGCACAAGGTTATCCTGATCAATGACGATTTCACGCCGCGTGAGTTCGTCGTGCGGGTGCTGAAGGCCGAGTTTCGCATGAGCGAGGATCAGGCGCATTGTGTGATGATCACTGCGCACCAGCGCGGCGTCTGCGTGGTGGCGGTGTTTACGAAGGATGTGGCCGAGACCAAGGCGACGCGCGCCACCGATGCGGGCAAGGCGGCGGGCTATCCGCTGATGTTTACGACTGAGCCGGAGGAGTGAAGCGCGCCGGCGTTTTCTCCCCCCTCGAGGGGGGAGATGGCTGCGAAGCAGCCAGAGGGGGTCGGTTAAGGCAGCGCGCGGCGCAAAGGACCGTCGAGCACTGCGGCGACCCCACCCGGCCCTACGGGCCACCCTCCCCTCAAGGGGGAGGGGACCGTCCTCGACCTACCCAGCCGGCTGCTTGGTCTTGCGCAGGTAGGGCAGGATGGTGTCGAAGGCGCCGAAGCGCTTGATGGCGTCTTCGTTGGAGACGGCGGCGGTGATTATGACGTCTTCGCCCTGCTGCCAGTTGGCCGGCGTCGCCACCTGGTGCTTGGCGGTGAGCTGGATGGAATCGATGGCGCGCAGGATTTCGTTGAAGTTGCGGCCGGTGGTCATGGGGTAGGTGAGGATGAGCTTGATCTTCTTGTCCGGGCCGATGACGTAGACCGAGCGCACCGTGGCGTTGTCGGCGGGCGTGCGGCCTTCGGAGCTGTCGCCGGCGCCCTCGGGCAGCATGTCGTATAGCTTGGCGATCTTGAGGTTATTGTCGCCGATCAGCGGATAGTCGACGCTGAAGCCGGTCGCGGTCTTGATGTCGTCCTTCCACTTGGCGTGGCTTTCGACCGGATCGACCGAGATGCCGATGATCTTGACGCCACGCTTGCGGAATTCGCCTTCGAGGCCAGCCATGGTGCCGAGTTCGGTGGTGCAGACGGGCGTGAAATTCTTCGGATGCGAGAACAGCACGGCCCAGCCGTCGCCGATCCAGTCGTGGAACTTGACCGTGCCTTGGGTGGTCTCGGCGGTGAAATCGGGGGCGGTTTCGTTGATGCGCAGGCCCATGGCTCGCTCCTCTTGGTTAGTCACTGTTGGTTGGCCGCCCACGATAGCGCAATCCGCGCGATTTTGGAGGCCGAAACGGGCTCTATCAGGTCTTCGGGAGAACGACCAAGGCGGATTTTCCACCTTTGGAGGAAAAACATACTCCGATTGGGGGAGGGCTTACCCCTCGGCCCTACCGCCCCTCGCGGTACCACATGGAGCCGAGCGCCAGGAGCAGCAGGCCGAGACCGAAGAAGCCGCCGAACATCGGCACGCGGCTGACCGATTTCAGCACGCTGTCATTGGTGGTGCGCAGGCCGATCCAGTCGCGGCCGGAGGCTTCCGCCGTGCCGCGTACCGGCACGACGCTCGGCACGCTGATGCCGGTCAGGCCGGCGAGCCGGCGCACGCTGCCGCCGCTCGCCTCGACTGCCGGGCGCACGATGTTTTCCGTCGAGATGACGTCGGCGAATTCCGGTGCGTTGATCGGGCCGATATGGGCAAGTGCGGTGAGATCGCCATTGGCGACCTGATAGAGGCCGATCTCGTTGGTCTCGACGCTGCCGGCGAAGATACCGGGCTCGGATTGCGCAAGCGGCACGGTCATGGCCTTGCCCGAAGGCGTGATGACCTGCGCGGCACCGGGGTCGTCGCTCATCGTCTGGCGGCGCACGTCCAGCGTCATGCCGCGGCCATTGGCGGTGAGGCGTTCTTCCTCGAGTTCCGGTTCCTTCATCAGCCAGTGGGCGATGCGGCGATAGAGCGAGACATGCGGGCCGCCGCCCTCGAAGCCGCGCGCCCACAGCCAGCCCTGATCGGACAGGAACATGCCGACGCGGCCTTCGCCCTTGCGGTCGAGCAGCAGCAGCGGACGGTCGTCGGGGCCCTTCATCACCACCTCGCCCTCGGGCCGGTCGATACCGATGAGGCGGAACCAGCGGCTCCATTTGGGCGGCTCGGTGCCGGAGCCTTCGAGGCCGCGCGTGACGGGATGGCGTTTGCCGACGTCGGTCAGCCGCGGATAGAAGGCCTGATCGACGACCTCGCCGCTGGGCATCGCCGGCAGGGCCGACATCAGCGGCGTGCGCGCGATCGACTGGTCGCCGGCATATTCGGGGCCGGCGGCGATCAGCAGCGCGCCGCCCTTTTCGACATACTCGGCGATGTAGTCGTAATAGAGGATCGGCAGCACGTCGCGGTGCTGGTAGCGGTCGAAGATGATCAGGTCGAAATCGTTGATCTTGTCGACGAAGAGCTCGCGCGTCGGGAAGGCGATGAGCGACAATTCGTTGATCGGCGTGCCATCCTGCTTTTCCGGCGGCCGCAGAATGGTGAAGTGGACGAGATCGACCGAGGCGTCCGACTTGAGCAGGTTGCGCCATGTGCGCTCGCCGGCATGCGGCTCGCCCGAAACCAGCAGCACGCGCAGGTTTTCGCGGATGCCGTCGACCAGCGCGATGGCGCGGTTGTTGGTGTCGGTGAGTTCGCCGTCGACGCGGTCGATCTGAAGCTCGACGATATTGCGGCCGGCAGTCGGAATGGTGATGTCGACCGGCATTTCCTGGCCGATCGTCGCGCGCTCGACCGACACCTGCTGGCCGTTGACCGAAACGCGGACATCGACTTCGCCAGTTGCACCGCCGGTGTCCAGCACGCGGTAGGTCATGGCCAGCGGCTTGCCGACGATGCCGAAGCGCGGCGCCTTTTCGAAGCGGATGCGGCGGTCGCGCTCGTTTTCCTCGCCGGTTATCAGGGCGTGGAGCGGCGCGTGGAAATTGGGTGCTGCGGGCACGTCGTGCACCTGCCCGTCGGTGACCATGATGGCGCCGCCGATGCGCGAGGGCGGGACGTCACGGAAAGCACCGTCGAGGGCCGAGAACAGCCGCGTCTGCGTGCGCTCGTCGGCGGCATCGGCCTTGCCGGCCTCGACAACGCGCACTTCGAACTGCTTGAAGCGGGCAAGCCGCTCCTGCAGCGCGGTCACGGCCTGATCGGTCTCGGAAGTGCGGTTGCCGATGTCCTGGCTCTGGCTGCGGTCGACAATCAGCGCGACGACGCTTTGCAGGGGCTCGCGGTCTTCGTCGAGCAGGACGGGATTGATGAGCGCTGCGGCAAGGGCTGCAAGGGCTGCGAGCCGCAGCCATCCGCCGCGCTGGCGGAACCACAGGCCGAGAATGGCCAAAAGCGCCAACGGCACGATGATGGCGGCAACGAGCGGCCAGCCGAGTAGTGGTTCGAAGGAGAGGGACCAGTTGTTCACGCTACTGCCCCAGCCTTTCGAGCAGCACCGGCACGTGGACCTGATCGGATTTGTAGTTGCCGGTCAGCATGTACATGACGATGTTGACGCCGGCGCGGTAGGCATAGATGCGCTGCATCGGGTCGGCGGGCACGGTGGGCAGCATCGGCTCGCCATTGGCGTCGATGGCCCATGCGCCGGCAAAATCATTGGCGGTGATCATGATCGGCGTGACACCGTCGCCGGTGCGCACGGGGCGATGCTCGGGATTGGTTGCTTCGGCCGAGGCCTCGACCCAGAGGGGGCTGCCGTTGAAGCGGCCGGGGAAATCCGGAAGGATGAAGAAGGACTTGGTCAGCACGTGGTCGGCCGGCACCGGTTCCAGCGGCGGCACGTTGAGATTGCCGAGGATGTCGCGCAGCCGCTCGGTCGCGGGGCTGGCGGAGCCGGCATCGATGCCGGTGGAATACTGATCGCGGGTGTCGAACAGCACCGTGCCACCCTGCTGCATATAAGCGTCGATGCGCGCAATCGCCTGCTCGGTCGGCATGGCGGCGTTGGGATCGATCGGCCAGTAGATGATCGGGTAGAAGGAAAGCTCGTCCTTCGCGATGTCGACGCCGGCCGGCTTGCCGGGCTCAAGTGCGGTCTTGTCGATCAGGAAGCGGGACAGGCCGTCGAGGCCGGCGCGGCTGATGGCGTCGATGGAGGCGTCGCCGGTCAGCACATAGGCGAGGCGGGTGGTTGCGACCGCTTCGATGGCCTCGGCATCGCCCGGCTTGGCGTCCTGCGCCATGGCGTGGGAGGAGAGCGCGAACATGGCGCCGGCGGCAAGCAGGACAACCGCGGCGGAACCTGCCGCGCGGGCAGCCTTGCGGCGGCGGTTGAACATGCCGCCCATCCAGAAGACGGCGAGCGTGTCGAGAAGCATCAGCAACAGGGCAGCAGCCACGAGCGGACCTTTCAGATCCCGGGATTCGTCGAAAGCATAGCGCATTTCGGTGATCGGCGCTGCGACCTGCGGACGGACGAGCGGGGTGAAAGCCGCATCGGCACCTAACAAGTTGTGCGCAACCACGCCTTCCTCGCTGCCATAGAGGCCGGGCGGGTTTTCTATGGTGACGGGGGCGGGTCCACCCTGGCCGACAGTCAATGGCCGGGCATCGGGCGTCGGCGGCACGAGCGCGCCATTGGCTGCGATCATGCGGTAAGGGGCGAGCGAGGCAATCTGGCCTTCGGCATTTGCGGCAGCGGAGCCCTGATTGCGTGAAAGCTGGACGAGACGGCGCAGCATCTCGACGAAGCTGCCCGAGATCGGCAGGTTGGACCACGTCGCTTCCGGCGTGATGTGGAACAGCACGATGGTGCCCTTTTCGCGCTTCGCCCCGGTGACCAGCGGCGTGCCGTCGGCAAGGCTTGCCCAGGTGCGCTCGACGATATCGGCGGTGGGTTCGGCCAGCACCTGACGGCTGACGGTGACCTCGGAGGGCGGGGTCAGGTCGGCAAACGGGCCGGCGGGAAATTCGGCCACAGCCTGCGGCTCGGTCCAGGACAGCGCGCCGCCGAGCGAACGTTCGCCGAGGCGCAGGCGCACGGGCAGAAGCTCCTCGTCATTGCCGGCTGCGGCGAGGCGCGAGCCGGCGAAACGCACCAGCGTGCCGCCATTGTCGACCCATTCGATCAGTTTCTGGCGGGCAGCGTCGGGGATGGTGCCGACATCGGCCATGACGATCATCGCCGGCTTCTGGTCGAGAAGCTGCGGGATGGCGTCGGCGAGATCGGGGCTGCGCGGCTCGACCAGATCGGCGAAGGGCTCAAGCGCGCGGCGGATGTAGTAGAGCGGCGAGAGCAGGGGCTGGGCCTGATCGGCCTCGGACTGGGAGAGCAGGCCGACGCGGCGGCGCTTGGAGCTTTCATCCAGCACGCGCACCGCTCCTGCCTGGTTTTCGCCGTCGATGGCGATGGCTGCAAAATCGTTGCGCAGTTCGAACGGCACCTGCATCTGGCCGGTTGCCGTCGTTTCGCCCGCGCCGAATGTTAGCGCGGCATCGGCGATGCGGCGACCCTTGTCGTCGAAGGCCCCGGCCGTGACCTGACGCGGGCCGGCATCGCCGGGCGGACGGATTGCGGTCAGCGCGAAACCTTCGAGCTGGTTTTCTGCGGCTTTCAGCCCGACCGTGTTGAGCCGATCCGGAACGATCCAGACGACATCGGCCGGGTTCTTGCCGAGCAGCGTGTTGAATGCAGCTTCGTCGCCCTGGGCGGCGAGGCCGTCGGCAAGGATGGCGACGCTGGCGCCGGGCAGCGCTTCAAGTGCTGCGGCGACCCGCGCATAGACGGCCGGCCGGTCGGTCGGAACCGGGCGCGGCTTGGTGGCGCGCAGCTTGTCGCGGGCGGCTTCGGCGTCGAAGGGGCCGATCTCGGCATTCGGCTTTTCGGCGGTGAAGGCGAGCAGAACCGGCACGCCGGTGGAATTGGCGTCGCCGATCAGGCGCTCGGCAGTGGCGACGCGGCGGTCCCAGTCGGGAGCGCTTGCCCAGTCATTGTCGATGACCAGCGCCAGCGCGCTGCCGTTTGTCGGCAGCTTTTCGCGCGGGTTGAACACTGGCTCGGCCAGCGCCATGACGACGAGTGCGGCCATCAAAAGGCGCAGCAGCGTCAGCCACCACGGGCTCTTTTGCGGGGTTTCCTCGCGCTTCAGGACGCGGGCGAGGATTTTCAGCGGCGGGAAGACTTCCGTCTGTGGCTTCGGCGGCGTCAGCCTCAGCAGCCACCAGATGACGGGCAACGCCAGCAGGCCCCAGAGGATGGCCGGAAAGCCGAAGGAGAGCGGAAGCCAGCTCATGCGCGGACCCCGGAGGCGTAGCCGCCATCGGCGGTCAGCGCCATGTGGATGCGCACCAGTGCGTCGGAGGCGAGGCGGTCGGTATGGTTGACGGTGTAGCTCCAGCCGAGACGCTTGCACCACGCAGCCAGCTCATGGCGGCGGGCGGCATAGAGCCGCTGATAGTCCTCGCTCAGCATTTCGGCGCGGCCGGCGGTCAGCTTGTCGCCGGTCTCGGGATCGGTGAACTCGGTGCGGCCGGCATAGGGGAAGCTCTCCTCGGCCGGATCGGCAATTTCGATGAGATGGGCGCGGACGCCGTGGCGGGCGAGTACGTCGAGCCATTCCTGGGTTTCCTCGACCGGATCAAGAAAGTCGCTGGCGATAACGATGTCGGAAAAGCGGCGGATGGCGGTGAGGTCCGGCCTTGCGGGCAGGCCCGGTGCGTGGGACAGGTGCGCAGCAATGCGCTCGGCGCCGTTGCGGGCCGTGAAAGGGTCGGTGAGGCCGGGCCAGGCGATGCGCTCGCCGCTGCGCGACAGGAGCTCGGCCAGCGCAAGCGTAATCACCAGCGCGCGCGATTCCTTGGAAACGCTGGCTGTGGTCGATTTGTAGAGCATCGAGGCCGAGGGGTCGGCCCAGAGCCAGACGGTGTGGGCGGCTTCCCACTCGCGGTCGCGGACATAGGTGTGGTCGTCGCGGGCCGAGCGCCGCCAGTCGATTGCGGATTGCGACTCGCCGTCGACATAGGGGCGGAACTGCCAGAAATTCTCGCCGATGCCGCGCTTGCGCCGGCCATGCCAGCCGCCGATGACGGTGTTAACGACGCGGCGGGCCTCGATCAGCAGGTCGGGCACAAGCGAAGCGCGCATCCTTGCACGGGCAAGGGCGTCTCGCGTGCCGACCGGGGAGGAGGCCTCGCCGATGCGTGCCATCAGACCCCTTTCACCAGCCGGGCGACGACATCGCGCACGCTCATGCCTTCGGCGCGGGCGGCGAATGTCAGAGCCATGCGGTGCTGCAATACGGGTTCGGCCAATGCCTTGACGTCGTCGATGGAGGGGGCAAGGCGTCCTTCATAGAGTGCGCGGGCACGGGCGCAGAGCGTCAGCGCCTGGCTGGCGCGCGGGCCGGGGCCCCAGGCGACATGCTTGTCGGTCTCGGCATTGCCCTGACCCGGACGGGCCGAGCGGACGAGATCGAGGATCGCCTCGACCACGCTCTCGGGCACCGGCATGCGGCGGATGAGCTGCTGGATTTCCTGGAGCCGCGAAGGCGTCAGCACATTCGCCGCCTTTGCGTCCTCGACACCCGTGGTTTCGAGCAGGATGCGACGCTCAGCCTCGATATCGGGGTAGAGAATGTCGATCTGCATCAGGAAGCGGTCGAGCTGGGCTTCCGGCAGGGGATAGGTGCCTTCCTGTTCGAGCGGGTTCTGGGTGGCTAGAACGTGGAAGGGGGCGGGCAGGTCGTGGCGCGCGCCGGCTATGGTGACGTGGTACTCCTGCATCGACTGCAGCAGCGCCGACTGGGTGCGCGGCGAAGCACGGTTGATTTCGTCGGCCATGAGCAATTGCGCGAAGATCGGGCCGGGAATGAAGCGGAAGGAGCGCTTGCCGGCCTCGTCCTGCTCCATCACCTCGGAGCCGAGAATGTCGGACGGCATCAGGTCCGGCGTGAACTGGACGCGGCGCGCATCCATGCCGAGCACGATGCCCAGCGTCTCGACCAGCTTGGTCTTGGCAAGGCCGGGAACGCCGACGAGAAGCGCGTGGCCGCCGGCCAGAAGGGCGACGAGCGTGCGCTCGACGACGCTTTCCTGGCCGAAAATGACCTTGCCGACGCCGTCGCGGACCTTGGAAATGTCGGCCAGAGCCGTCTCGGCCTGCGCCACCATTTCCTTTTCGCCGATCGATGGGTCCTTGACGATTATGCTCATGCCGCTTCGATCCTCGTTTGTCTGGAACGTCGGCCGGCAACGTCCAGTGCCGCGATTCGCACGCCTATGGTGCTATTGAATGAACTTAAATCACTCATCTAGGCTGACAAGCGGAACAACAGTGACTATTTCGTGACCATGACCAAAGTCGAAGAGCATCGTGAACAGAGTCTGACCGAGGCCGGAGACACCGCCGGACTGTCGGCGCTGATCTCACGTGCGGCCCGTGCAGGCAAGGGTCTGCCGCCGGTCGAACGCTGGAATCCCGACTTCTGCGGCGATCTCGACATGGAGATCCGGCCGGACGGAACGTGGTTCTATCTCGGCACGCCGATCGGGCGCATGCCGCTAGTGCAGCTGTTCTCGACGGTGCTGCGCAAGGATGCGGACGGCAAGACCTATCTGGTCACGCCGGTGGAAAAGGTCGGCATCAGGGTGGTCGATGCGCCGTTCGTGGCCGTCGAGATGAATGTCTCGGGCAAGGGTGACGAGCAGGTCATCACCTTCCGCACCAATGTCGGCGATGTCGTCGAGGCAGGGCCGGAACATTCGATGCGCTTCGTCGACGAGGACGAGACCGGCGGGCTAAAACCCTATGTGCTGGTGCGCGGAAGGCTGGAGGCGCTGGTGGCGCGGCCGGTGATGTATGAACTGGTCGAGCATGGCGAGGAAATCGAGATCGGCGGCGAGCTGATGTTTGCGGTGCGCTCCGGCGGCGAGGTCTATCCGATCATGCCGGCCGAGAAACTTCGGCGGTTGAGCGCCTGAGCCATGGACAACGCAGTCGCAACGCATTTTTCGGCACTCGATTTTCGCAGGCGGGTGGAGCAGGAGCGCGAGCCTGTTCTGGACGAGGATTATGGCGACCATCGCTTCAATCCGGGCCTTGGCCATCTGATCCGCCGCGACAATCTGCGCGATGCGGCGGTGCTGATCCCCGTGGTCGATCATGGCGATGAGGCAAGCGTCATCCTGACCAAGCGCACCGAGAAACTGCGCAATCACTCGGGGCAGGTGGCGTTTCCCGGAGGCCGCATCGATCCGACCGATCCGACGCCGGAGTTTGCGGCACTTCGCGAGACGGTGGAAGAAATCGGGCTGGGCGAGGATCATGTCGAGGTCGTCGGGCGCATGCCCGATTATGTCGCGGGCAGCGGTTACCGCATCGCGCCGGTGCTTGGCATCGTGCGGCCGGGGTTTCATCTGACGATCAATCCGCATGAAGTGGATACGGCCTTCGAAGTGCCGCTGCGTTTCCTCATGGACCCCGCCAACCACCACCAGAGCAGCCGGATGTGGAACGACAAGGAATGGGTCTTCTACGACATGCCCTATGGCGGGCAGCGCATCTGGGGCGTCACTGCCGGCATCATCCGCACGCTTTATGAAAGGCTCTATGCATGAGCGATAAGGCGTCGATCGCCGACCGGGCCAAATGGCTCGGCGACAAGGATATTCAGCGTCTTCTGGCAGCGCTCTCGGCTGATGGCGAGGAAGCACGCATCGCCGGCGGCGCGGTGCGCAATGCGCTGCTGGGCGAGACGGTTTCCGACATCGACATTGCCACGACCAATCGTCCGGAGGAGACGACGCGGCGTGCCGAGGCTGCGGGCTTCAAGGCCGTGCCGACCGGGGCCGAGCACGGTACGATCACCGTCATTGCCGGCGGCAAGCCGTTCGAGGTGACGACGCTGCGCGCCGATGTCGAGACCGACGGGCGGCGCGCCAAGGTGCGCTTCGGCCGTGACTGGAAGAGCGACGCCGAGCGGCGCGACTTCACCATCAATGCGCTCTACGCCGAAGCCGACGGCACGGTTATCGATCTCGTCGGTGGACTGGCAGACCTCGAAAGCCGCACCTTGCGTTTCATCGGCGACGCGGAAGCGCGCATTCGCGAAGACTATCTGCGCATCCTGCGGTTTTACCGGTTCTTCGCCTGGTACGGCTCGGGCCGGCCGGACGCCGAGGGCGTGAAGGCCAGCGCGCGGCTGAAGGACGGGCTCGACCAGCTTTCGGCGGAGCGCGTCTGGGCCGAGCTGAAAAAGCTGCTTTCTGCGCCTGACCCCTCGCGTGCGCTTTTGTGGATGCGACAGGCCGGCGTTTTGACGCGTATCCTGCCCGAGAGCGAGAAATGGGGCATCGATGCCATTCACGGGCTGGTGAAGACCGAACGTGATCTGGGCTGGAAGCCCGATCCGTTGCTGCGGCTCGCGGCAATCGTGCCGCCGGATGCCGCGCGCATGGCCGGGCTGGCCGAGCGGCTGAAATTTTCGAAGACCGAGAGCGAACGCCTGTTGCAATGGGCGGGCATGCCCGCGCCGGTGTCGACCTGGGCTGAGGGCGCTTTTGCAAAGATGCTCTATCGCGGCGAGCCGAAAGGCTTTGTCGACCGCCTGCGGTTGGCGCTGGCTTCGGCGCGCGCCCGTGCGGTCGAGGTCGACAAGGCGCTGATGGAAGCCGGCGGGTTCTCGCGCCTGCTTGCTTTTGCCGAAAAGTGGGAAAGGCCGGTCTTTCCGGTCAAGGGTGCGGATTTGGCCGCTTTGGGTGCCGCGCAAGGGCCCAAGATGGGCGAGGCGCTACGCTCGTTGGAAACCGCGTGGGTCGATTCCGGCTTTGCGCTCAATCGCGACGCGCTGCTTGAGCGCGCCGCCGATAGCTTGAAAACAACAAGTTAGCCGATTCTGATCAGGCCGCGTTGCGGACTTTTTCGATCCGCGAGCGGATAGCTTCGATCATGGTTTCGCGGATGATCGTTTCGCCGTGAGTTTCGCGCATATGCTCGACTGCGCGGCGCATCACTTCGGCTTCTTCCTCATGCTTTGTATGCCAGTCGCAGCCGGGAACAAGCGATCCGCATTGAAATTCCTTCATCGGTTTTCCTCCTATCCTCGCTCTTTGTGGCGGACAGGATGATAACACGGAATGGGGCAATAAGTTGCGTCTGCGGGCCTGGATCAACTCATTCTGATCGAGGCTTGTTTCAGTTCAACGAAACGGCATTCGAACGGGCAAGCCAGTCGCTGACGAGCTTGGCGTCCTCATCGCCGAGGCCATGGTCGGCCTTGATCATGTGAGCGTCGATGCGCGCGCCGTGATCCTTCAGCATCGCTTCGAGGGCGGGTGCGAAGGGCGAATAGGTCACGTCGGCCTGACCAGCGACGACGAGATAGCGGACGCTGGAAAGATCGACCGCCGGGATTTTTTCCAGCACCGACATTGGTCGCAGCAGCACGGCGCGCTCGACGAGGCCGGGGTGAAGCAGGGTCAGGGCGGTCAGGAGATTGGCGCCGTTGGAATAGCCGACGAAGGTGGTGTGATCGAGATCGAGCATCTTCTTCTTGACGGCGTCCTGCAGGAAACCGGCAAAGGCATTTGCCTCCGAGCGGATGTCGCGCTGGTCGAATCGGGTCGGCGTCAGGCGCGCATACCAGCGCTTGCTGCCGTCCTGCACGACGCGGCCGCGCACGCCCATCAGCACCGAGCGCGGGGCGATGCGGGAGGCGAGCGACATCATCGTCGTCTCGTCGCCGCCCGAGCCATGGAGCAGAACCAGCGTTTCGGCGGTGGCCTTTTCAGGCCGCTTGACGAGGACGGTGAAGTTTTTCGCGCGGATGATGGAGGACGAGGCTGCCGCCGGCGGAACGGCAACGTTGAATTCAGGAGCGGGCGAATCCTGTTCGATCATGGCCTTGACTGGCTCGGCTTTAAGGCTTTTCACGGGCGTCTCGGCCGACAGATCCGGGCAGCGCGCCGCAGCCGCACTTGCGGATTTTGGTGTTTCCTTGCCGCTGTTGGAAGCCGCCATTTTTGCCTGCGAACCATTGCGCTCGCAATCAGATAGATCGCGGGCGCCGGCTGCGCCAGCAAAACCGAGGACAAGAGTAAGCGCCATCGCGCCGAGGAGAGACTGCTTGATCATGGACGGACACTGTCAGCTAAAAGTTAACTAAAATTCTAGAGCCTGATCCATCACAAGAGATTCCGGATCGTGCTCTATCGTCTTGTTTCGCCACGATCTTTCAGGAAGCCGGACTTCGGCTGCCAATCATGGTTTAGCGCGTTTCGCGGGAGGCCCAACCCACCGCATTTCCTGTGTCATGCTTAGCCGGTTCAACGTGTTTTCACGCTCGAACCAGCCTTATCCATGAGATAGTGAGATTATTGCCCGCTGTCACCACGCAATCTTACAGGTGGTAACAATCCGGCATAAGTGTCGCTTTCAGGTCACATTGCCCATAAGCGACATTACCTGCATCACGGCCACTTCACCTCCGGCGGCATGCTCGACAGGATCGAGTTGACGTTGCCGCCGGTCTTCAGGCCGAAAATGGTGCCGCGATCGTAGAGCAGGTTGAACTCGACGTAGCGGCCGCGGCGAATCAGCTGTTCTTCGCGGTCGCCGTCGGTCCAGTTCAGGCCGAAATTCTTGCGCACCAGATGCTGGTAGACAACGAGGAAGGAACGGCCGACATCCTGCACGAAGCGAAAGTCCGCTTCCCAGCCGCCCTTTTCCTGCGGCGACTGCAAATAGTCGAAGAAGATGCCGCCGACGCCGCGCGCCTCATTGCGGTGGGGGAGATAAAAATACTCGTCGCACCAGGCCTTGTAGCGGTCGTAGTCGGCGATCGCGGCGTGCTTGCCGCAGGCGAACTGCATCGTCTTGTGGAAGGCGAGCGTGTCCGGGTCTTCCTGCGTGCGACGACGGTCGAGCACGGGGGTGAGATCAGCACCGCCGCCGAACCATTGGCGCGAGGTCACCACCATGCGCGTGTTCATGTGTACGGCGGGCACGTTGGGGTTCCAGGGGTGCGCAATCAGCGAGATACCGCTTGCCCAGAAGCTTGGATCTTCCTCGGCACCGGGCATCTGCTTGCGGAACTCCGGAGAGAATTCGCCATGGACGGTGGAGGTGTGGACGCCGACTTTCTCGAAGACACGGCCATGCATCATCGACATGATGCCGCCACCGCCCTTGCCTTCCTCGCGCTGCCAGGGGGTCTTTTCGAAACGGCCCGGCGACCATGAGGCCTGCGGGCCGGTGAGGTCGTCCTCGATCTGCTCGAAGCCGGCGCAGATGCGGTCGCGCAGTTCCTCGAACCAGGCGCGCGCCCGTTCCTTCTTGCCTTCGATATCCGCAGGCAATCCCGCCGGTATTTCAGCTCGCTCCATAGGCACTCGTCTCCACTCACTGCCTTGCAGGCCTGCCATCTGGTGATTGGCGCCTGCGAAAATGACTCGTCTTTTCCCGCGCGATCCCTAATCTGTAATTGATCAGGGTCAAGGAGTTAGTCGTGCGTACCCCGACGAGACCGCCGCTCGATGGTCTGAAAAGAAGGCTCGACCAGAGCCGGGCAGAGCGTGAGCGCACGCCACGCGACGGCTTTTTGCGCGAGACTTTCGTGTTGCCCCGTCCGGACGCCCGCGCCAAGGCGCAGGAGTGGTTCGAACGCTGGCCGAAGCAGGCCTATTGGACAACGATCGAAAGCTGGTTCGAGCGACCGGGCGATGTCATCGAGTTCACCATCCGGCGCCTGCCGACTTCCGACTAGACTGTGTTGAGATTCGGGCGGGCGGCGGCCAAGTTCAGAGCTTTCCGCATTCGCGGCTGGATTTTCTGTGCGATGCGGTCAGAAGCAGGCGCGGGCCGGGGCCGTCTTCGCTGAGATGGTCGTCGGCATTGTGCAGGGGGCAGCGGTCGATGGACATGCAGCCGCAGCCGATGCAGTTGGTCAGCCCGTTGCGCAGCTTCTGCAACTGAAGAATGCGCTGGTCGAGATCGGCGGCCCAGCCTTCCGAAAGCACGCGCCAGTCTTCCCGCGTCGGCGTCCTGCCATCCGGCAGCGCGGCCAGAGCGGCGGCGATATCGGCCAGCGAAATGCCGACCTCCTGCGCGACCTTGATGACGGCGACCCGGCGCAGCACGTCCTGGCCGTATCGGCGCTGGTTGCCACCGGTGCGATGGCTTTGGATGAGCCCCTTCGTCTCGTAGAAATGAAGTGCTGAAACCGCGATGCCGCTACGATGCGCCACCTCGCCGACTGACAATTCCCTGCCCATGTCCGACTTTCCGCTTGACCTCAACTAATGTTGAGGTTGTAGCAAGAGATCCTTCAGGATGCAAATCGAAGGATGAGATGATGTTCACACGGCTGAGAATCGGCGGGTCGGTCAGGGTCCGAGGACGCAAGATTGCAAGCTGGGCGATAGTGGCGGGGATAGAAGATGTTTCAGCCGAGTTGCCGGATCGCTTCGCCCGCGGCCATCGCGGCACTCAGCGCGAGATTGAGGCTGCGGCCGCCGCCCTTCATCGGGATGAGGAGCCGCGCGTCGGCGGTCTCATGCACGTCTTCTGGTACGCCGGCCGACTCGCGGCCAAACAATATTACGTCGCCATCGGCATAGCGAAACTGCGTGTAGGGCAGGGCGGCTTTGGTCGAGAACAGAACGAGCCGGCGGCCTTCGGCCTTTCGCCACGCCTCGAACGCCGTGAAATCGACATGGCGCGTCAGGGAGGCCATTTCGAGATAGTCCATGCCGGCCCGTCTCAGGTTGCGGTCCGAAAGGTCGAAGCCGGCCGGTTCGATGATGTCGACGGCGATGGCGAGGCAGGCGGCCATGCGCAGGATGGTGCCGGTGTTGCCGGCGATGTCGGGCTGGTAGAGGGCGATGCGGATGCCGTCGGGCAATATCTTCACTCGCTAATGTGTTGCGTGATCGCCACAGGCGCCGCAAGGTTGCGACAATTTGGCAGTTATGCGTGGTCTTGCGCGCCGAATGCGGTTATAGAGCCGTCATTGTCAACTCGAACCGACGGAGGCAGTCATGACTATTCATATGTTCTTGCTCCCGGCCCATGCCGCACGACGCTGACGGCGGTTTTCGGTTCGAAGCTTTCCTTTGACATTCTAAAGCACCAGTAACTCCATCTCCGCGTATTCGTGCGCTCCCGATCCACGGCCTTTGGGCGTGATGTCGGCCAGGGTTTGGCGCTTTAACTCTGACATTTCGAAGCTTCAGGACTCGATTCCCGCCGGAACTCTTTTCCGTTTTCAAAGGAATCCGACCATGTCTTTTTCATTCAGGGGGCGAAAATCCCCACCAGAACCAGCCCCTTTGTCGCCGCAGCCGAACGGTCGCGTGAGCCTGTCCGAGCGCAAGCTGTCGGCCTGGGCGATGGTCATGGGCGTGCGCCTGCCGTCCGACTATCCGGAAAGCCGGATACGGCGTCGCGGCGGTCTGCCCGATGTCGACTTTTCGGGTGCAAGCCCCGATCCGGGCTACCGCTCGCCGCTGCAATGGCTGGGCGATCGCATTGCTTCGGCATTGCGGTCTCTCAGGGATTGGCGGGCTCCTGTCACAACCGTGGCAGGAGCGGTCGCCGAAGATATCGGCGAATCCGCCCGGACGCCCTACATTGAGGAGGTCGGGCCGGCCCTGGAAGGCAAGCCCGATCAAGCCAGTGAGGAGGCGCCCGAATACGATGAAGGTGAATCGGTTCGCCGCGCTGCATGAACCAACGCTGCAGCATGATCCCGGATTGATTCGGATTTATGCTGTAACATGTTGTTTTTACGAATTAACTTCCCGAACGGCGCGCAGCTTTCGGGAAAAGGCACCAAACAGAGAATGAACGATGTTTCGCTGGTTTGAAAAAAGACTAGATCCATTTCCCGCAGCAGAGCCGGTCGAGCCGCCAAAGACGCTGGTCGCCTTCTGCCTCCATTACACCAAGGGGTCGTGGCCCTTCATTGCCGTTTCGGCTATTCTGACGGCGCTGGTCGCGCTGGCCGAAGTGTGGATGTTCGGCTTCCTCGGCTCGATCGTAGACTGGCTGTCGGCGCAGAATCGCGAGACCTTCCTCCAGACCGAGGGCTGGAAGCTGGCGGCGATGGCCTTCGTCGTGCTGTTTCTGCTGCCGGGCACGGTGTTCATCAATTCGATGGTCAACCAGCAGACGCTGATGGGCAACTATCCCATGCGCATCCGCTGGCAGGTGCACCGCTACCTGCTCAAGCAGTCGATGACCTTCTACCAGGACGAGTTTGCAGGCCGCATCGCCACCAAGCTGATGCAGACGGCGCTCGCGGTGCGCGAATGCGTGATCAAGCTCGTCGACGTCTTGAACTACGTCATCGTCTATTTCCTCGGCATGCTGGTCATTGTCGGCTCTGCCGACTGGCGGCTGGCTGCGCCGCTTGCCATCTGGCTCGTCTGCTACATGATATTGCTGCGCTACTTCATCCCGCGGCTCGGCAAGGTGGCGGAAGAGCAGGCGGACGCCCGCTCGCTGATGACCGGGCGCGTCGTCGACAGCTACACCAACATCCAGACGGTAAAACTGTTTTCGCATAGCCGGCGTGAAGCCTCCTTTGCGCGCGAGGGCATGTCGAGCTTCCTCGAGACGGTCTATCGCTCGATGCGGCTGGTCACAGGGCTCTATGGCGTTCTTTATGTCCTCAATTCGGTCCTGCTCACCGCTGTCACCGCGCTGTCCATCTGGCTGTGGCTCGGCGAGGCCGTATCGATCGGCGCTGTCGCCGTCGTCATCGGACTGGTGCTGCGGCTGTGGGGCATGTCGCAGTGGATCATGTGGGAAGTGTCGGGCCTGTTCGAGAATATCGGCACGGTGCAGGACGGCATCGGCTCGATCTCGATGCCGCGGCTTGTCGAGGACAAGCCCGGCGCGAAGGATATCGCCGTCAGCAAGGGCGAGATCGCGTTCGAGAATATCGGCTTCCACTACGGCAAGGGCAAAGGCGTCATCGAGCATCTGTCGCTGACGATCAGGCCGGGCGAGAAGGTCGGTCTGGTCGGGCGCTCGGGAGCGGGCAAGTCGACGCTGGTGAACCTTTTGCTGCGCTTCTACGATCTGGAAAGCGGCCGCATCCTTGTCGACGGCCAGGACATCTCGGCCGTGGCGCAGGATTCGCTGCGCGCCGAGATCGGCATGGTCACGCAGGATACGTCGCTGCTGCATCGTTCGGTGCGCGACAATATTCTTTATGGCCGTCCCGATGCCGACGACGAGATGATGGTGGAAGCAGCGCGGCGCGCCTCGGCTGCCGAATTCATCGCCGGGCTTTCCGATCCGAAGGGACGCAAGGGCTACGACGCCCATGTCGGCGAGCGTGGCGTGAAATTGTCGGGCGGGCAGAGGCAACGCATCGCCATTGCCCGCGTTATGCTGAAGGACGCGCCGATCCTCATTCTCGACGAGGCGACGTCCGCGCTCGATTCCGAGGTCGAGGCGGCAATCCAGGAAAACCTCTACAGGCTGATGGAGGGCAAGACAGTGATCGCGATCGCCCACCGGCTTTCCACCATAGCCGCGATGGACCGGCTGGTCGTCATGGACCAGGGCCGGGTCATCGAGGAAGGCTCGCATGAGGAACTCGTCGCACGCGGCGGGCTCTATGCGCAGCTCTGGACCCGTCAATCAGGCGGCTTCCTGCCGGATGACGAATCGGTTGAGAATGCAACGCTTGGAAAGGGTCTCGCCGCCGAATGAGCATGCGCGCCGTCTATGAGGTGTTCGAAGGCTGGGTGAACCCGTTTCGGGAGCCCGGAAACCTTCGGCCACCCGAGACGGTGTGGGGCTTTATCTGGCATTATGTCGGCCAGGCAAAGCTCGCCTTCTTCGCCATGCTGGTCATCGGTGGAATAGCCCCGCTCGTCGAAGCGGGGCTTTTTTATTTCGTCGGGCATCTGGTCGATATTCTCGATCAGGCGTCCAACAACCGAAGCTGGCAGGGGCTGTGGGATGCTGCCGGCATGCAATTGCTGTTCATGCTGGTCACCGTTCTGGTGCTGCGTACGATCGTCGAGGCGCTGTCCGACCTGATCGACGAGCAGACGATTACGCCGGGCTTCTACAATCTCGTCCGCTGGCAGGCGCATCGCCACGTCTCGCGCCAGTCCTATGCCTTCTTCCAGAACGATTTCGCCGGCCGCATCGCTACCAAGGTGTGGCAGGCGGGGCAGGCGACGGGCGACCTGATGGAAAGCTTCATCGAGGTCGTGTGGTTCATGATCATCTATACGATCACCACGCTGGCGCTGGTGGCGAGCCTTGACCTGCGCATGGCTGGTCTGGTGCTGGTCTGGATCATCGCCTTCGGCTTCGTCGCGCGCCATTACCTGCCGTCGATACGCAAGCATGCCGAGGCGACCGCCGAGGCCGGCTCGATGATCAATGGCCGCATCGTCGATTCCTATTCCAATGTGCTGACGCTGAAGCTGTTCGCCGCCGATGGCGACGACCGCTATATCCGCAACGGCTTCGACACCTATGTCGAGACGCAGCGGCCGTTCATGCGCAAGCTGACCGGCCTGCGCATCACCATGACCGCGCTGTCTGGCGTTATGATCACGGCGATTGCCTGCTTTGCCGTGTTTCTCTGGGTCGAGGGCACGATTACCGTCGGCGCCGTCGCCTTCACGCTCAGCCTCGTGCTGCGGCTCAACATGTTGCTGCTGCGGCTGATGATGCAGCTCAACGGCATCCTGCGGAATCTCGGCGTTCTCGAAAACTCCAAGGCGCTGATTTCGCAGCCGCTCGGGCTGATCGACAAGCCCGGTGCCAAGGAACTGGTGGTCAAGGGTGGCGAGATCCGCGCTGAAAACGTCGTCTTCCACTACGGCAAGGGCGGCGGGGTGCTCGAAGGCATCGATCTCGTCGTCAAGCCGGGCGAGAAGGTCGGGCTGGTCGGGCCTTCCGGTGCCGGCAAGACCACGCTCGTCAACCTGATGCTGCGGCTCTACGATCTGGAAGGCGGCAGGATAGTCATCGACGGGCAGGATATCTCGACGATCACGCAGGATTCGCTGCGGGCCAATATCGGCGTCGTCAGCCAGGATACCGCACTGTTCCACCGGTCGCTGCGCGACAACATCAAGCTCGGCAAGCCGGACGCGACCGACGCCGAGATTATTTCAGCCGCGCGCAAGGCCGAGGCGCATGATTTCATCGGCAGGCTGCGGGACAACAAGGAGCGCGCCGGCTACGACGCCTATGTCGGCGAGCGCGGCGTGAAGCTGTCGGGCGGCCAGCGCCAGCGCATCGCCATCGCGCGTGTCTTCCTGAAGGACGCGCCTATATTGGTGCTGGATGAAGCGACCTCGGCGCTCGATTCGGATGTCGAGGCGGCGATCCAGGAAAATCTCCATGCGCTGATGCAGAACAAGACCGTCATCGCCATTGCGCACCGCCTCTCTACCATCGCAGCCCTCGACCGGCTGGTGGTGCTCGATGACGGGCGCATCGTCGAGCAGGGTACGCATGACGAACTCGTGGAGCAGGACGGCCTTTATGCGCGGCTGTGGAAGCGCCAGTCCGGCGGCTTCCTGTTCCACGAAGACCAGATCGAAGCGACGAGGCCGGCCGAATGAAAGACGGCAACTTTAGCGACAGGCTGTGGCGCAGGTTCGAGGGCGCGGTCGATCCCTTCCAGGACACCGACCGCGAAGTGCTGCCGGCCAATGCGTGGCGCTTCATCCTTTACTTCGCCAGTCAGGCCAAGGGGCCGTTCATTCTGTTGCTGATCGTCGGCGGCCTGAGCGGCGCGGTCGATGCCGCGCTCTACTGGTCTGTGGGCTGGCTGATCGATCTTCTCGACAAGACCAGCCCGCAGGCATTGCTGACCGATCACTGGCCGGAACTGGTGGCGCTCATGGCGCTGCTTCTGGTGGTGCGCAGCGTGGTGATGATCGGCGGCGCGATCGTCGAGCAGCAGATGGTCGTGCCCGGCTTTTTCTCGATGGTGCGCTGGCAGGCATTCCGCCGCGTCATCGAGCAGCCCTATGATTTCTACCAGAACGATTTTGCCGGACGCATCGCGACAAAGATCATGCAGGGCGGCGAGGCCGTCGGCGATTTCATCGTCAATGTGCTCCAGACCATGTGGGCGTTCCTGACCTTCATGATCCTGACGACGACGATCCTGATTACGGTCGATCCGCTGATGGGTGTCGTGGTGACGGTCTGGTTCGTCCTCTATGGAGCGATCGTCTACTTCCTGCTGCCCGAAATGCGCCGCGCCGGCCGCGCCGTGGCAGACGAACGCTCGATCTTCAACGGGCGGCTGGTCGATGCCTTCACCAACATCATGGCGGTAAAACTGTTCGACAGCGGGCGGCGCGAACATGCCTATGTCCGCGACGGGCTGGAGCGGTTTCTGGTTGCGGTCGTGCGGCTGACGCGCTCGGTCACGCTGGTTCGCAGCGCGATTGCCATCCTCAACGGCTTCATGATGGGATCGGTGGCGGCGATCTGCATCTACAAATGGACCGGTGGCGGCATTTCCACTGGCGCCATCGCTGCCTCGCTCGGCCTTGTCTTCCGGCTGAACCAGATGTCGGGCTGGATCATGTTCAACATCAGCGGCCTGATCCGCAATTATGCCACCGTGCAGGATGCCACCCGCACGATCTCGGTACGGCCTGCGATACGTGATGCGGCGGATGCGGTGGTCATGCCGCGCGCAAAAGGCGATATCCGCTTCGAGAACGTCTCGTTCCACTATGGCAAGGGCGGCGGCGTCATAGAGAACCTGAACCTGCATGTCAGGCCGGGTGAGCGTGTGGCGCTGATCGGCCCGTCGGGGGCGGGCAAGACGACCATCGTCAACCTGGCGCTGCGGCTGTTCGATGTCGAGCAAGGCCGCATCCTTATCGACGGGCATGATTTACGCTCGGTGACGCAAGGGTCGCTGCGCGCGCAGTTCGGCGTGGTCAGCCAGGAGGCGATGCTGATGCATCGCTCGATCCGCGACAATATCGGCTATGGCCGGGAAGGGGCGACGCAGGCGGAGATCGAGGAGGCTGCCGAGCGGGCGGCGGCGCATGAGTTCATCGTCGATGTGTCCGATCCCAAGGACAGGCGCGGCTACGATGCCCACGTCGGCGAGCGCGGCGTGAAACTTTCGGGCGGCCAGCGCCAGCGCGTGGCCATCGCGCGCATGATGCTGAAGGATGCGCCGATACTCATTCTCGACGAGGCGACCTCGGCGCTGGATTCGGAAGTCGAGGCGGCGATCCAGGACAATCTCTACCGGATGATGGAAGGCAAGACCGTCATCGCCATCGCTCACCGGCTTTCCACCATCGCGGCGCTGGACAGGTTGATCGTCATCGACGACGGCCAGATTGTCGAGGAAGGCACGCATGAAGCGCTGATCGCCAGGGATGGCCTTTATGCGCAGCTGTGGAAGCGCCAGTCGGGCGGCTTCCTGGCCGATCGGCTCGCCGCGGAGTAGGGCGGCCATGTCGCTTCGTCCGCCCGGCAAGTATTCGCATCCATCGCAGGATACAGGCTTCAACGTGCTGGAGCACGAAATGCTGGCGGAAATGGCCGTATCGCTCGGCCGAGCCGGACAGCGCGCCGAGGAGGCGCTGGCGCTGCTGCGCAATCATCAGGGCGATGCCGATGGGAGAACACGGTTGCTGAAAGCGACGGCTCGCGCCGTGCATGCCTATTTCATCCAGCGCGAGCTTTGCGGCCTGCGCCGCCATGACGACGTGATCCGCGATCTCGCCATCCCGAAGGAAGTTTTGGTCAGGCTCGGCGCGATGTGAGCGCGGTTATTCGAGCCATGAGAGGGGCGGGTCAGGCCGTGGCGCCCGTCTCATGCCACGGGTTGAAAAGCGGCGCGCTGGTCGGCTGGAAGTCGCTTGTGTTGCGCGTGACGATGATCAGGCCGTGCACCAGCGCCGTTGCCGCAATCAGCGAATCGCGCTCGGGTCGAGGATCGGGTACGTGCAAGGCTGCACAGCGCAAAGCAACCGTGGTGTCGACCGGAAGGATGCGGCCTTCAAATTGCGGCAAAATGGTTCCTGAAATCCAGTTGCGTAGCGATGCGCCTTGCAGCGCGTCTCGCCTCTCGACAAGAAGGGCGCCATATTCCAGTTCGAGCACGGTTATGGCCGAAAGGAAGAACTGCACCGGCGACATGGTGTCCGCCCACGCCAGAACCTGACGGTTTGCCCGTTCCCTGCGCCTGAGTTCGGAGATGACGTTGGTGTCGAGCAGGTACATCAGTCGAGATCGGCCGGCCTGAACAGGCCTTTGCCGATGGGTTGCGGATTGAAGTCGAAATCGCCGCCATCGGTCTGTGCAAGGGCTTCGGCCAGGCTCATCGTCTTGCCTGCAAGGCGCTCATAATCCTCGATCGTCAGCAGGACATGGGCCGGCCGGCCACGGTCGGTAATAAAGACCGGGCCATTATTCGCGGCTTTCTTAGCGCCGCTTGTGTCCTGATTGAACGTGCGGCTGGACAGAGTCGTAATGGTCACGGTGATCCTCGTTCGTCTACAGATAGATTTCCACAAAAATGGCCACGTATCAACGATAATGTAGATATGTATCTACATTTTTACATGGCGCATGGTTTTCCACCCTGTTGATAAACTCTCCACAGCCACCCGCGACAATCTGCCCTGACCCCTTGTCCCGTCTGGACAAGCGCCGGCTTCGCGCATAAACCGAGTGCCAAATGCCGGAGGAATTCGTCAGCCTGGTCCGCTATGCGGTTGCGGGCCGTCGACAGTGAGCGGGGACATGGCTCCACCGCCGGCGTGGGTAAGGCGAAAGGATCATATCTCGTGAGCGCAAACGACACGATCGACCCAACCCGTCGTGATTTTCTTTATGTGGCGACCGGCATGGCTGGCGTCGTTGGCGCTGGTGCGGTCGCCTGGCCGTTCATCGACCAGATGCGCCCCGACGCCTCGACGCTTGCAGCCTCCTCGGTGGAGGTTGACGTTTCGTCGCTGACGCCTGGCATGTCGCTGACGGTCAAGTGGCGCGGCAAGCCGGTGGCTATCCGCAACCGCACCGAAAAAGAGATGAAGGAAGCCGAGGCCGTCAGCCTCAGCGATCTCAAGGATCCGCTTGCACGCAACGCCAATCTGGCGAGCGACGCGCCCGCGACCGACGCAAACCGCACCGTGCCGGGCAAGGAAGCCTGGATGGTGATGGTTCAGGTCTGCACCCATCTTGGCTGCATCCCGCTCGGCGAGCAGGGTGAATATGGCGGCTGGTTCTGCCCGTGCCACGGCTCGGCGTATGATACGGCCGGACGCATTCGCAAAGGACCGGCGCCTGAGAACATGGCGATCCCGGTATTCTCGTTCATTTCCGACACTTCGATCCGGATCGGCTAAGGCAGAGGGAACTTAATCCATGAGCGGTGGACACTCGACCTATTCGCCAAAGACAGGCATCGAACGCTGGTTCGACGCGCGCATGCCATTGCCGCGCCTCATCCACGACTCGTTCGTCTCTTTTCCGGTTCCGCGTAACCTGAACTATGCCTACACCTTCGGCGGCATTCTTTCGCTGATGCTGGGTGCGCAGATCCTGACCGGCATCGTGCTGGCCATGCACTATGCGGCAGACACGACCCTGGCCTTCCAGTCGGTCGAAAAGATCATGCGCGACGTGAATTCGGGCTGGCTCTTGCGCTACCTGCATTCCAACGGCGCTTCGATGTTCTTCATTGCCGTCTACATCCACATCATGCGCGGCCTCTACTACGGCTCGTACAAGGCGCCGCGTGAACTGCTCTGGATCCTCGGCTGCATAATCTATCTCTTGATGATGGCGACCGGTTTCATGGGCTACGTGTTGCCCTGGGGCCAGATGTCCTTCTGGGGCGCCACCGTCATCACCGGCTTCTTCACCGCCATTCCGCTGGTGGGCGAGTGGATCCAGCAGCTTCTGCTTGGTGGCTTCGCCGTCGACAACCCGACGCTGAACCGCTTCTTTGCGCTGCACTATCTGCTGCCCTTCATGATTGCCGGCGTCGTCATTCTTCATATCTGGGCGCTGCATGTCGTCGGCCAGACCAACCCGACCGGCATCGAGATCAAGTCGAAGACCGACACCGTGGCCTTCACGCCCTATGCGACCATCAAGGATGCCTTCGGCATGGTCGTGTTCCTTGCCGTGTTCGCCTACTTCGTCTTCTACATCCCGAACTATCTCGGCCACCCGGACAACTACATCGTTGCCGACTCGCTGAAGACGCCGGCCCATATCGTGCCTGAATGGTACTACCTGCCGTTCTACGCGATCCTGCGCGCCATCACCTTCAACATCGGTCCGATCGACTCGAAGCTCGGCGGCGTGCTGGCCATGTTCGGCGCCATCGCGGTCCTGTTCTTCGTGCCGTGGCTGGATACGTCGAAGGTTCGCTCGGCCTTCTACCGCCCGTGGTACAAGCTGTTCTTCTGGCTGTTCGTTGCCAATGCCATCTTCCTCGGCTGGCTCGGTTCGCGCCCGGCGGAAGGCACATATGTGGCGCTGGCTCAGGCCTCGACGCTTTACTACTTCGCGTTCTTCCTCGTCATCATGCCGGTTCTCGGCTTGATCGAGACGCCGCGGCGGTTGCCGAACTCGATCACCGAAGCGGTGCTTGAGAAGAACAAGTCCGGCTCGGGTCATCCCGCGGGTGCTGCGGCATCGCCGGAAACCAAGGGCTGAGCGAGAATCTTGAGAGGAATGTTCGCATGAAAAAGATTCTCACTGGATTGGCTGTGTTCGGACTGGTCGTGGCCGGCGCATTCGGCGCTGCCATCGCCGCCGAGGAAGGCCATAACGAGGCTGAGCCGACCCATTTTCCGATCCACAAGCCGAAGCAGGAAAAGTGGTCTTTCGCAGGTCCGTTCGGCACCTACGACAAGGCCCAGCTCCAGCGCGGCCTGAAGGTCTACAAGGAAGTCTGCTCGGCCTGTCATTCGATGGAGCTGGTAGCTTTCCGCACGCTGGCAGATCTCGGCTATTCCGAGGCCCAGGTGAAGGCTTTCGCTGCCGAATACGAAGTGCAGGATGGCCCCAACGCCGATGGCGAGATGTTCACGCGCAAGGCGATCCCCAGCGATCACTTCCCGTCGCCGTTCCCGAACCACAATGCGGCTGCCGCTGCAAACGGTGGTGCGGCTCCCCCGGACTTCTCGCTGATCGCCAAGGCGCGCGGCGTGGAACGTGGGTTCCCGACCTTCATCTTCGACATCTTCACGCAGTATGCCGAAGCCGGTCCGGACTATATTCACGCGCTGCTGACGGGCTTCGACGAGCAGCCGCCTGCGGGGATGCAGATCGCCGAGGGCACGCACTACAACCCGTATTTCATCGCCGGCAAGTCGCTGGCCATGGCCAAGCCGATCTCGGATGACCAGGTCACCTATGACGATGGCGCGCCGCAGACGGTCGACCAGTATTCCCGCGACGTTTCCGCCTTCCTGATGTGGGCCGCCGAGCCGCATCTGGAAGCACGCAAGCAGACCGGCTTCCGTGTCATGGCCTTCCTGCTGCTGTTCGGAGCGCTCGTCTACCTGACCAAGCGCAAGGTCTGGTCGGGCGTCGCCCACTAAAAGCGGCAACCGCCGGCAAGTCGAATGTTGGGAAGGGCGCGCAAGCGCCCTTTTCTTTTTGTCCGCGCGGTCGCACAAGTAAGCCTCAACGGAACGGTCTCATGAAATCCTCCCTCGAAGACACCTTGATCTCTGCGATCCGCAACATTCCCGACTATCCCAAGCCGGGCATCATGTTCCGCGACATCACCACGCTGCTCGGCAATGCGCGGGCATACCGGCGCGCTATCGACGAACTGGTGCATCCCTATGCCGGCTCGAAGATAGACAAGATCGCCGGCATCGAGGCGCGCGGCTTTATCCTTGGCGGGGCAATGGCGCACCAACTCTCATCTGGCTTCATTCCGATCCGAAAGAAGGGAAAGCTGCCGCACGAAACCGTGCGCGTCGCCTACAGCCTGGAATACGGGCTGGACGAGATGGAGATGCACAAGGACGCGGTCGTGCCCGGTGAGAAGGTTATCCTGGTCGACGACCTGATTGCCACCGGAGGCACGGCTGAGGGCGCCGTGAAGCTGCTGCGCCAGATGGGGGCGGATATCGTGGCCGCCTGTTTCGTTATCGACCTGCCGGAGCTGGGCGGAAGGGCGAAGCTGGAGGCGCTGGATGTGCCGGTGAGGACGCTGGTGGCGTTCGACGGGCATTGAGTTTTGAGAGGTCGGCGCTGCCCCTCACCCTTACCCTCTCCCCGTGAAGAACGGGGAGAGGGGGCGTCAACGTTGCGGCCAGTCTTCCTCTCCCCGTCACTATACGGGGAGAGGATGCCGGCAGGCAGGTGAGGGGCAGCACTGAACTTTCAGATCGTTCTCAATCCGCCTTCACCAGAACCGCGCTCTCGAACTCCAGAACCTTGTCACCGGTCGAATCGAAAGCGTCGGCGCGGATGGTGACGAGCCGCCATCCGGGACGGCTGGCGACCGGCCTATGGCTCAAGCCGGTGCGGGTGAAGGTTACTGTTTCGCCGGCATAGACCGGCTTCAGCCATTTCAGGTTCTTAAAGCCGGGTGAGGGGCCGAATTCCGGCTTGGGGCCGGGGCCGTCCCATTTACCGTCTGCCAGCGCCTGCTGTTCAAGATTGTAACGCATCCAGGTCGCGGTGGTGTGCCAGCCGGAGGCGCAGAGCCTGCCGAACACGCTGTTCTCGGCCTTCTTCTCATCCATATGGAAAGGCTGGGGGTCGTATTTGGCGGCAAAAGCCTTGATGGCTTCCGGCTCGAATCTGTGCGAGCCGAGGGTGACCGTGACGCCGATGCCGAGGAATTCGTCCAGCGTCATGCCGTGCCCTCGCGCGTCAGGAACATTCCGGTGTTTTCCAGCTCGATCACGCTTTCGCCCTTCTGGTTGAAGAGTTCATGGCGGCAGGTGACGAAGCCGAGCGTCGGGCGCGATTTCGACAGGCGCTTGGCGAGGACGGCGCTGCGGCCCGTCAGCGTGTCCCCGGCCAGTACAGGTTTCTTCCAGCGGGCATATTCGATGCCGGGCGCGCCTTGCGAGGTGGAGTCGAGCAGGAAGGCGTCGCACATCATGCGCATGAACATCGCGCAGGTGTGCCAGCCGGAGGCCGAAAGCCCGCCCAGAATGCTCGCCTTGCCGGCTTCCTCGTCGAGGTGCATCGGCTGAGGGTCGAACTCGCTGGCGAATTCGATGATCTCGGCGGCGGTGACAACCTTGGTGCCGAGGTCGATCGAGCCGCCTTCGGGGAAATCCTCATAGGCCCATTTCTTGGTGGTCATGCCGCAATCCTGTTCAGGCTTGAACTTTCATAGTGCCAATTGTCGCCTCCGACGGCAAGGCCGGGCGTGGCGCCACAGGTGCCTTACGGTTGTTACAGCCAGCCGCGCCGCTTGAAGTAGAGGTAGGGCAGGATGGCCGACAGGACCATCAGGAAGAGAGCAAAGGGATAGCCGAGAAGCCATTTCAGTTCGGGCATGATGTCGAAATTCATGCCGTAGATGGAGGCGACCAGCGTCGGCGGCAGGAAGACTACGGCGGCGACCGAGAAGATCTTGATGATGCCGTTCTGCTCGATGTTGATCATGCCCAGCGTGGCGTCGAGCAGGAAGGTGATCTTGTTGGACAGGAACGAGGCGTGGTCCGTGAGGGAGGATACGTCCCGCGACAGCGTCTTGACGCGAGCACGCACATCCTTGCTCTTGGCCTGCATGGTGACGTTGCCGAGGAAGCCGGACAGGCGCTGAAGTGTCATCAGGCTCTCGCGGATGTTGGAGGTCAGTTCCTCCTTGCGGCCAATGGCCTGCAGCACCTTCTTGAAGTCGTGGTCGCGCTTGGAAGCATTCTTTTCGGATGACTGGAAGATGCCGTGCGAAATGGTGTCGATGTCATGACCGATACGCTCCAGCACGTCGGCAAGGCGGTCAACGATCGCTTCGAGCAGGCTGACGAGGATGGTCTCGCCATTTGTGCAGCCCATGGTGACTTTTTCGGCCCGCAGCGGAAAGGTCTGGAACGCACGCGGTTCGTGGTAGCGAATGGTGATCAGCCTTTTGCCCGACAGCACGAAGGTTACCGGCGACATGATGGGATGATCCTCATCCGTTTTCGCCGGCAGCGTGGCGGTCATGAAGTAGGCGCCGTTCTCGACATAGAGGCGCGAGGAAATCTCGATCTCCTCCATCTCCTCGCGCGTCGGCACGCCGACGCCGAGCCACTTCTCGACTTCCGCTTCTTCTTCCTTGGTTGGGATAACGAGATCGGCCCAGATCACCGCATCCTTGTTCGCCTCGAGATCGTCCACCGGGCGCAGGCGGTCATTGTCGAGGACAAAGGCCTTGATCATCGCTGGGCTCCGTTTCTTGAGAGAAAGCGCGTCAGAGGCCGACGCTTGGTTTAAGTGAACGCCGTAGACCTCGGCGTTCAATGCGTCAAGAATCGGCGTCACATCGCTGCGGTCAGGTGTTGAACTTGAACATCAGAACGTCGCCGTCCTGCACGACATATTCCTTGCCTTCGTCGCGCGCCTTGCCGGCTTCCTTGGCTGGCACTTCGCCGCCAAGCGTGACGAAATCATTGTAGGCGATGGTCTGGGCTCGGATGAAGCCGCGTTCGAAGTCCGTGTGGATCACGCCAGCCGCCTGCGGTGCCTTGGTGCCCTTTTGGATGGTCCAGGCGCGCGTTTCCTTGGGGCCGGCGGTGAAATAGGTGATCAGGTGCAGAAGGTCGTAACCGGCGCGGATAAGCTTGTCCAGGCCGGGTTCCTCAAGACCGAGATCAGCCAGGAATTCGTGGGCTTCCTCGTCGGGCAACTGGGCGACTTCGGCCTCGATCGCCGCCGAGATGACGACGGTGCCGGCACCTTGCGCGGCTGCCATCTTCTCCACTGCTGCTGTGTGCTCGTTGCCGGTCGCGGCCTCGGCTTCCGAGACGTTGCAGACATAGAGGACGGGATGTGAGGTAAGCAGGTTGAGACCTTGCAGGATGGCGAGGTCTTCCGCCGCGATGCCTTTGAGCAGCATGCGCGCGGGCTTGCCTTCCTGCAGCAGGGCCAGCGCCTGTTCCATCGTCGGCAGGACGGTCAGCGCTTCCTTGTCCTTGCTGCCGGCGCGCTTGCGGAACTGGACGATGCGGCGCTCGAGGCTTTCCAGGTCGGCAAGCATCAGTTCGGTTTCGACCGTCTCGGCGTCTGCGACCGGGTCGATACGGCCCTCGACATGGGTGATGTCGTCATCCTCGAAGCAGCGCAGCACGTGCACGATGGCGTCGACTTCGCGGATGTTGGCGAGGAACTGGTTGCCCAGTCCTTCGCCCTTCGAGGCGCCGCGCACCAGGCCGGCGATGTCGACGAAGGAGATCCGGGTCGGGATGATCTCCTTTGACTTCGCGGCGTCAGCGATCTTCTTCAGGCGCGGATCGGGCACGGCCACTTCGCCGGTATTCGGCTCGATGGTGCAGAAGGGGTAGTTGGCGGCCTGTGCTGCAGCCGTGCGCGTGAGCGCGTTGAAAAGCGTCGATTTGCCGACATTGGGCAGGCCGACGATGCCGCATTTGAAACCCATGATGATAAAGCCTTATCGAGGAACCAAGATTTGCTCAGGGCTATGGGCGAAAGGGTCGATGATCGTCAAGCCTTCGATGACCTGACCGTCCTTCAAATCCTCGGAAAGGAAGTATTTGCAGCCCAGTTCGAGCGCTGAGGCGAGGAGAAGGCAATCCCACCAGGAGAAGCGAAACATAAGATGGATCGCGCGTGCAGCGATTGTTGTTTCGAGCCGAAGAGGATGTGAGCCGAAATCAGCGAAGGCGTCGATCCTGAAAAAGACGTTGGTGTCTCCGAATTTGGCCGACTTGCGTATCGCAACATTGGCAATTTCGTTCAGCACCTGAAGGTTGGTGACGCCGCGATTGCGATTGGACAGATACTCCAACCAACGCTGTGCCAACAGTCTCTTTTCTCCTTCATAGACGTCAAATGTATAGAGAAAGGTGTTGCTGTCTATGAAGACCTTAGCGCCTGGCATTCCGCTCTTCCGCGGTAGGCATGCGCCCATTTTCAGAAATAGGAAGCTTGGGCCCGTCGAAGACACGCTGCAACCTCGCCAGCCGGCGCTTTATTTCGTCGTCTGCACTGGTGGTTTCATGGGAAGCTTCCCGCTCCAGCAAGTCGGCGACATATTGCGACATGCTCTTGCCGGCCTTTGCAGCGTTCACTCTGGTGTCCTGCAGAAGCTCTTCCTTCAGCGATATGGTCAGGTTTTTCATGGCTCAATCTCACGAAAACACGAGGTTCGTGAGAAATATAGCGATAATGGGAGGTTTCTTCAAGAAATCAGGCCATCGTGCCCTTCAACGCAGAAGTAACTACCGGTCGTAGCCGGGGCAAAGTCACTCCTTGCCGCCGAACAGCTTCTTCAGCATCGCGGCCATGGGACCACTCTCGGGAATCTTGATCACCGGAGCCTGCGGTTTGCGGGCCTGCCTTATGTGGCTTTGAGCCTTTGGCGCCTCGGGCTTCGGTGCTTTCGGCGGCGGGGTGTCGTCGGTGCCGGTCGGTTGCAGCTTGTCGCGCAGTGCCAGCGTGATGCGGTTCATGAAGCCGTTGTCGTCGCCCTTGGTGAGCAAGGCGGCATTGTCCGCTATTGCGTCCAGAAGCACGTCCAGCCATTCGCCGTCGGCCTTGGCGAAGTCGCCGAGCACGTGGTTGTGCACCATTTCCTTGACGCCCGGATGGCCGATGCCGATGCGCACGCGGCGATAGTCCCTGGCGATGTGCTGGTCGATGGAGCGGATGCCATTATGGCCGCCAGCGCCGCCGCCGGTCTTCACCCGCACCTTGCCGGAAACAAGATCGAGCTCGTCGTAGAACACCGTGAGATCGGAAGGCTGGAGCTTGTAGAAGCGCAGCGCCTCGCCGACCGACTGGCCGGACAGGTTCATGAAGGTCTGGGGCTTCAGGAGGATGACTTTTTCGCCGTCGAGCTTGCCTTCGGCGATCAGGCCCTGGAATTTCTTCGACCAGGGCGAAAAATCATGGCGGCGGGCGATTGCCTCCGCCGCCATGAAGCCGACATTGTGCCGGTTGTTGGCATATTTGGCACCCGGATTGCCGAGACCTGCAAAAAGCAGCATCGTTGCGGCCCTCCGGAGCCTCGAAGATTACTCTTCGGTTTCGGCCGGAGCTTCGGCCGCAGCCTCAGCCGTGGCTTCAGCTGCGTTATCTTCGCTCTTGAGGCCGGCAGGTGCGGCAACGGTCGCGATGGTGAAGTCACGATCGGAGATGACCGGCTTCACGTCCTTGGGCAGCTTGATGGCCGAGATGTGAACCGAATCGCCGATGTCGAGACCGGTGAGGTCGACTTCGATGAATTCCGGGATCGCATTGGCCGGGCAGTGGAATTCCACGTCATGGCGAACGATGTTGAGAACGCCGCCGCGCTTGATGCCGGGCGACTTCTCTTCATTGGTGAAGTGAACCGGAACGTTGACGTTGACTTCAGTGTTCTTGCCGACGCGCAGGAAATCCACATGCATGGGGAAATCGCGGACCGGGTCGAGCTGGTAATCCTTCGGCAGGACCTGGATCTTCTTGCCGTCAAGATCGATCGTCGCGATGGTGGTTTTGAAACCGCCGCCGTGGATCTTGTAGTAGATGTCCTTGTAGGACAGGGCGATCGCCAGGGGAGGCTGCTTGTCGCCATAAATAACTGCAGGCACTTTACCGTTGCGGCGAACTGCACGGGCGGACCCCTTACCGACCTGTTCGCGAGCTTCGGCCTTGAGCTCATAAGTATCGTGGCTCATGGCATTTCCTTTCGTGTTATGGAGCGCCCGGGGACGGGTTTAATACCGGTCCTCAAACGTCGAAAGCCGCCGGTTGAGGCGGCTCTCATCCACGTTGCCTCCAAGGGTGTCTACGCGGGTGGCGGCTCTATAGCCGAAGGTGCATCTAAGCGCAAGGTTTGGCGCGAAATCGCCGTTCTCAGGCTGGTTTTGCCTTGTTGAACTTCTTCTTCGGCTTCTTGTGCGGCGGCTCGCCTGAAAAACCCTCGGTCCTGGGCTTGGCTTTGTTGGGCTTGAACTTGCCCTTCTTCTCGTTGTTCCAGGAAGGGGCGGCTGCTTCGCGGGCAGGGGCGGCTTTGCCGTCGATCTTCTGGATCGTCACGCCCTTTTCGCCGGTGCCGGTTTCCTTCACCGCTGCCCAGAAGGCATCTGCCTTGTCGCCGGCGATCTCGAAATTGCTGTCGGTGTCGTTGATCTTGATCGAGCCGACCGCGCGCTTGGTGATGTGGCCGGCCTTGCAGATCATCGGCAGCAGCCAGCGCGGCTCGGCGCGATGCTTGCGGCCGACGGTGACGCGGAACCAGACGCCATTGTCGAAGTCGCTGCGGTCGCGCGGGGCGGCCTCGCCACGGCCTTCGCCACGCGGTGCGCGCTCGGCAAAGTGCGTCGGCGCGTCCATCAGCTCTTCGGGGGCAGGGCGCGCTGCAAGCTGCAGCCGCAGATAGGCGGCGGCGATGTTTTCGGCGCCGTGTGCCTTCATCAGTTCCGCGACGAAGGCGACCTCGTCCTCGGTCGGGGCGACCGACAAGGCCGGATCTTCAAGGATTTGCTCGCGGTTATGACGCTCGATGTCGCTGGCCGTCGGTGCGGGCACGGTGCGCGCCGTCAACTTCGCCAGTTTCAGCACGCGGCTGGCGGTGCCGCGGCGGTGCAGCGGCACGATCAGTGTACAGATGCCCTTGCGGCCGGCGCGCCCGGTGCGGCCGCTGCGGTGGAGGAGCGTGTCGGGGTTGGTCGGCAGGTCGGCGTGAATGACCAGGCCGAGATTGGGCAGGTCGATGCCGCGCGCCGCGACGTCGGTCGCCACGCAGACGCGCGCCCTGCCGTCGCGCATCGATTGCAATGCGTTGGTGCGTTCGGCCTGGCTGAGTTCGCCCGACAGCGAAACCACGGCAAAGCCGCGATTGGAAAGGCGGCTCGTCAGGTGCTTCACGGCTTCGCGGGTGTGGCAGAAGACGATGGTGTTCTGGGAATCGAAGAACAGCAGCGTGTTGATGATGGCGTTTTCGCGGTCGGACGGCGCGACAAGTATCTGCTGGTATTCGATGTCGGCGTGCTGGTCGCTTTCGCCTTGCGCGGTGATGCGGTGGGCGTCGCGCTGGAAGCGCTTGGCAAGCTGCGCGATCTGGTTGGGCACCGTTGCCGAAAACAGAAGCGTGCGGCGTTCGGCAGGGGCTGCGGCAAGAATGAATTCGAGATCGTCGCGGAAGCCGAGATCGAGCATTTCGTCGGCCTCGTCGAGCACGACGGCGCGAAGCTCGGAGATATCCAGCGAGCCGCGCGTGATGTGGTCGCGCAGGCGGCCGGGCGTACCGACGACGATGTGCGCGCCATCGGCCAAAGCGCGGCGCTCCGTGCGCATGTCCATGCCGCCGACGCAGGAGCCGATGCGGGCACCCGTTTCGCGATAGAGCCACTCGAGCTCGCGGCGAACCTGCAAGGCGAGTTCCCGCGTCGGCGCGACGATCAGGGCAAGCGGCAGGCCGGCGGCGCCAAAGCGCTCGCGCCCATCGAGCATGGTCGGGGCAATGGCGATGCCGAAGGCCACCGTCTTGCCCGAGCCGGTCTGCGCCGAGACCAGAAGGTCGGCGTCGCGGGCCTCCGGGGTCAGCATGGCGCGCTGGACGGGGGTGAGGGTCTCGTATCCACGCGATGCGAGTGCGGCAGCCAGCGCGGGCGCCATCAGTTCAAAGTCGGTCATAAAATCAGGCTTTCATCGTAAGCGCGGCGGTGACAATGCTTCTGGTCAACGACTGGCCGCGCGGTTCGCAAATCTTTTTCGAACCCTCCCCTAAAGCCTCTTGGCGAAAGCAGCAAGTCGCGGATGCAATCGATCGAAAGACGATTATCCGGTTGAAGCGATGCCAAAGCGGGAATAATGTCGATTTACCGGGGGCATGGTGGACTCCCCGTTTGAGGCGCAATGCCCAAGCTCCGCCTTCGCTGCTGCATGCGGAGGATACCATGCCACGAAGAATTTCAGCCCAGGACCTTATTGCTTTGACCGGAACCGACCGGTTTCCACACGTGGTCGATGTTCGTCGCGAGGCCATTTTCAGGCAAGCGCCGACGCGCATTGCCGCAGCGGTCTGGCGCGATCATATGAAGACTGCGGAATGGTCGCCTGAGTTTCGCGACGGAAAGCAGATCGTCGTCTATTGCGCCCATGGGCACAATGTCAGCGAGATTGCGACTGCAGGGCTTGCCCGTGCCGGGGCCGATGTCGCGATGCTCGATGGGGGCATCGATGCCTATGAGGAGGCTGGGGGCGTTCTGGTCTCGCGCGCTGGCACCGGTGTCGACGTTGCCGCTGGACCGAGCGTCTGGGTGACGCGGGAGCGGCCAAAGATCGACCGCATCGCCTGCCCGTGGCTTATCCGGCGATTTATCGATCCATTAGCGGTTTTTCATTTTGTTGCAGCCGAATGGGTGAAGGATGTCGCCGAAGAAATTGGGGCGATTCCCTATGACATCAAGGATGTCCATTACTCGCACCGCGCTGAGGACTGCACATTCGACACGCTCATCGCGGAATTCGGCCTTTCCGATCCGGCGCTTCTGCAACTGGCGCGGATAGTGCGCGGTGCGGACACCGCCCGGCTGGATATCGAACCACGGGCGGCGGGGCTTCTGGCTGTATCGCTTGGACTCTCGGCAACCGAGCAGGATGACCTGCGGCAATTGGAAAAAGGCATGATCATTTACGATGCATTGTATGGCTGGTGCAGGCATGCAACCGCCGAGCGTCACAACTGGCCGGTGGCGGCATGACGATGGCTGACGATGCAATCCTGTCGGAACCGGGTTTCGAGTTGCCCGCGCCGACCTTCGCCGAAGCGACGAAGGTGTTCGCCAAGATCGGGCTGCTATCATTCGGCGGACCGGCCGGGCAGATCGCGTTGATGCACCGAATACTGGTCGACGAAAAGCGCTGGCTCGACGAGCCGCGATTCCTGCATGCGCTGAACTACTGCATGCTCCTGCCGGGGCCGGAGGCAATGCAGCTTGCGACCTATTCCGGCTGGCTGCTGCATGGGGTTCGCGGCGGGTTGGTCGCCGGGCTGCTGTTCGTGCTGCCGGGAGCCGTCGTCATCACGCTGCTGTCGGCAATCTATTTGCTGTTGGGCGATGCGTCCCTGGTTCAGGGGCTGTTGTTCGGGTTGAAGGCTGCGGTGCTCGCGGTGGTGCTGGAGGCGCTGATCAAGGTCTCGAAGCGGGCGCTGAAGGGCGGTTTCATGGTTGCGCTTGCTATGGCCGCATTTGTTGCCATCGCCTTTCTGAAGGTTCCGTTTCCGATCATAATCGCGGTTGCGGCGCTGTGCGGGACGGCGGCGCATTTTTGGATGTCGAGGCCGGCGATTGGCGCGGAGCCAGAAGAAGCGCCTCAACTCATCACCGTCATGCCGGAATGGACGCGGCCAAGCTGGCGGCGTTTCCTGACGACGCTCACCGTGTGGCTGGCGATCTGGTTCGTGCCGCTGGCGGTTCTGCACATGACGCTCGGCGGCGCGAATGTCTTCGCAGCCGAGTCATTGTTCTTCTCGAAGATGGCCGCTGTTACCTTCGGCGGCGCCTATGCCGTGCTGGCCTATGTCGCGCAGCAGGCGGTGGAGGTCTATGGCTGGCTGAAGCCGGACGAGATGCTGACGGGTCTTGGCCTTGCCGAGACGACGCCGGGGCCGCTCATCCTCGTGCTGGTGTTCGTCGGCTTTCTCGGCGGCGCGCGCCTTTCAGGCCTCGATCCGCTGACCGGCGGACTGGCCGGGGCGTTGGTCACGCTGTGGTTCACCTTCGTGCCGTGCTTCCTGTGGATTTTCGTTGGGGCGCCCTTTGTCGAAACCGTGCGCAACATCCGCTGGCTTGCCGGCGCGCTTGGCGCGGTCACTGCAGCGGTGGTCGGCATCATCGCCAATCTGGCGGTGTGGTTTTCGCTGCATGTGCTGTTTGGCCATGTCGGCGAGTGGAAGGTTGGGCCGTTCACGCTGCCAGTGCCGGATTTTTCGTCGCTGGATATAGCGGCGGGCGTCATTGCGATTGCCGCAGGCGTTGCGCTGATCAGATGGCACGCCAACATGATAACCGTGCTGGTTGCGGCGGCACTGGCGGGAATGGTGTGGACGCTTTTGTAAGCTTAGAAAGCCGAAACTTCATCCGTCACAATAGAATCAGGACGGTAGCCTATCTGCCTGTTCCTGAATCGATTTCCCGAAACCTGTCTCGGTTTCGGGAGTGTCACGAAGAATCAATCGAACAGGCTGGAGACCGATTCTTCCGTTGCCGTGCGCGAGATTGCTTCGCCGATGAGATCGCCGATCGAGATGACGCGGATGTTGTGTGCGGCTTCGATGGTGGAGGTCGGCTGGATGGAATCGGTGATGACCAGTTCCTGAAGCTTCGATCCGGCGATGCGTGCGGCAGCCCCACCCGAGAGCACGCCGTGGGTGATGTAGGCGGTGACGCTGGTCGCGCCGTTGGCGAGCAGTGCGTCGGCCGCGTTGCAGAGCGTGCCGCCCGAATCGACGATGTCGTCGATCAGCAGGCAGTCCTTGCCGCGCACGTCGCCGATGACGTTCATGACTTCGGATTCGCCCGGGCGCTCGCGGCGCTTGTCGACGATGGCGAGCTGGGCGTCGATGCGCTTGGCCAGCGCGCGGGCGCGGACCACGCCGCCGACGTCAGGCGAGACGACCATGACGTTGTTGAGCTGCTTGTACTTGGCCTTCACGTCGCGCGCCATGACCGGTACGGCGAAGAGGTTGTCGGTCGGGATATCGAAGAAGCCCTGGATCTGGCCGGCATGAAGATCGAGCGTCAGGACGCGGTTGGCGCCGGCCCGGGCGATCATGTTGGCGACGAGCTTGGCCGAGATCGGCGTGCGGCCCGATGCGCGGCGATCCTGCCTTGCGTAGCCGAAATAGGGAATGACCGCCGTGATGCGCCGCGCCGACGAGCGCATGAACGCGTCGATCATGATGAGAAGTTCCATCAGATGATCGTTTGTCGGGAAGGAGGTCGACTGCAGGATGAAGACATCCTCGCCGCGCACATTCTCCTGGATTTCGACGAAGATTTCCTGGTCGGCGAAGCGCCGCACGCTCGCCTTGCCGATCGGCACGTTCAGATAGCGGGCGACCGCCTCAGCCAGGACCCGATTGGAATTGCCTGCGAAGAGTTTCATGCACCGTTCCTGGTGAAGGATTTCATCGGGCTTTTAGCGGGCTGCGCCGCTATTGCAAGCGGCGTCGGATTATTTCGTCGGTTATTCCAAAGAAACGGTGCTTCATCGCAACAACTCAGAGTCGGATCATGATCTTTTCCGAAAACCGGTTTCCACTTTTCGGGATCATGATCTAGCCCGCACTGCCGGCCAGCCATGTGGCCAGTTGATCGACGGTGGTGTCGGCAATGGCCTGCATGGCGGTTGCCGGAACCGACGACCAGCCGTCGCCGCCCGTCACCTGAACCTTCTGCTGGCCGTTGATGCGGTGCAGCCTCGTGCCAGCGGGATCGTATACGTCCCAGACATAGACCACGGTCGTTTCCTTGCCCTCTGTGAGGGCCGAGAAATAACCCTTGAGGATATGAGTCGCCGATCCGTCCGACCCGCCGGCAAGGCGGATGCCGCGTTGGCGGGCGCGGCTTGCCAGCCGTTCGGTTAACGGGGTCGCGGCCTCGACGCTTGCGCCGACGATCGGCGCGATCTGGATGCGGGCATTGGTGGTGATGGCCGCGGTTGTGCCTGATGGCGCAGGGGACGGCGCCGTCGGCGATGACGGCTGAGGCGTGGTCGTTCCGGTCTGCGCAGGCTGGCCAGCGGTTGCTGCAGTCGTCTGCTGTTGTTGCTGGGCTATTGCCGACGGCTCGAGAACATCCTGCGTGCTGGTGCAGGCGGTCAGCGCGGCGATTGCGAGCAGTGACAGAGCGCTTGCCGCCAATCGCCTCATTGTGCTCGAACTCCCCGGCGACTTTTGCGCAACCATCTTCACCAGCGGATTCACTTCACGATCAAGTCGAGATCATGGCGCGAAAGCGGCTTCGGTTGGGAATCCGTCGTCAGGTAGGTACGACCCAGCGTCATCGCGGTTTCGGTTTCGGAATCCATGATGATCATATGCGCAAACAGCGTCATGTTCGGTGCGATGGGCTCGGGATTGCCCTGGTAGAACATCGGCATGTCCATCCAGGACGGCGTAAAGCGCGCGCCGAGGGAATAGCCGCAGGCGTTCAGCCGGTGCTTGGTCAGGCCATGCGCTTCCATGACCTTGGCATGGGCGTCGAAGACGTCGCCGAAGGTGGCGCCGGGTGTCATCGCCTTCTCCACGGCGATGAGCGCGTCGCGGGAAGCGTCGAACAGTTCCTGATGCCGCTTGGAAACCTTGCCGGTCAGCACCGTGCGCATCATGGCGGCGTGGTAGTGGTGGAAGACGCCGGCCCATTCCAGCGTCAACTGGTCGTTCTTGTTGAGCTTGCGGCGGCCGGCCTTGTAACGGCACAGCAGCGCGTCGGCGCCTGAGCCGATGATGAATTCGTTGGCAGGGTAATCGCCGCCGCCTTCGAAGATCGCGCCCTGCATGGCGGCAAGGATCGCACCTTCATCCGCCCCCTGCTTGATCAGCTTCAGGCCGGCATCGAGCGCGTCGTCGGCGAGGTTGGCAGCTTTTTCCGCTTTCTTGATTTCGGCGGGGCTCTTGAACAGGCGCAGCCGCGAGATGATGCCCGAGGCGTCGACGATCTGGCCGAAGGTCTGGAGCTGTTCGTCCAGCCGGCGGCCGTTGAAGGCGGTCAGGCCATGCGTGTCGTATTCGATGCCGATACGGGCACCGAGGAGGTCGAGGTCGTTCAGCAGGTTGCGCAGGTCGAGCGTCGGGTTTGCACCGTCGCGGTCGGTCCACAGGACGATGTTCTCGATGGTCGAGGTGTGCCTTGCCTGGCGCAGATCGGCCGAGCGCGTCAGCAGAACCATCGAGCCGTCGGCCTTCATGACGAGGCACTGGAAGAAGCAGAAGCCGAATGTGTCGTAACCGGTCAGCCAGTACATGCTCTCCTGCGCGAACATCAGGATCGCATCGAGCTTCTTTTCGGCCATCTCGATGACCAGCCGGTCGCGGCGGGCGTCAAACTCGGAGCGTTCGAAATGCAGCGCCATCAGATGTCCTCCAGAATGATTGCCGATATCTGCCGGCCGTAATCCGCTTCCTTGCGGTGGGTGGAGCGGCGATATGAATAGAACAGGTCTTCCTCGGCATAGGTGCAGCGGTCGAGGCTTTCGGCTGTGATACCCGCCTTCAGCAAGCGATCGACCGTGTAGAGATTGAGGTCGAACATGGCGTGGCCGGGTGTTTTCGACGGTGCGAAGTAACGTGCATTTTCGCCGTCGACTTCCGCGAAGCGCGCGACGAATTCGGGGCCGACCTCGTAGTTGTCGGGGCCGATCGAGGGGCCGAGCACGGCGACGATGCGGTCGCGCTTGGCGCCCAGTCCTTCCATGGCGGTGATGGTGTTTTCGAGCACGCCGGTGAAAGCGCCCTTCCAGCCGGCGTGCGCTGCGCCTATCACCTTGGCCTCGGCATCGGCAAACAGCACCGGTCCGCAATCGGCGGTGGTCGCACCGATAGCGATGCCTGGGCGGTCGGTCACGATTGCGTCAGCTTTCGGCCGCGGACCGGAAAACGGCTCGCGCGCCACGATCACATCGGGCGAATGGATCTGGTGGGCGCTTAGCAGCGAATCGACATCGACGCCCATCCAGGCAGCCACGCGGCGGCGGTTCTCGCGGACCAGCGACTGATCGTCATTGGAGCCCGAGCCGATGTTGAGGCCTTCATAGATGCCGTTGGAGACGCCGCCGACGCGGGTGAAGTAACCGTGCCTTATGCCTTTGGTTTCGGCTTCGCCGAGCAGGGTGGAACGGATCGGGTTCAGCGTGATTTGATCTGACATATGCCGCCTTGTTCTTCGCCAAACCCATTCCGTCAAGGCGAAACTTCGCCGGGGGGAGCCTCGCCTGCAATGGTGCGGACGGGACAGTGAGGCAGCGGATTGGCCGAGTCAATCCGCATCGGAAAAGGGCGAAACGGCTGTTCCGGAAGGCAAAATCGCCAGCACTTTGAAGAGGTCGCCCATGGCGGAGGGGGCTGCGAGACGCTCGACTTGCCTCCGGATTTTTTCCTGGCCTACGGCATCCTGAGCTGCCCCCAGCTGGCCGGCACGTTCCAGCAGGCCCATCTCCAGGAGGAAGTGACCCTGGGTCATGACATGGGCGTCGAGCTGCTTTCCCCGCGCGGTTGCGGCAAGTGCTGAAAAATCGACATGGGAGGTGATGTCGGCATGGCCGGGGCTTGCCAGTACATCCTCATATTTATGTTTGCGCAGCGCCTGCAGCGTGTCGCCGATGCCGGGTTCGAGATGGCCATAGTCGATGAACAGGCCGGCGCCGCCAAGGGTCGCTATCCTGTCGGCGATTGCGTCCATCAACGCGGTTCGCGCCGGCGCAAGCTCGGCGATGGTGCCGTCTGAAGCGGTGGCGGCATTGGCGGGCAGTAAGGACGGGTCGAGTGAAGCGGCGCCAGCGAGGAATTGAAGCTCGCCGGTGTCGTTCAGGCCGACCACGCGTTCCTGCCACTTGCCGCTGGTGCGCACGAACTGGCGGATCGGGATAGCGTCGAAAAGCTCGTTGCCGACGATGAACAGTGGGGCAGCAGGCAAGGTCTTGATGGACTGATGCCAGTCGATGCGGGCCTGTGTCCCGGTCAGCGTTTTCTTTTGTATTTCAGCCAGCCTTGGGCTGGTTTCGATCATGGCGAAGGAGGCTTGCGCAACGAGCGAAGGGTCGAGCTTCGCCAGCGTGCGCAAGATGTCTTTCATCAGCGTGCCGCGGCCCGGCCCGATCTCGGCGATGGTGACGGGCAGAGGGCCTCCGGTTGCCTCCCACGCGCTCCGCAGCCAGACGGCGATGAGTTCGCCGAACATCTGGCTGATTTCCGGCGCGGTCGTAAAATCGCCTTCCGTGCCGAAAGGCTCGCGGTTGGTGTAGTAGCCGTCTTCGGGGTCGAACAGGCAAAGCGCCATATAGTCCGCAACCGAAATCGGGCCGTTGGCCGCGATCAGCCGCTTGATGCGCTCCTTGAGCTTTGTCATGCGGCTTTCGGTTCAGGCGCCGGCTTGGCCGTGACCATCGCCCAGACGCCGAGCAGGACCATCGGCACGGACAGAACCATGCCCATCGTCAGCCAGCCGCCGAAGAGGTAGCCGAGCTGCGCGTCCGGTTGACGGAAGAATTCGACGATGATGCGCGACAGCCCATAACCGGCGACGAAGGCGCCTGCGACGAAGCCCGGACGTTTCAGTTTGAAAAGCGTGTGGGTGAGAACGCGCAGCACGCAGAACAGGACAAGACCTTCGAGCCCCGCTTCATAAAGCTGGCTCGGATGACGCGTGAAGGGGCCGCCCGTGGGGAACTCGAATGCCCAGGGGACGTTGGTGAGCCTGCCCCAGAGCTCCGAATTGATGAAGTTGGTGACCCGCACCAGCCCGAGCGCGACGGGCACGCCGGCGGCGACCACGTCGAACATGGTCCAGACCGGGATGCCGCGCTTGCGGGCAAACAGGATCATCGCCAGCGTCGTGCCGGCGAAGCCGCCATGGAACGACATGCCACCCTGCCAGACCTTGAAGATGTCGAGCGGGTTCTGGATGTAACGGGCCAGATCGTAAAACAGGATGTAGCCGACGCGCCCGCCCAGCACGACGCCGACCGCCGCCCAGACGAGGAAATCGTCAAGGTCTTCCGGCTTCATCGGCAGGTTGCCGTTGTTCCAGAGGCTAGGGGTGGTCACCAGCCGCTTGCCGTACCACCACGCAAACAGGATGCCGACGATATAGGCAACGCCGTACCAGTGGATCGCCAGCGGCCCGATCTGGACGATCACCGGATCAATATTGGGGAAGGGCAGGGCAGCCAGAGGCAGGGCAAGATAGTCGCTCAAGAAAAACTCCCGGGTCGGGCGGCGGTTCGGCGCGGACCATGATGCAGGCTTTTGGCCGGGTCAAGGCGGGGGAGGGATCAACTCAAACGTGATACGGGTCAGTTTTCGGGGAAGAGCAGCGCCTCATAATCGATAACGCCGTGGAGGATATGCACGATTTCGATGGTTTCGTTGTCGATGCGATAGAAGATCAGGTAGTTGCCGTGGACGCGCCGTCGGATGCCGCTGGACCTATAGCGCCGCAACAACGGGAATCGCTTCGGCATGTCCGGCAGGCTGAGACATCTGTCACGTAATTCTTGAATGAACGTTGCGGCGCGGGTGGGATTGTCGACAGCTATATAGTCGCCGATCGCTTCAAGTTCCCCTTCCGCGGCGTCGGTAAAAATGACGCGCTTCATTTACGGCCGGAAGCCTGCGCCTTGTACTTCGCCTCAAGCCGGGCAAACACTTCCTCGGCGGGCTTGACCCGTCCCGCCTCCGCATCAGCTATCCCGCGGGCGATGGCTGCATCGAGTGCGGCGAGTTTCGTCTCGCGCTCCTGGATGAGGCGAACGCCCTCGCGCAGCACTTCGCTCTTGGAGTTATAGCGGCCGCTGGTCACCAGCTTGTTGACGAATTCCTCGAGCGGTCCCCCGAGATCTGCGCTTATGGCCATGGGTTGATCCTTTCACTGCGCCGAATTTAATAACTATTATTGACGGCATCAAGTCGCAGCATAAGCAACGATCTTGCATTCGCTGCCGCGCGGCACTACGTCAAAACTTCAACCAAGAGGTTTTGCCATGTCGACCGGACCGAACCGCATTCTCGACGAATTCGCCAAGCTGGTGACGGACGCCGCAGGGGCTGCGCAGGGCGTGCGCCGTGAGGTCGAGACCGCCTTCAAGGGTCAGGCCGAGCGCATGCTCAATTCCATGGATGTCGTGCAGCGCGAAGAGTTCGAAGCGCTACGCGAGATGACACTGAAGCTTCGCGCCGAGAACGAAAAGCTCACCGGGCGAGTCGCTGAGCTCGAAGCTAAATTGGCCAAAGCGCCGGGTCAAACCCAGACGGCAGCCGAAGAAGCGCCGGCAAAACGATCTACGAAGGCCGCTCCCAAAAAATAATTGAAAATATTTCGTTAACCTTTTCCACAAAGCCCGATCCGAAAAAGCGCTTTCGGCTGAATCGCTTATCGGTCTTCGATGAATCTTTGTGCGAGCGGCTTTCCACACCCTTGTGCCCCTTGCCGCAAAAAAGGGGCTGTTCACGCGACTCTGCATCAATACACTGAATTTGTTGCATGATTCGTAACGGGATCATGCGCCGGGTGGTGGGGACCCGGTCCCAGTGTGCGTAGCAGACCAAATCCTGCCGACCGTGTTCGAGATTAAGATTGTTCGCGTGTGCCTTTCCGCGGAGTGCGGGAATAGCGCTCCCAGAACGTCAGGAAGCATTTCATGGAACTTGTCGAGCTGGAATATGCACGTGAAATCCACCCGGTGGATGTGATCGAGCAGGTTGCACATAATAACGAGTGGTCCTTCGAGCGCACCGGCGACGATGAGATCGCAATTTCGGTCGTTGGCACCTGGACCGACTATCATGTGTCATTCTCCTGGATGGAGGATTTCGAGGCACTGCATCTCGCTTGCGCCTTCGACATCAAGGTGCCGGAGACGCGCACGCTCGAAATCATGCGGCTGCTGTCGCTGATCAACGAGCAGATGCTGTTTGGCCATTTCGACCTCTGGGAGCAGGAAGGCGCGATCATGTTCCGCCAGTCCTTGCTGCTTGCCGGCGGGGTTGAGCCGACCAGCCAGCAGGTCGAGATTCTGTTGTCTTCGGCATTGGAAGCCTGCGAATGCTATTTCCAGGCGTTCCAGTTCGTCGTCTGGTCGGGCACGTCCGCCAAGGATGCGCTCGCCGGCGTTCTCTTCGAGACATTCGGCAACGCATAAGTTTTCCATGAGCGCAGACAGCACCAGAAAACCGGAGATCACCTTCGCCGATTTCGATCGCGTCGACATTCGTGCCGGCACGATCGTCGAGGTGGAACCATATCCGGAAGCGCGCAAGCCTGCCTTCAAGCTGAAGATCGATTTCGGGCCGGAGATCGGCATCAAGAAATCGTCGGCGCAGATCACCAAATACTATTCCCTCGACACGCTTGTCGGCCGGCAGGTGTTTGCCGTGGTCAATTTCCCGCCGCGCCAGATCGGCAAGTTTATGTCCGAAGTGCTGACGCTTGGCTTTCCTGACGAAGAAGGTGACGTCGTGCTCGGCGCCATCGAGCGGCGCGTGCCGGATGGCGGGCGCCTCTTCTAGCGGCGACTTTGCAAGCGCATTTCACGCTGAAATCTTGTGCCGCCGAATTGCTTCCCAACCCAAAATGGCGGATATGGATTTGGGGACAAAATGAGCCGGCATCGCCGGCTTTCTTGCTGTTTGGGGTTTCGGCAATGAGCGATTCTTTTCGTGAAACGACTTCGGTGTCGTGGTTCGGGCGTATCGGGCGATCCTTCCTGGGAATGCTTGTCGGCTTCGTGCTGATCGTTGGCATGGTGGTGCTGCTTTTCTGGAATGAAGGCCGCGCAGTGACCACGGCTCGCTCGCTGGCCGAGGGCGCCAGCGCGGTCGTGGCGATATCGAGCGATACGGTCGATGCAGCCAATGACGGCAAGCTCGTGCATGTCGGCGGCCAATTGACGACCAGTTCGACGCCTGAAGATGTCGACTTCGACATAAGCATCCAGGGTGTTCGCCTGGTGCGCAATGTCGAGATGTATCAATGGATCGAAGAATCGCAGTCGGAAACGACGAAGAAACTCGGCGGCGGCGAAGAGACGGTCACGACCTATAGCTATTCGAGAACCTGGAAAGACAAGGCGATTGACTCGTCATCTTTCAAGCGCCCGGACGGCCACGGCAATCCATCCATGGAAGTGAGCGGCCAATCGTTTCAGATTCCGAAGGGCACGCTCGGCGCTTTCTCGCTCGACAGGCCAGTGCTGAACCAGATCGGTGGCGAACAGGTTCTGACGATAACGCCTGCCATGGCGTCCGGTATCCAGGCGGCTTACCCCGGTTCGGAAAAGGTTAGCGTCTTCAATGGCGGCGTTTACCTCGGGTCCAGCCCGGCATCGCCGGCCGTCGGCGATTACCGCATCAGCTACGAGTTCGTGCCGCTGGGCGACATCAGCGTCATCGCGCGGCAATCCGGTGCCTCGTTTGCGCCTTATCAGACGGCGGCCGGGGATGCCTTGCTGATGGTTCAAAGCGGCATGGTGCCTGCCGACAGGATGTTTGCCGATGCGGTCAGCGAAAACAATGTGCTCACCTGGATCGTCCGCGCCGTCGGGCTCCTGTTTCTCGCCATCGGCTTTGGCCTTTTCATGGGGCCGATCGGCGTTCTGGCAGATGTCATTCCCTTCCTCGGCAGCATCGTTCGGCTGGGAACGGGTACGCTGGCCATCATTTTGGCAACCCTTGTCGGGACCGCGACGATAGCGCTGGCATGGTTCTATTACCGGCCGCTTCTGGCGATCGGTATTATCGTTGCCGGTGCTCTCATCGCTTATGCGATGACCTATCTCGGGCGCTCGCGAAAGCCTGCCGCAGCTGTCGTCGCATAGGCAGCAGCACGACGGTTCGTGTTTGCAAACCGTCGCGCCTTTTCGTGTCCATCACGACAGATGATGGACCTTTTGCAGCCCGTAGACCGGCGTTGCGATGCCTACCTGCCGCGCCTTGAGCTGTAGCGACAGATACTGCGAGTAATGGCGCGACTGGTGGAGATTGCCGCCGTGGAACCACAGCGCTTCCTGCTGCGTCGGCTTCCACATGTTGCGCTGCTCGCCTTCCCAAGGGCCGGGGTCCTTGGTGGTGCTTGAGCCGAGGCCCCAGACCTTGCCCACCTTGTCGGCCACGTCCTTGGAGATTAGGTCGGCGGCCCAGCCATTCATGGAGCCGTAGCCGGTAGCATAGACGACGAGATCGGCGGGCAGTTCGGTGCCGTCGGTCAGGATGACCGAGTTTTCCGTCAGTTCCTTTACATCGACGCCGCTTTTCAGCTTGATCGAGCCGTTGGCGACGAGTTCGGAGGCGCCGACATCGATGTAGTAGCCGGAGCCGCGCCGCAGGTATTTCATGAACAGGCCGGATTCATCGTCGCCGAAATCGAGCATGAAACCGGCTTTCTCAAGCCGCTTGTAGAAATCGGCGTCGCGTTCGCGGATCGCGTTGTAAACCGGTATCTGGAACTCATGCATGATCTTGTAGGGCAGGGAGGCGAAGATCAGATCGGCCTTCCTTGTCGTCATGCCGGCTTCGACCGCCTGTTCCGAGTAGAGCGAGCCAAGCCCGATCTCCATCAGCGAGTCCGACTTGACGATATGGGTCGAGGATCGCTGCAGCATGGTGACGTCCGCACCCGCTTCCCAGAGTGCGGCACAGATGTCATGCGCCGAATTGTTGGAGCCGACGACGACGACTTTCTTGCCGGCGTATTTCTCGGGGCCGGGGTGTTTCGAGGAGTGCTGCTGGTCGCCCTTGAAGATATCCATGCCCTTGATCTTCGGCATGTTGGCTTTACCGGACATGCCGGTGGCCAGCACGAGCTGCTTGGGCTTCAGCACGATCTCCTTGCCGTCGCGCTCGACGACCACCGTCCATTCCTTGGTCTTCTCGTCGTAGGAAGCGCTCTTGCACTCGGTCGAGCTCCAGTAATTGAGCTCCATGACCTTGGTGTACATTTCCAGCCAGTCGCCGATCTTGTCCTTGGGTGCGAAAACCGGCCAGTTCTTGGGGAAGTCGATATAGGGCAGGTGATCGTACCAGACCGGGTCGTGCAGGCAGAGAGACTTGTAGCGCTTGCGCCAGCTGTCGCCGGCGCGCTCGTTGCGCTCGATGATGATGGTCGATACGCCAAGCTGGCGCAGCCTTGCGCCAAGCGCGATGCCGCCCTGGCCGCCGCCGACGATGACGCAATAGGGCTGGCGCGAAAAGCCGAGTTCGCTGGCTTCCTCCTCGCGTTCCTCCTTCCACGTCTTGCGGTTCTTGCTGGAGCCGTGCTTGGCGCCCATCGGGCGGGCAAAGCCCAGCGGCTCCTCATGGCCTTTCAACTCGCTCATCGTCGTCAGCAAGGTCCAGATGCGGCCGTCCTTGAGGCGGATATGGCCATAGCCGCGGGCGACATTGGTCTCGAAGGTGATCCAGCCGTCGATGATGCCATCGGCTTCGCTAACGTCTTCGCCTTCAGCCAGCGCCCATTTCTCCGGCTTGGTGGCTGTCAGTTGTTCTTCCAGCATCTGGCGGACCTGATCGGGGCCCTCCATCGTCTTGAGGTTCCAGGTGAACGTAACCAGGTCGCGCCAATAGCAGTCTTCCTGAAACAGGCCGACTGCCGCGTCGATGTCGCCGGCGGACAGAGCCCGGCCGAAGCGGTCGAGCAGGTCGGTAAGTGTCTTTTGCGGTGCCTTTTCGAGCATGGATGATCCTCCCATCGGTGCTGAAATACCGCTGCGACGTGCCTGTCTCCTCCGGGCCGTCTCACAGCGAATGCCGGGAGTATCGGCAAAGATCGCGACGGTCGTCACGCCCGACGATAGTTTGCAGGCGATTCAAATGCTTATGGGAAGCGACGGCCTATTGCGGTATTGCCGAATCTCAGGCCGGCACCTTGATGATCGCCCTCAGGCCGCCCAGCGGGCTGTCGTCCAGCGTGATGTCGCCGCCGTGGCTGCGGGCGATGTCGCGGGCAATAGCAAGGCCGAGGCCCGTGCCGCTGGCGTCCAGATTGCGGGCTTCGTCGAGCCGCACGAACGGCTTGAACACCTCTTCACGCTTTTCCGGGGGAATGCCCGGCCCGTTGTCGTCGACGACGACCGTCAGCGAACCGCGCGTATGCGTGGCGTTGACGCGAACTTCCTTGGCATAGCGGAAAGCGTTTCCGGTGATGTTGGCGAGAAGCCGGCTGAACGCGTTGGGGCGCACATGGATATCGCGGTCGCCGACGAGCGACGTGGCCAGCTTGCGCTCGCGCAGCTTGGCCTCTTCGCCAAGCTGATGGAAATAGGCATCGAGATCGAAGCGGCCGGGGTCTTCGGAGGCCTCGCCGCGGGCGAATTCGAGATAGCCTTCCAGCATCGACTGCATGTCGTCGATGTCCTGGTTGAGCGCTGCGAGGTCCGGCTTCTTGCCGGACAGCGCCAGTTGCAGCCTGAAGCGCGTGAGGATCGTTCTCAGATCGTGACTGACGCCGGTCAGCATCGCCGTGCGCTGCTCGATCTGGCGCTCGATGCGCTCGCGCATTTGGATGAAGGCGAAGCCGGCACGGCGCACTTCCTCGGCACCGCGCGGGCGGAAATCGCGCGGCATCGGGCGGCCCTTGCCGAAACTCTCGGCGGCTTCCGCGAGCGCCAGGATCGGCCTGATCTGGTTGCGCAGGAAAGGAATGGCGATCACCAGCAGCACCAGCGAGGTGCCGACCATCCAGATCAGGAAGATGTGGGTGTTCGACGCATAGGCCTGGCTGCGGCGCACGAAAACGCGCAGCACCTTGTTTTCGAGTTGGATGCGCACTTCGACGATGTTGGAGTTGCCGACGGTGTCGATCCAGAACGGCCGGTTGATCTGCCGCGTGATCTCCGACGACAGGATCTGGTCGAGGATCGAGAAGAATGGCTTCGGCCCCGGTGGCGGCAGGGGGTCGGGTGGCAGCAGATCGATCTTCAGCGAGAGCCGGTCCTGCGCGATGCGGATGACGTTGGCGTAGTCATCGTCATGCGGATAGGTCTCTATCATGTCGATGATGGCCGCGATGTCGCGGGTCACGGCCTGCGACAGTCGCAGCGTCACCGTCTGCCAGTGGCGTTCCATGAAGTTGAAGGCGACCACCGACTGCAACAGGATCATTGGCGTGATGATGATGATCAGCGAACGCGGATAAAGCCGCTTCGGCATGTAGAGCGAGACCAGCCGCCAGAAGCGTTTCCAGTTTTTCGGCACGGCGGCGACCGCGCGCCTGGCGCGCGCGACGATATTCTCGTTTCCCGGTCCGTTCAGTTCCGAAGTCGCCATCTGCCGTTTCCATCCGCCAATGGGGCAAAGCCATTGGAAGAGCCAGTCTATTCCACATGCGGACGGGCGGGAAGAGCCTAGAGAAATCAAACGGTTAGGCTTGCAAGTAAACTTACCCGCCGTTTGAATTCATTGCGTTATTTCGAAAGACGAAGGCGCAACATCGAACCCGGTCCGATCCGATCAATATAGGGAGTTCGGGCCGATTCCCAATCGGAAACGCGGGCGTCCGATAAAGACGCCCGACCGTTTCGGGCGCCTATTCGACGCTCAGCCGGTAGCCGATGCCGCGAACCGTCTGCAGCCAGACCGGATTGGACGGATCGCGCTCGATCTTGCGGCGCAGCCGGTTGATCTGAACGTCGATCGTGCGCTCGCCGACATCGGATTCGCCCGCCACCAGTTCGTGGCGCGGAATGGTTTCTCCGGCGCGCTCGGCAAAGATCGCAAGGATCTCCTGCTCGCGGTCGGTGAGTTTGAGCGGTTCGCCGCCCTTCTTCAGTTCGCGCTTGGCGATCTGGAAGGTGTAGGGGCCGAAGACCAGCTGCTCGACCTTGGGGGTGGCCGCCGGCCCGCCGCGGCGCAGGATATTGTTGATGCGCAGGATCAGCTCGCGTGGATCGAACGGCTTGGGCAGATAATCGTCGGCTCCGGCTTCCAGCCCGGTGATGCGGCTGTCGGTTTCCGACAAGGCCGTCAGCATCAGGATCGGCACGGATTTTTCGGCGCGCAGCGACTTGGTGAGGTCGACGCCGGTTTCGCCCGGCATCATGACATCGAGGATCAGCAGGTCGAAATCGAGCCCTGCGAGCTGGCGGCGCGCTTCGGCAGCGTTGCCGGCAACGGTGATGCGGAAGCCGTTCTCGCTCAGATACTGCTTCAGCAGGTTGCGGATGCGGGTGTCGTCGTCAACGACTAGGAGATGCGGCGCGTCGTCTTCCGGCACCACTGGATTGTCGGTGATCTCATTCGTCTCCATGGCTCTCCCTCGGCGCGTTTCCCGGCAGATTGTCAATCTGCGCTCTTAATTCCGGGTTGACCATCGCTTTCAGGAATCGCTCGATCCCTGCGCGTTCGGCCGTCTGTGCACTTTCCAATGCGGCATCGATGCGGCGTGACTGTGGCCGGGCAAGATCGAGCACGAGCGCGCGGCCTTTTTCGGTTGGATAAAGTTCGCGCTGACGCCGGTCGCGAGGTCCCTGTATCTGTATGACATGGCCGGTATCGATCAACTGCTTCAGGACGCGCGCAAGGCTTTGCTTGGTTATTTTCAGCACGTCGAGCAGTTCGGCGACCGTCAATCCGGGCATGCGGTTAACGAAATGCAGGATGCGATGATGCGCGCGGCCGAAGCCGTATTCTGCCAAAATCTGGTCCGGGTCGGACGTGAAATCCCGATAGGCGAAGAAGAGCAATTCGATGATGGCCAGATCGATGCCATCCTCGTTGGAGAGCGCGGTTCTGATTGGTTTGGCATCCTTGCCGTTACGATCTGCCATGGGTCTCCTGTGAGGTCGCTCAAATTTATGTCAGCCTTGTTGACATATTTTAGCGGTACTGGTAATTTTTGCCAAGCTTTTCGGCCAATTGCGAACGAAAAGGCAAGCTTCAGCCGTTTTTCCGGAACTTCGTGAGTTTGCCTTGTCGGTCATATCGCGCCGGGCTTCAAGCCATCAATCGACATTGTGGCTGGTGTATTTCGACCCCGAAACGTGCGTGGGCGAGGACCCGCTGGAGGATATCATGGCATCCGTTCCCTTCGATCAGCTGGATGGTTTCATCTGGATGAATGGTGAGTTCGTAAAGTGGGCCGATGCCAAGATTCACGTGCTGACGCACGGTTTGCACTATGCAAGTGCTGTATTCGAGGGCGAGCGCGCCTATGACGGCGAAATCTTCAAGCTGACCGAGCACACGGAGCGCCTGCATGAGTCGGCGCGCATTCTCGGCTTCACAATTCCCTATTCGGTCGCCGAGATCGACGACGCCTGCCGCGTGCTCCTGAAGAAGCAAGGTCTTCTGGACGCCTATGTGCGGCCGATCGCCTGGCGCGGTAGCGAGATGATGGGTGTTGCGGCACAAAGCAACCGTATCAACTGCGCGATCGCCATCTGGCAGTGGCCGAGCTATTTCGACCCGGCGCAGAAGCTGAAGGGCATCCGCCTCGACATGGCCGAATACCGCCGGCCCGACCCGCTCACAGCGCCGTCGAAGTCGAAGGCTGCCGGCCTCTATATGATCTGCACTCTGTCCAAGCATGCGGCTGAAGCCAAGGGCTATGCGGATGCGATGATGCTCGACTGGCGCGGCCAGGTGGCGGAGGCGACGGGCGCCAACATCTTCTTCGTCAAGGACGGCAAGCTCCACACGCCGAAGGCCGATTGCTTCCTCGACGGCATCACCCGCCGCACGGTGATGGGACTGGCCAAAGATCGCGGGATCGAAGTAATCGAGCGCGCGATCCTGCCGGAAGAGCTTGAGGGTTTTGAGCAATGCTTCCTGACCGGCACCGCGGCCGAAGTTACGCCGGTGTCCGAAGTCGGCCCATATAGCTTCCAGGTCGGTGAAATCGCCAAGACGCTGATGGAGGATTACTACGCCGCCGTTCAGCCCAGGCACGCGATTGCTGCCGAATAAGACCGCGTCTATCGGGACCAAAGAAGCGTTTTCTTGCGGGCAACCTTCGGGTTGCCCGTGTCATTTCAGCGGCTTGGCATTTGACTTTCGTCTAAATCGGCGTCTCATGATGCACATCGGCTCGCGCGAGTCGGTTTTACTGTTGGAGGGATAGTAATATGGAAGCGCTTCTTCCGATCATCATACAGCTGGTAACCGGCGCCATAGGCGGCCTCGGAGTTGGTGCGGCACTCAAGCAGGCAGCGATGAGTGCAGTGGTAAAAGTGATCTCGGGTGCCGTTGGCGGTGTGGCCGGCGGGCAGATTCTTACGAATGTTCTGAGTGATCCCAATGTTGCAGGCGCGCTGTCCGGCTCGCTCGGCAACGCAGTTGGCGGTGTGGTCGGCGGCGGCGTGCTGACGGCAATCGTCGGTGCCGTCATGGGCGCGATGAACAAGCGCTGAGCGCTACGAATTTCAGATCACGGGCGGTCTTCGGGCCGCCCGTTTTGTTTTGGCGATGCGGTGGACGCTGGGAACGATCCTGCATAAGTATCGCTTGAAAAAGCGAAAGGAAAATCATGGGTCAGCTCAATGCGGGCATCATTCCGGTCACTGCCTTCCAGCAGAATTGCACGATCCTGTTCGACACGGAGACCAAGTCGGGCGTCGTGGTCGATCCCGGCGGCGACATCGACCGTATACTGGCGGCGCTGAAGGACAACGGCATTACCATCACGGCGATCTGGCTGACCCATGGCCATATCGATCATGCGGGTGGCGCGATGGAGCTCAAGGAAAAGCTAGGCGTCGACATCATAGGACCGCATGAGGCCGACCAGTTCCTGCTCGACAATATCGAGACCCAGGCCGAGCGCTTTGGTCTGGCGAAGGACGAAGCGCGCAATTGCGTGCCGGATCGCTATCTCACCGAGGGCGAGACCGTTTCCTTCGGCGATCATGTTTTTGAAGTGCTGCATTGCCCGGGCCACGCGCCAGGCCACGTCGTTTATTACAATCGCGATGCGAAGTTCGCCCATGTCGGCGACGTGCTGTTTAGCGGCTCTGTCGGTCGCACAGACCTGCCGGGTGGCGATCACGAGGCGCTGATTTCCTCGATCAAGGACAAGCTTCTGCCGCTGGGTGACGATATCGGCTTCATCTGCGGCCACGGCCCGGGCGGGAAGTTCGGCGAGGAACGGCGCAGCAACCCGTTTCTCACTTGAATATCAACACTCCCTAGCTAGTCGCTAAACCGGCTCCTGCACGGCGGCGATGCGGCGATAGACGAAGGTGGTCGCATCGTTGCTGCCATCGGCGCGGGCGGTGGCCAGCGCATCCTCGATCAGCATGCTCATACGCGCATGGATCGGCGATTTCGCGCAGGCCGGGTCGGTGGCGGCCGGGTCGCCGGCGATTGCCATCGCCTGGCAGCGGCAGCCGCCCCAGTCGATCTCGCGGCGGTCGCAGCTTCGGCAGGGTTCCTGCATCCAGCCGGTGCCACGGAAGGCATTGAATGCCGGCGAGTCGGTCCAGATTTCGGCGAGCGAGCGGTCGCCGAAGCGTTCGAAGGTCAGCGAGCGGATCGTATGCGCGGCGTGGCAAGGCAGCACCGTGCCGTCGGGCGCGACCATGAAGGCGTCCCGCGCCCAGCCGCCCATGCAGGGCTTGGGGTAGGTTGCGAAGTAATCCGGCGTGACGAAATCGATGTTCATGATGCCGCGCAGGCGTTCGCGCGCCGCCTCGACGATCTCGACCTGCCGTTCTACCGAGGCCCGGTCAGGCATCAGCGCATCGCGATTGACCAGAGCCCAGCCCGAATATTGCACATTGGCGATTTCCAGCCGTTCGGCGCCGAGCGACAGCGCAAGCTCGATGAAATCCGGCACTTCCTCGATGTTGTGCCGGTGGATCGGCGCGTTGACGGTGAGCGGCAGGCCGGCCGCTTTTACGCGTCGCGCCGTTTCCAGCTTCTTCTCGTGGCTGCCGCGATTGTTGCCGATGCGCTCGGTGGTCGCGGCGCGCGCGCCCTGGAAACTCAATTGCACATGGTCGAGGCCGGCCTCGGCAAGCGCGCGGATGCGGCCTTCGGCAATGCCGACGCCGGCGGTGATGAGATTGGTGTAGACGCCGCGCGAGGAGAGCCCGGCCACCAGTTGTTCCAGATCTCGGCGCAAGGTCGGCTCGCCGCCGGAAAGATGGACCTGCAGAACGCCGAGATCGGCAGCCTGGCGGAACAGGTATAGCCAGGTCTGCGTGTCGAGTTCACGGTTGGCCTTCATCAGTTCCGTCGGATTGGAACAATAGGGGCATTGCAGCGGGCAGCGGTGGGTCAGTTCCGCCAGCATGCCGATCGGGGGCAGGAGAGGTTCGCTCATAGCTTCACCAGCAGGTTGTCGGACCATTCCTGGAGGAAGGCGGTGACGTCGCCGGCAACGTCTTCTTCCGGGGCGTCATATTCTGCCGCCAGATCCGAGATGAGGGTGCCTATGGTAGTACTGCCGTTGCAGCGGCGCAGAATGTCGAGGCTGATGTCGTTGGGCCAGAACACTTTCTCCGGCGATAGAACCGACCAGGCCTGCCGCACCGGATCGAACTGGATGCGGACATGGCGCGGCAGGGAAGGCGTCGCCTGGCTCGAGACAATCCTTCGTTCGCGGGTCAGTGTCATCCGCGCTCCTCCGGCCGGAAGGCCCCTGGCGGGATGTGGCCCGCCTCGCCATAGGCATGCATCAGCGCATCGAGCATTGCCCACAGTATATCGCATTTGAAGACCAGCGCATCGATTACCGATTGCTGGCGCTCGGGATTGTCGGCGTGGGCCAGCACATAGGCGAGCGCGAAATCGGAATCGCGCGAGGCCTGATCCGGGCGCGGCTTGAAATAGGCGAGGATGTCTTCGGTGACATAGTCGTATTTGGCCAGCATCGCGGGCACGCGCTCGGCGATGATGACCGGCGAAAACAGTTCCGTCAGCGAGGAGCCGACGGCTTCCAGCAGCGTGCGGTTGGTACAGAAGGAGAGATAGGCGCCGACCGCGAAGCGCGTCGCCGGAAGCGCCAGTCGTTCGCCGATTACGTCCTGCGCCGGCAGGCCGAGGCCGGTCGCCAGCTTGAGCCAGCGGGCGATGCCGCCGTTCCAGCCGTCTAAGCCGTCATGGTCCTCGATGCGCTTGCGCCATTCGGCGCGGAAGGCGGGGTCTTCGGCGCGTGCGAGGATCATCGCATCTTTGCGCGGAATGACCGACTGATAGCAGTAGCGGTTAAGCGCCCAGGCCTGCATCTGGCCCTTGGTCAGTGCGCCCTGCGTCATCTGGTGATGAAACGGGTGAAGGTTGTGATAGCGCTCGGCGCCGACCTGCCGCAGCACGGCTTCGAATTGCAGTTGGTTCAGCCCGTTCTTGGCGGCGTCGTGGAAATCGCTCACAATTCTATCTCCATGCCGTCATGGGCGACTTCCCAGCCAGCGGACCGGACCGCCGCATGCTCGTGCGAATTCTCATCGAGGACCGGATTGGTGTTGTTGATATGGACGAAGATGCGCCGGGAAATAGGCACATCCGCCAGCCGGGCGATCGAACCGCTTTCGCCTGACATCGCAAGGTGTCCCATGCGCGCTCCGGTTTTGGTGCCGACGCCTGCGGTCACCATCTCGTCGTCGGTATAGACCGTGCCGTCGAAGAGCAGGCAGGAAGCACCGGAAAGTCGCAGGCAGAGATCCGGGTCGACCCGTGCGCAGCCGGGAATGTAGAAAGCCGAGCTTTCCGGCCTGGAACCGGCGAGGCGAACAGCGATGGTATCGCCGCTCTCCGAGCCGAAATTGTCATTCGGGCGGCTGGCATCCTCAAGATAGAGTGCGATCTTGCCCGGCACGGCGAAAGTCTCGATGCGCACGCCGGTCTCGTTTCCTTCGGCGTCGTGAATGCTCGTCTCCTGGTTTTCCATGAGCCTGTGGCGCGGGACAATGGACGGATCGAGCACATTAAAGATCGAGTTCGCCCGCAAAGCCGACAGCACCTGCTCGGTGGCATAGATAGCGAATGGTTGGCGCTCGCGCAGGCTAAGCAACCCGGCGACATGATCGACGTCCGCATTCGTCAGCACCACGGCGCGGATAGGGGTGGAGCGCAACGCCTCGCCGGGCTGAGGCTGCAGTTCCGGCGTTTCCGCAATCTGCTGGCGGATATCGGGGGACGCATTGAAAAGCACCCAGCCCCACCCGTCGGCGGACGCGGCGAGACTGGATTGCGTCCTTGGTCTCACGCCTGCGTTGCCCGCACGTGCCGCACGGCTGAGCCGGTAGTTGCAGTTCCATTGCGGGAATCCGCCGCCCGCCGCCGATCCGATGATCTTCACGCGCATGGCGAAGTCCGTCTTGCAAATTTCCAGTCAACCACCACTCTTCCCTGCCAAGCACAATGCCTGCAAGGTCAAATTTCGAACCAATACGGCCCAAGCGGCATGAACGGCGCGTGCCCCTGCAAGCAGTGGGCACGCGCCTTTGTGGCCTACTTCTTGGGAGTGATTTCAGCAGGCAGATACCGCGAAATTTCCATTCCCGCCGATACCTGGCACATTGTAGGCTTCGTCCAGCTCTTCTTCATGTCTTCCTCCTTTGTACCGGCCCCAAAGGCCGATTCCTTCGATCGTCAACCATTGCCTTGGCACCTATGTGCAATGGTCCGTCCATAAATGGACTAATGAAACAGCAGGTGCTTAAATAGCTAAACAAACTTATGTGAACATCCGTTCCAAACTATCCGCCAGCCAGCGGCTTCTTCTCCTCCAGTGGAAATCCTGCTTTTTCCCAGCCATCGGCACCGGCCGGATACCAGATGACCGAGCTGTGGCCCCATTCGATCGCGCGCCGGGCAGCGTTCCAGGACATCCAGCAATCGGTCATGCAATAAAACAGGATCGCGCGGGCCTTGTCGTTGCCGGTATGCGCCGAAAGGCCGTCGCGGAAATAGGCTTCCTGCTCCTTCGTCAAGGCGCCGTAGCCGACATTAGCAAGCCATACGCTGCCGGGAATGTCGTTGCGGGGCTTGTCGCGCCAGATCGTCCCGGCCGGCAGGTTTGCCGGCTTGGGCGTGTTGGGCATGACGTCGAAGAAGACTGTCTTCTTCTCGCGCCACAAGGCTTCGGCTTCGGCCGTCGTCACCACCTGAGCGCCGTGCAGGGTCTCAGGCGTAGGGGCACGATATTCGTCCATGCGGTAGCCGTCCGGCTCGGCGACATCGCCGGCGAAAGCCGCCGGCAGATGCATCGAACTCAAAAGGCCCGCAACGAGCAGCAAGATTGTTCCCTTTCTTTTCGTCACTTTCGGCATTTCCGCCTTAAAAGCCGGCGCCACATGCGACCGGCAGATTTCAGCCTCTATTCCGTAATCGGTTGGTCGCGCTCATCGAGCAGCGGCACATTGTATTCAAGCAGGAGCTTGTTGATCTCGCTTTGGTTGTCCTTGATGAAGTTGTTCAGCGTGCGTTTCCATTCCTGATCCGAAGGGCGCACGCCCATGGTGATGCGATAGACCATGCGCGAGCCGGTCTTTTCCTTGACCAGCGGCACGACGGCGAGATCGGCATTCGCCTGCTTGGCATAGTAGCCGGCCATCGGTCCCCACAGCACGGCCACATCGATGACACCGGCAAGCATGTCCTTGATCATGACCTCGGCCATGGAAGGTGCAAGCCGCGTATCCACCATAAGCGGGTAGTTCTTGGCCTTTTTCATCAGCTTGGCGGCAGCCATGTTCGCCGATGGCGGCGTGCCGCCGACGATGCCGAGCCGCTTGTCGGCAAGCTTCGGGTCTTCGATCGTCTCGACACCGTCGAGATCGCCGCCCTTCTTGTAAACCATCACATAGGTCGAGCGGTAATAGGCGTTGGTGTTCTGCACCAGCTCGTCGCCCTGGGCGTAGCCCATGATGATGTCGCAGCGATTGGCCCGCAGCGTGTTGCGCACGAAGCCGGTGGCCATCGGAAACCATGTGTAGGACACGGACTTGCGCCCGAGCTTGGATGCGACGAGCTCGGCGAGCTTGTTTTCAAAACCCTGGCCGTTCTCGTCGGTGAAAGGCATGTTGGAAGGGTCGGCGCAAACGCGCAGCACGTCCGGGTCGACCAGTTCGCCGGCAGCACCCAGGCCGGCACCTTGCGCGAAGGCGGAGCCGGGCAGGGCGACCGTCAGCGCCAGGGCAGCGAAGGCCCATCGAAGACGGAAAGATTTGTGCCCCAATGCCATCATCCACCCATGCATGAAGATTCGTGGTCTTTCGCCGCCTGAGGCTTGTCGGCCTTCTTGGCCGGACGTCCGCGCGGCAGATCACCGACGGCGCGGGCGCGCAGGTAGACGTAGAGGTCGTCCATGTAGCAATAGACGTTCTTGTTGTCGCCGAAGGCCGGCATCACGTTTTCCTTGCCGCCGCCGACATTCTTGCGGCCCTCTGCAACGATGGAAAGGAAGGTTCCGTAGTCCATCGTCTTGAGCGAATCGGCCAATGCAGGCGCGTAGCTCGAACCGACGCCATCCGGGCCGTGGCAGACGTGGCAGTCGGAATTGAAGCGGCGGTAGCCGCTGAAGGTATACCAGTCGACAGTGCCGTCGTCCTGAATCTTGTATGTCGGAGTTCCGTCCGCATCGGCATATTTCCCATCATCGTCGGAGACTGCCGCCGCCTTTTCCTTGCTATCTTGTGCCTGTGCCGGACCAGTGCCGGCGACCGCAAGAAGGGAGAGGGCGAGTGCGGAGAATACGATGCGAACAGACATTCAAAACCTCATGTTTCAACGCGCGTCACGGCACGAACCGTTTTTCGAAGTTTCTGTGCGGCACGTGCCTATGTCAGTGAAGGCGAGAGCCCGGGACGGATTGTCGGTTCGTTCCGGGCTCTCTTTGCTCAATGTCTTGCAAGGGCAAGACGGTTCAGTTGCTCAGCTCCGGACGATCAGTCCGGAAGGCCGAAGACGGTCAGCTGACCACCGAGCGTGGTGTATTCAGCCAATCCGGCGTAGCCACCGACGGCTCCAAGACCTGCCGTGCCGACCACTGCAGACTCATCGCCCTGGGCGCGGCCCTGGTCGACCGCACCGTGCCATGCAGCTGCATTTTCAGGCGCCAGCAGTCCGCCAGCCAGACCGATGCCGGCCCAGCCGCCAACGCCCGACAGAACGGCAATGTACTGCTTGCCCTTATGTTCGAAGGTGTTGATGTTGCCGATGATGCCGGAAGGGGTCTTGAACTTGTAGAGTTCCTTGCCGTCCTTATCGACTGCCTTGATGTAGCCTTCGAGCGTGCCGTAGAAGACAACGTCGCCTTCGGTGGCAAGAGCGCCTGACCAGACCGAGAACTGCTCGGGCTTGGACCAGACGATTTCACCCTTGGCAGCGTCCCAGGCGATGAAGTTGCCCATGCCGCCATGGCTGTCGGGTGCCGGATACATCGACACCGTGGCGCCGACATAAGGCTGACCAGCGGTGTAGCTTACCCGGTAGGGCTCATAGTCCATGCAGACGTGGTTGGTCGGCACATAGAACAGACCAGTCTTCGGCGAATAGGCTGCCGGCTGCTGGTCCTTCGTGCCAAGTGCCGCCGGGCAGATGCCCGTTGAGTTGGTGTCTTCGCCATTCTGCTGGGTCGAGTATTTGGCGACGACCTGCGGGCGGCCATACTGGTCGCTCTTGGGGTCCATAATGACTTCCGTCGCCCAGTTCACCTTCGGGTCGTATTTCTTGGCGACCAGAAGTTCGCCCGATCCACGATCCATCGTGTAGGCGAAGCCGTTACGGTCGAAATGCACGAGCACGTCGTGTTTTGCGCCGTTCACGTCCATGCCGTCGACGAGGATCATCTCGTTGACGCCGTCATAGTCCCACTCGTCATGCGGGGTCATCTGATAGAGCCACTTGGCAACACCAGTATCCGCATCGCGGGCCATGATGGTCATCGACCAGCGATTGTCGCCGGGGCGCTGCACAGGGTTCCAGGTCGAAGGATTGCCGGTGCCGTAGTAGACGAGGTTCAGCTTCGGATCATAGGCATACCAGCCCCAGGTCGCGCCGCCGCCCGTCTTCCACTGCTCGCCTTCCCAGGTGTTGGTGCCGGAATCCGGGCCAACTGGCTTGCCGAGCTGCGTGGTCTTTTCAGGATCGATCAGCGTGTCCTTGTCCGGGCCCATCGAGTAGGCCTTCCAGGCAACCGAGCCGTCCTTCAGGTTGTAGGCGGCAGTCCAGCCGCGAACGCCGAATTCACCGCCGGAGATACCGATGATGACCTTGTCCTTGACGACCATTGGTGCGGCCGTGCCGGATTCGCCCTTGCTGCCGTCGGCAGCTTCGCCGTTCTTGACCGACCATGCGACCTTGCCGGTCTTGGCGTCCAGCGCCGTAACCGTCGTGTCCGCCTGGTTGATGATGATCTTGCCGTCACCGTAGGCTACGCCGCGATTGACCGTGTCGCAGCACATGATCGGGATGACGTTCGGATCCTGCTTGGGTTCATACTTCCAGAGAATCTTGCCATCGTTGTTCAGGTCGAGTGCGTAAACGATGTTCGGGAAAGGCGTGTGCACATACATCACGTCGCCTATCACAAGCGGCCCGCCTTCATGGCCGCGCAACACGCCAGTGGAGAACGTCCACTTGACCTGCAGGTTCTTCACATTCTCGGCAGTGATCTCTTTAAGCTTGGAGAAGCGGGTATTGGCGTAGTCGCCCGTAGGCATCGCCCAGTTCTTGGCGTCGTCCGCCAGTTTTATCAAGTCGTCGTTGGCCAGTGCTCCATAAGCCGTGGTGCAGGTCAGAAACGCCGCGGCTAATGAAACGTACTTAGCTTTCTTGAGTACACGCATTCGAAATCCTCCCGGGGTTCACAATCAGGAATCGACCGTCTCGCCCACGAGGGCTTGCCCAAGCGATTCATGTGGGGGAAGTATTTCCGGCAGCGTGTCACGACCTAAGCCAGATAAGCAGAGGGCACCGTTACCGCCCACCTCACTTGGCCTACGAAAGACTGTCGCCGCTCCCTAATGACGGTGACGCCCTTGAAGCCGGAAACAAGGAAAGGCTATGTCATAAAAATTTCCAAGGCAAGCGGAAACACCCGGTTTTATATTGCAGTGCAATATAACATATGCCGCGTTGCAATATAAATTATTCTGAACTTTTGCGAAGTGAATATTAGATAACCATTGTCTCTATAATTGCGTTGGTAGGCTTAAATTCTATCATTTAATGATCTTGTAAACAGAATTAATCCTGTATTTCTTCTTGTATATTTTGAGTTTTCACGCGTGCAAGCATGAAGTGTATCGAGCGGGCCAAACTAGTGCTGGTGGGTGAAACAATGGCTTGGTTTTGATTTTTTATGGTTGCGATACATGCCGCCGAAACAGGGCCTTTGGACGGATTTAACGTCCGACAGGCCACCGGTGGCCACATCCTCCTTTGGTCCTATATGGCAAGTTGACCGATCGGATCACATATTGCCAACTGGCAAAACACGGGAGGATTTGACCATGTTTTCGAGATTGCCGATCTTTCTGGCTACGGCCATCACCTTTGCAGGAGTCGTTCCGTCTTATGCGGAGAGCGACTACCCGACCTCGGCCCTGGCCGATTACGTCTATGGCTGCATGAAATCCAACGGCGAGACCCGCGACATGCTCGATCGCTGCTCATGCTCGATCGATGTGATCGCCTCGGTCATTCCCTATGACCATTACGTCACGGCCGAGACTTTCAAGCGCATGGGCCTGACAACGGGCGAGGCGTCCGGGCTGTTCAAGGAAAGCGCGGTGGCAAAGGCGTCCCTCACCGAACTGAAGAGGGCGCAGGCGGAAGCCGATATCCGCTGCTTCTGATAGGCCGCCTGCTAGCTCTACTCTGCCGGTCATCTGACGCGGCAGAGTGAGTTCTCAACGGCTTATAGTCCGGTCGCCTCCAGCGGCCACTGGTTGCGGAACACGTTGCCGTCGGTGTCGGTTGCCTCGACGCGGATTTCGTCACTTCCGGCCGGCTTGTAGTCGAAGCGGAAGTTCGGATCCTCGGAAATAGAAATCCCGCCCTCCATGCTCAGAATCTGGCGATTCCCTTGAGAAATCAGCAGCTTCTGGACGAAATGCGGCGGGATGAAATACTGGGTCACCGGGTCCTTCTGCAGTCCGGAATTGTTCGGATGACGAATCATCAGCTGCAGTTCCGGGACCTTGGCGCCGCTCGAGGCATCCTCTGCGAACTGACGCAGTTTCATCTGGCCCATGGTCTTCTTCGCCTCGTCCGCGTTCTTGACCGCTGGGGCCGAGCAGCCGCCGGATGCCTTGACGTAGGTCTGGACCATATGGAGTTCGCCGGCCTGCGTCTCGGCAATCGCGCGGATGTAGGAATAGTCGTTGACCCGCATGCGCGTCGCCAGATGGGTGATGCCGGAATCCTTGCCGAACTGGAACGTCGCCGCGACCGGGGCGGGATTGACGTCGACGATGACGGTTATGGCTTTCACACCGTTCGGTGCCTTTGCCGGGTCGATATAGATATCGATCGGGACAAGGGCTGCGTCCTGCGCACGCTTGGGTGCTTCAAGCCTGATGACGCCGGTGTCGAGCTTGATGGCGCGATCACCGAAAACGTCGGGCTTCAACCCGTCCCATATCTTGCTGGCAGGCGGGCTAGCGGTTTCTGCATACGCTGCCCCCGGCAAGCTGCCGGCCATGCCAGCAAGGCAAGCCGTTACCGCCGCTATTCGCGCGTGACGTAGAATGTGCATTTCAATGCCTCCACCAGATCGAGAGGTGGTGCCCAGGCTAATTGGAATCATATTCCCCGATCGACCGCTTGGCAAATCGATCTGTTTCACGTTGCAGTGTCATTCCCATTCCAGCTCGGCATAGGCGGTCGTCGCGTTGCGCTCATTGTAGTCGTCGAATAGCGACCAGTTGTCCTTCTCGCTCAGACCGGCGGTCTTGACCGCTTCGCTGAGCGGCGTGCCTTTGGCAATCGCATCCCTCAGGTCCATGGCCAGTGCCTGGAAATAGCGAAGCTCGGGAACAAGCGCGTCCGGCCAGTCCGATGGAACCGGGCCATGGCCCGGAATTGCGCGCGCTGCTTTGACATCCGACAGCGTGCCCATCTGGTCTATCCAGCCGAGAAAGGAGCCGTCGAGCGTCGGCAGGTGCCCCCTGAAGACGAGATCGCCGGTGAAGAATGTCTTGGTGGCGGTGTCGAAAACGGTGAGATCGTTGTCGGTATGGGCGGGCTTCCAGGCGCGCAGCTCGATGCTGCGTCCGCCGAGGTCGAGGGTCATCGGATCGGTGACGACGACCGTCGGCGGCACGATCTCGATACCTTTCATCAGGCCGTCGCCGATCTGGTTTCGATAGCTCTGCAGGTAGAACGCGCCTCGTGCTTCCAGCGCGCGTGGCAGGTTGTGATGACCGACGATCGTCGCGCCGATATCGCGGAAGGCGGCATTGCCGAAAATGTGGTCGGGATGCATATGCGTTGAGATCAGGTACTTTATGGGCCTGTCGGTGACCTCGCGGATGGTGGCGATGAAAGCCTCGGCCTCGATCAGGCTGCCGCCGCTGTCGACTACGGCAACGGCTTCCTTGCCGACGATGACGCCGAGATTGCAGATCGCGCCCTGGTTGGCCTCCGTCATCAGCTCGTTCAGACCGGAGAAGGCGTAGATACCGTCGCCGATGTCCTTGAGCACGAAATCGCGGCCGGCGGCGATCGCCGGCAGGCAACAGGGCGGCAGGAAAGCGCCGGCGCCTACACAGGCAAATCCCTTTACCATCTTTCGCCGGAAGAGATCGGTTCTCATGGGTCTGCCTTTCCTGTTCGGCCAGTCGGCATCACAACACATCCGCAAACTTTTCGCGAAAGGAACGTCCGAGATCGTTCATGACCTGCGGGTTGCGATATTGCCGTGGCAAGCGGACATCGAAGACGCCGCGCACATGGCCGGGACGCGGCGACAGGACGATGATGCGGTCCGACAGCATCAGCGCCTCGCGCACATTGTGCGTCACCATCAGCGCCGTCGTTGGCCGCGCCGACCAGACGGAAAGCAGGAGGTACCGCAGCCGCTCCGCCGTCTGCTCGTCGAGCGAAACGAAGGGTTCATCGAGGAAAAGTACTGCCGGCTCGGTGGCAAAGGCGCGCGCTAGCGCGACGCGCCGCGCAAGCCCGAGCGAAAGCTCGGATGGATAGAGCGAGCGCATGCCGGAGAGACCGAGGGTCTGGAACAGGGAGTCGAGATTTGCCTGCCTCATGCTCTTCGGTAGGGCCAAACGGATGTTTTCTTCGACAGTGCGCCAGGGCAGGAGGGTGGGCTCCTGAAAGACCGCGGCGACGCGGTTGTGTTCGCCTTCGGGCAAGCGGAACGAGCCGGTGAAATCCTTTTCGAGCCCCAGCAGGATTCGCAGCGTCGTCGTCTTGCCGCAACCCGACGGTCCGAGCAGGCAGGCGAATTCGCCGTACCGGACTTCGAAGGACAGGTCTTTCAGCGCCGTGACCGATACGCCTTGCGCCGAGCGGAAGGTCTTTTCGGCAATGTCCACCCTAAGCGGGGCGACGGCGCCAACGGGTTGCATGTCGTTCAAAGGGCTGCACCAGTAGAAGTTCGATGAGAAGCATGATCGCGACGAAAGTCAGCGTGTAGGCAAGGATCGCGGCGACGTCGAAAAGCTGGAAATAGAGATAGATCTGGAAGCCGACGCCGTTGGAGCGGCCGAGCAGTTCGACCACCAGCACGATCTTCCAGATCAGGGCGATACCGGAACGGGAAGCGGCGGCAAAATAGGGCTGAAGCTGCGGCAGGAGGATGTGGCGGACACGGTCGAGCGCGCTGAAGCGATAGACCTGTGCCATCTCGCGATAGCGCGGATCGAGCGCGCGGGCGCCTTCGCGCATGGTGACGACGACGTTGGGTATCTTGTTGACCGCCACCGCGCCGATGGCTGCTACCTCATTCAGGCCAAACCAGATATAGGCGAGCACGATGATGACCAGCGCCGGCACGTTCAGGAACAGGATGACCCAGGCGTTGAAGAACTGGTCGGCGCGCCGATAGGTGCCGAGCGCGATGCCGATGACTGAGCCGATCGTCATCGCCAGCACGAATGAGGCGGCGACGCGGGCAAGCGTTACGCCGAGATGGTATGGTAACTCGCCGCTTACGGTATCCTTGACCAGAACCTGCCAGACCTGACCGGGATGCGGAAATGCCCGGCTCGGCCACATTGTCGCGGCGAGGCTCCAGAGCAGGAAGAGGCCGACCAGCGAGATCAGCACTGTCAGTGCGGGCGTCAGCGCTTGTCCAAGCGCGCTTCGGTCATGTGATAGCTTGCCCGACCGGCTCTGCTGGTCCTCGGAATTCACTTCGCGCAGCGTCATCTGGTCAGTCCTGACCAGTAGGTGCCGGGCGCCATTTCGCGTGCTTCCCCGACGAGCTTCTCGCCGCCGACCGCGGCCAGCACGGCATAGAGTTTTGCCGCGTCGGCTTCTTCTTCAGGTATCGGTCGCGTCGGAATGCCTTCGCGATAGCGGTCGCGAAGCTTTTCGAGTTCCTTGCCCTCAGCCCGCATCAGTGGTGCGAGGCGAAGCCATTCCTCGTCCGATTGCGCCAGCAATTGCTTGGCAGCAGCAGACGCCTTGACGAAACCCATGGCGGCGGCCTGGTTTTCTCGCGCCCATTTTTCGTGGAAGATATAGCCGAGAGCCGAGACCGGGCCAGTCGCGCCCAGTGCGTTTGCTGCTTCGTTCGCGCCGATCAACCGGCGAAAGCCGTTGGCTTCGAGGCGCGCGCAGAAATGCCAGAAGTTCAGCACTGCATCGAGTTCGCCATCCATCGCCTTTTCGGCAAGCAGCGGCGGCGCGCCGAAGACGACATCGTTTTCGGCAGGCAGATCGACCTCGAAGTCGCGCTTGGCCATGGCCTGTATCAGCAGCCAGCTCTTGTCGATCGGCCCGCCGGCGATGCCGATTTTCTTGGCCTTGAGGTCGGAGACGTTTTTGATTGACGAATCCTGCTTGACCATGATCGCGCCGACCGCAGTCGAATAGGGGGCGAGCGTGAGGTCTTCGCCGGAAGAACGCTGGCGCGACACCCACAGCCAGTCCGAGACGATCATGTCGACTTCGCCCGCGAGCAAAGCGACATTGGTGGCGTCCTCACCAGCGAAATTGACGACGTCCAGTTCGATGCCGTTGGCGGTGTCGAGCTGGTGCTGTTTTATCGTGTCCAGTTCCCAGCTGACCGTGCCGAATTTCAGCACGCCGATGCGAACCTTGCCGGCGGCATAGCCGGAGCCGCAGCGCGACGCAAAGACGCCGGTCAGCCCGAGGGCCGCCAGCCTTAAGATGGTGCGTCGTGAAATCAGCAAATCGTCTCCTCCCAAAGACCGGCCGATGGATCAGGTGTCTATAGTCAGATCGCGCGGCCTTTGTCAGGGAAAGCACATTTCCAGCGCACGATCTTGAACGTCGGGTGTTCGCCCGACCATTTTGCCATTTCGGCCGGAGCCAGGATCATGCATTGCATGAGAGAGCCATGGCTCTCGAAATAGAGATGCTCGTCGCGGCAATTGCCGGGGTTTGCGGCCAGGCAAACCGTCAGGACGAGATCGACCATATCCATATCAGCACCTTTCGCCTTTGTCCGGCGTTCGCCCATGATCGGCCCGGCGGATGTCTCATCCGGTTCCGATCACCCGCTGCCCGCGTTTCCCCAAGGTGCCATTGGGAAACCTCGGGAAAGGCTACGCGTTCACCGTTATTGCGTCAATAACGATGGCCGCAGCCAACTTGTTTCACCGGGCGCTAACGCGCAGGGCTGCACCTTGGTATGATTGACTTCCGGCATTCACCGACTAGCTTCCCTTGTCGCGAGTGCCGCAATTCCAACATGGGATGGCTGGATACTCCGTATACCCGCATCAAAAGGGCGAGCCGGCGGGAGGAAAAGAGCGGCATCGCCCGTCGTTCAGGGCACCCTGACGATCAATGGGGAAATACCATGCGCGCAATTTTACTTTTTGCAGCCCTATCAACGGCCAGCATGCTGGCCAGCCACGCCCAAGCGCAGGACGCAGCCGCCGGTGAGAAGGTCTTTGCCAAATGCAAAGCCTGCCACGTCGCCGATGAGGACAAGAACAAGATCGGACCTTCGTTGCACGGCCTGATCGGCCGGACGGCGGGAACCCATGAGGGGTTCAAATATTCGCCGGCCATGGTCGCTGCGGGCACGGGTGGGCTCGTCTGGGACGAGGCCCATCTCAAGGACTATCTGCATGATCCGAAGGCCAAAGTTCCAGGCACGAAGATGGCGTTCCCCGGCCTGAAGTCGGATGACGATATCGCCAATGTCATTGCATATCTGAAGCAATTCACGCCGTAACCATAAGGTTGACGAGCGCCGGCTCCCGAGGCATCCCTCGGGGGCGGTAGTTCTTGTATGTGCGCGCGTCAGGCGGCGCTTCGAAGCCCGTGCAGGGCGGTCGGCAAGTCTAGCAGGCTGTCGCAGACCATGTCAGCGCCGAGTTCTTCCACCGGAACCTGCGTATAGCCGCCGCGAACGAGCACGACCGCCATGCCGGCAGCGCGGGCTGCCCCGACGTCTGCAGAACTGTCACCGACCATCAGTGCGTCGGCAGGTTCGACACGAAGCCGCTCAAGGGCCAGGAGCAGTGAGTCGGGTGCGGGCTTCTGGTGGCTGACGGCATCGCCACCGACAATCGCGCCAAGCTGGTCCGTAAACCCGAAATGCAGCAGGACCTCGCGGGTCGCCAGTTGCGGCTTGTTGGTGGCGACGCCGAGGGCTACGCCGGCAACATGGAAATGCGCGACGACCTCCTTCGCGCCTGGCATCAAGGTGGTGAGCTTGGTGAGATGCCGGCGATAGATCGGAGCCATGTCGCGGTTCGCCTGCTCGAGTGCGGCGCCGTAAAGCGGCATTCCCGACGCTGAAAAGGCGCGCTCGACGAGCTTTTTGACGCCGTGCCCTATCATCGATTTGGCTTGCGCCAGCGAAAGCGGCGGCAGGTGACGTGTCGCCAGAAGCTCGTTGACGGCAGCACCTATATCGGGTGCTGAATCGACCAGCGTCCCATCGAGATCGAAGATGATGGCCTTCGGAAAGGCAAGGGAAGTTCCCGTCTCGCCGCTCATGCGGTCTCCTTCCATTTTATCGAGCAACCTATCGAGGTGATCTGTTCAACCGGGCCGTCGCCGGTGCGGGCGACCTGCTTCATGGCCTCATAGAGATCGCGCCTGAGGCCGGGCGACCCGGCTTCCTTGCGCGAGGCGTCGAGCCGGCCGCGATATTGCAGCGTCAGGTCGTTGTTGAAACCGAAGAAGTCTGGCGTGCAGGCCGCCCCATAGGCGCGGGCGACGCTTTGATCTTCGTCATGGAGATAAGGAAAGGTGAAGCGGTGCTCGGCGGCGAAGAGCTTCATCTTGTCAAAGGAATCGTCCGGATAGGCATCCGCGTTGTTGGAATTGACGGCGACGAAGCCGATGCCTTCCTTTTTCAGATCGGCGGCATCGCGCACGATGCGCTGGATGACGGCCTTCACATAGGGGCAGTGGTTGCAGATGAAGGCGATGACCAGGCCGTTCGGGCCGGCCTGATCGAACAGCGAATGGGATTTGCCGTCGGTGCCGCGCAGCGTGGCATCGACAGCCGGCCATCCGAAATCGCAAACGGGCGGCGTTGATGCCATGATGCTCTCCTGATCAATCTTACGCCGCTTTGCGCGCGGCGCCATCCGCCGCCTCGCGAATGGCTGCGATGTTGGCGCGGTAGGCGGCTTCGGTGCCGCCCTTGAAGACAGCCGAGCCGGCGACGAGGACGTTGGCTCCCGCTGCGGTGACCAATGGTGCGGTTTCCGGGGTCACGCCGCCATCGATCTCGATGTCGATCGGGCGGTTGCCGATCAGCGCCTTCACGCGCTTCACCTTCTCCACCACGGCCGGGATGAAGGCCTGGCCGCCGAAGCCGGGATTGACGGTCATCAGAAGCACGAGATCGAGTCGGTCGAGCACATATTCGATGACGCTTTCGGGCGTTGACGGGTTGAGCGAGACGCCGGCCTTCTTGCCGAGGCTCCTGATCGCCTGCAGCGAGCGGTCGAGATGCGGGCCGGCCTCGGCATGAACGGTGATGATATCGCAGCCGGCGTCGGCAAAGGCGGCCAGATACTGGTCGGCAGGTGCAATCATCAGATGGCAGTCGAAGACCTTGTCGGTACGGTCGCGGATGGCCTTGATGATCGGCGGGCCGAAGGTGATGTTGGGCACAAAATGGCCATCCATGACGTCGAGATGGATCCAGTCGGCGCCGGCACGAACCACGGCCTCAACTTCGTCGCCGAGGCGCGAAAAGTCGGAGGACAGGACTGAGGGCGCGATAATCGTGTTGGCGGTCATGTCTCGTTCTCACCTCATTTGCACGGCTTGCGCCAGTCACATTGCCTTACCGATTGCGACGTCTCAAGGAACCGCGCCGTCAACCGGATCGCCGTCGAGCTTTCCTTCCACGAAAACCCGGCTGCCGCGGATATCCGCTTCTTCTATGGTGATCAGGTCGAGCCTGGTCAATTTTTCACTCCGCCCGGCAAACAAGCGGTTGGCCTGCCGGAGGCGCGCCCGGTCGAGCGCGTTGCGGATCGACCTGGCGTTGGAGAAGTGCGGCAGCTTCATTCTGAGAGGGATATATTCTTCCAGCGCCGCGGCCGCCCCTTCGCTCAGCCGGTAATTCTGTCCGGCCAGCATGATCTCGGCAATCGATTTGAGTTCGGTGGAACTATAGTCGGGGAAATCGAGATGATGGGCAACGCGCGAGCGCATGCCCGGATTGCTATTGAAGAAGCGGTCCATCTTGTCCTTGTAGCCGGCGAGGATGACGACGAGATCATCGCGGTTGTTTTCCATGCACTGCAACAGAATCTCGATCGATTCCTGGCCGTAGTCCCGCTCGTTTTCGGGCTTGTAGAGATAGTAGGCCTCGTCGATGAACAAGACGCCGCCCATGGCGCGCTTGATCACTTCACGCGTCTTGGGTGCGGTGTGGCCGACATACTGCCCGACAAGATCGTCGCGGGTGACCGAAACCAGATGTCCCTCGCGCACATAGCCCAGCCGGTGCAGAATCTCCGCCATCCGCAGCGCCACCGTGGTCTTGCCGGTACCGGGATTGCCGGTGAAGTTCATATGCAAGGTCGGCGTTTCGGCGGAAATGCCGAACTTGCGGCGCAAGCGGTCAACGAGCAGGAGGGCAGCGATTTCGCGGATACGAGTTTTGACGGGTACCAGCCCGACAAGGTCACGGTCGAGCTTGTCGAACACGTCATCGATGCTCGATGCCTCGAACTCCGCCTGCAGATCGACCGTTTCATCGTCGCCGACGACCGTCTGGCCCAGGCTATTCAGCATGGCGCCCTCCTGTTTGCTGGAAAACCGGCAACGCTGCTCCAGTCGGAACAGCGTTGCCGCTGCTGTCACGAACGCTCGCCTTCCGGCCGATCGGTCGCGTATGGAACGATCGAGTAGCCCTGGCTGCGGCCGTCGCGCTCCTGGCGCAGCAGGCGGAAGCCCGGTTCGTTCGGCGGCCGGTTGACGATGAACGACATCCGCGGCGCTTCCCAGCCCTTGCTCGAGTCGAATGCGGTGACGCGGATGTACATATTGGGCAGCGCCTTTCGGCAATTGTTGATTTCCATCAGGATTCCGGCGGGGTCCTTCAGGTCGAACATCGGATTGCCGTACATCTCCCAATAGGTATTGCGGGGATGCGGATCGTCGGAATATTCGACGCTCACGGCCCAGTGGTTCTTCAGCGCGTATTTGATCTGCGCCGAGATCTGTGCGTCGGTCAGGTCGGGCAGGAACGAGAACTGTCCCTGCGTGACCTTGTTTCCGGGATTGGTCATCATGGCTGTGGTCCTTCCTTAGAAGCTCGGGGTCGCGGTCGGTACGAAATCGGCGGTGTCGGTCGATTCGTAATTGAAGGTCACGTCCTTCCAGGTCGTCAGCGCAGCCTTCAGCGGCGAGCACCATTTTGCCGCGTCTTCGAGGATTTGCGGCCCTTCGCGCAGATAGTCGCGGCCCTCGTTACGGGCGAGGATCATCGCTTCCAGCGCCACGCGGTTGGCCGTTGCGCCGGCCTGGATGCCATCCGGATGGCCGATGGTGCCGCCGCCGAACTGCAGCACCACATCCTCGCCGAGGTAATGGATGAGCTGGTGCATCTGTCCGGCATGGATGCCGCCAGAGGCCACCGGCATCACCTTGTTGAGGGAGGCCCATTCCTGGTCGAAGAACAGCCCGGTCTCGAGGTTCTGCGGCGTGCGTTCCTCACGCAAGGTATCGTAGAAGCCCTTGATCATCAGCGGGTCACCTTCGAGCTTGCCGACGACGGTGCCGGCATGGATGTGGTCGACGCCGGCCATGCGCATCCACTTGCAGATGACACGGAAATTCATGCCGTGGTTCTTCTGGCGCGAATAAGTCGAGTTGCCGGCGCGGTGCAGGTGCAGGATCATATCGTTCCTGCGCGCCCACTTCGCCATCGACTGGATCGCGGTGTAGCCGATGACGAGGTCGATCATGATGATTGCCGAGCCGAGGTTCTTGGCGAATTCGGCGCGCTCATACATCTCCTCCATGGTGCCGGCGGTGACGTTGAGATAGTGGCCCTTGACCTCGCCGGTCGCAGCCGACGCCTTGTTCACTGCCTCCATGCAGTAGAGGAAGCGGTCGCGCCAATGCATGAAGGGCTGCGAGTTGATGTTCTCGTCGTCCTTGACGAAATCGAGCCCGCCCTTCAGCGCCTCATAGACGACGCGGCCATAGTTGCGGCCGGAGAGGCCGAGCTTGGGCTTGGTCGTGGCGCCGAGCAGCGGCCGGCCGAACTTGTCGAGACGCTCGCGCTCGACCACGATGCCGGTCGCCGGGCCCTGGAAGGTCTTCAGGTAGGCGACGGGGATGCGCATGTCCTCCAGCCGCAAGGCCTTGACCGCCTTGAAGCCGAAGACGTTGCCGATGATCGATGCCGTGAGGTTGGCGATCGAGCCCGGCTCGAACAGGTCGAGGTCGTAGGCGATGTAGGCGAAATACTGCTGTTCGGTCTTGGTGCCGGGTCCGGTGTTGGGCACGGGTTCGGAACGGTAGGCCTTGGCGCGGTAGAGTTCGCAGGCGGTCAGCCGATCGGTCCACACCACGGTCCAGGTTGCGGTGGAGCTTTCGCCGGCGACCGCGGCGGCCGCTTCCTCATGGTCGACACCGGGCTGCGGGGTGATGCGGAACATCGCTATCAGGTCGGTGTCCTTGGGCCGGTAGTCCGGCTCCCAGTAACCCATCTGCTTGTAGGGGAGGACACCGGAGCGATAGCGCTCCTTGCCTTCCTTGAGGGTTCCAGTCGTGTTTATGTCCACCTTGTTCATGACAAATCTCCTTCTGGTTGCTTCAGGCTGCCTTGGCAGCCGCAATATGCGGGTCGAGTTTTCCCGCGGCGTAGCGTTTGGCCATCTCGTCGAGCGCGATGACCTTGATCTTCGAGGCATTGCCGGCGGTGCCGAAGCGTTCGAACCGGTCGCGGCAGAGGTCGCGCATGGCGTCCATCGCCGGTTTCAGGAATTTGCGCGGGTCGAACTCATTCGGGTTTTCGGTGGCGATGCGGCGGAACTGTCCGGTCATCGCCATGCGGCAATCGGTGTCGATGTTGACCTTGCGCACGCCGTGGCGGATGCCGCGCTCGATCTCCTCCACCGGCACGCCGTAGGTCTGGGGCATCTCGCCGCCGAACCTGTTGATGACGTCCTGCAATTCCTGCGGCACCGAGGAGGAGCCGTGCATGACGAGATGGGTGTTCGGCAGCTTGTGATGGATCTCTTCGATCACCCGCATGGCAAGAATGTCGCCGTCGGGCTTGCGGGTGAATTTGTAGGCGCCGTGCGAGGTGCCGCAGGCTATCGCCAGCGCATCGACCCTGGTGCGGGCGACGAAATCGACGGCCTGGTCGGGATCGGTCAGCAACTGGTCGTGTGACAGCACGCCTTCCGCGCCGTGGCCGTCCTCGGCCTCGCCATGACCGCTTTCGAGCGAGCCGAGCACGCCGAGTTCGCCTTCGACTGATGCGCCGACCCAGTGAGCCATGCGCGAAACGCGCTCGGTGATGGCGACGTTGTATTCATAGCTGGCAGGCGTCTTGGCGTCTGCCTCAAGCGAGCCGTCCATCATTACCGAGGTGAAGCCGTGGCGGATGGCGGTGAGGCAGGTGGCTTCGTTGTTGCCGTGGTCCTGATGCATGCAGACCGGTATCTGCGGGTAGATCTCGGCCAGTGCGTCGATCATCTTGGCCAGCATTATGTCATTGGCGTAGGAGCGCGCGCCGCGTGACGCCTGGATGATGACCGGCGCGTCGCAGGCCTTGGCCGCCTCCATGATGGCGAGGCCCTGTTCCATATTGTTGATGTTGAATGCCGGCACGCCGTAGCCATGTTCGGCGGCGTGGTCGAGCAATTGCCTCAGCGTAATGCGCGCCATGGATCAGGCCTCCTCTTTCGTTCTGATGTCTTGCTTGGTGGGTTCGAGCGTGCGGCCGATGGCGACCGCCGTATCGGCCATGCGGTTCGAAAAGCCCCATTCGTTGTCGTACCAGGACATGACGCGGACCAGCGTGCCCTCGATGACCTTGGTCTGGTCGAGCGCGAAGGATGACGAGGCCGGGTTGTGGTTGAAGTCGATGGAGACCAATGGCTCGTCGACCACCGAAAGGATGTGCTTCAGCCGGCCCTTGCTCGCCGCGATCATCGCCGCATTGACTTCCTCGACGGTGGTCGGGCGCTTCGGCACGAATTTGAAATCGATGACTGAGACGTTCGGGGTCGGCACGCGGATCGAGACGCCGTCGAGTTTGCCGTTGAGTTCCGGCAGGACCAGGCCGACAGCCTTGGCCGCGCCCGTCGAGGTCGGGATCTGGGAGAGGGCGGCGGCGCGGCCGCGGTAGAGATCCTTGTGCATCGTATCGAGCGTTGGCTGGTCGCCGGTGTAAGAGTGGATCGTCGTCATGAAGCCGCGTTCGATGCCGATGGCGTCGTTCAGCACCTTGGCGACCGGCCCGAGGCAGTTGGTGGTGCAGGAGGCGTTGGAGATGACGATGTGATCCTTGGTGATCTTGTCGTCGTTGACGCCGTAGACGACCGTGAGATCGGCACCGTCGGCAGGTGCGGAAACCAGCACGCGCTTGGCGCCGGCGGTGAGATGGGCAGAGGCCTTCTCCTTGGACGTGAAGATGCCGGTGCATTCGAGCGCGATGTCGACGCCGAGTTCGGCATGCGGCAGTTCGGCCGGGTTGCGGATGGCCGTGACCTTGATCGGTGGCAGGTCATCGACCTCGATCGTGTCGCCCTTGACCGTGACGGTGCCGGGGAAGCGGCCATGCACGGAGTCGTAGCGCAGCAGATGGGCGTTGGTCTCGACCGGGCCGAGATCGTTCACCGCGACCACCACGATATCGGTCCGTCCGGACTCGATGATGGCGCGCAGGATGTTGCGGCCGATCCGGCCAAATCCGTTGATTGCGACGCGAACTGCCAATTTTCCCTCCCGTTCAGACGATGAGCCGCCGGGCCGCATCGGCGACCGCTTCAGGCGTGATGTTGAAATGCCGGTAAAGATCGGGTGCCGGGGCGCTGGCGCCGAAGCCGGTCATGCCGACGAAGGCGCCGTTGTCGCCGATCCAGCGGTCCCAGCCGAGGCGGGCGGCGGCTTCGACCGCGACGCGCGGGGCCGAGCCGAGAACGGACTTGCGGTAATCCGCATCCTGTTCCTCGAAGAGTTCCCAGCAGGGCATCGAGACGACGGCGGCAGAGAGGCCATGTTCGGCTTGCAAGCGTTTAGCGGCTGCGACCGCGATCTCGACTTCCGAACCGGTGGCGATCAGCGTGACGGCGCGGAGGCCGTCGGCTTCACGCAGCACATAGGCACCGCGCGCCGAGCGGTTCTCGTCGGTATGCGCCTGGCGCAGCATCGGCAGGTTCTGGCGCGACAGCACGAGAACGCTCGGGCGGTCCTTGGACTTCAACGCCAGTTCCCAGCATTCCGCCGTCTCGATGATATCGGCGGGACGGAAGAGGTTCAGGTTCGGCGTCGCGCGCAGCATTGCCAGATGCTCGACCGGCTGATGGGTTGGGCCGTCTTCGCCCAGCCCGATGGAGTCATGCGTCATGACATAGATGACGCGCTGGCCCATCAGCGCCGAAAGCCGCATCGCGCCGCGTGCATAGTCGGCAAAGCAGAGGAACGTGCCGCCATAGGGCACGAAGCCGCCATGCAAGGCGATGCCGTTCATGGCCGCGGCCATGCCGTGCTCGCGGATGCCGTAGTGGATGTAGCTGCCGGCATAGTCGCTCGGGGCGACGCGGTTCATGCCCTTGGTGATGGTCAGGTTCGAATGGGTCAGGTCGGCGGAGCCGCCGACTGTCAGGTCGGTTGCGCCGTTGATCGCACCCAGCGCCATTTCGGAGGCCTTGCGGGTAGCGACCTTGGTTGCCTTCTCGATATGCTCCTTGCGGAAGGCGTTGAGCGCCTCGAAGACGGCGTCAGGCAGGTCCCCCACTATGGCAGTCTCGAAGGCCTCGCGCTGTGGCGAGCCGGTGAGGCGCTGTTCCCAGATACGGCGCTTCGCTTGACCGCGCGCGGCGATTCCTCTCCAGGCATCGAGGATGTCTGCCGGCACGTCGAACGGGGCAGAGGTCCAGCCGATGTTCTCACGTGTGGCGGCGATTTCGGCGTCGCCCAGCGGTGCGCCATGGGTCTTTTCGGAACCCTGGAGATTGGGCGCACCCTTGCCGATCAAGGTCTTGCAGGCGATCAGCGACGGGCGGTCCGACTGGCGAGCCTTCTCGATCGCCTCGGCAATCGCTTCCGGGTCGTGACCGTCGATGGACTGGACATGCCAGCCGGCCGCTTCGAACCGTGCCGGCTGGTTCATCGAGGTGGACAGCGAGGTCGAGCCGTCGATCGAGATGGAATTATCGTCCCAGAAGACGATCAGCCGGTCGAGCTTGAGATGGCCGGCAAGGTCGATCGCCTCGTGGCTGATGCCTTCCTGCAGGCAGCCGTCGCCGGCAATGACGTAGGTGTGGTGGTCGACGAGATCGTCTCCGTGGCGGGCGGCAAGCATGCGTTCGGCCAATGCCATGCCGACAGCGGTGGAAATGCCCTGGCCAAGCGGGCCGGTGGTCGTCTCGATGCCGAGTGCGTGGCCATATTCCGGGTGGCCGGCGGTGCGGCTGCCGAGCTGGCGGAAGCTCTGCAACTGCTCGATCGGCATGTCGTCATAGCCGAGCAGGTAATGCAGCGCATATTGCAGCATCGAGCCATGTCCGGCCGACAGCACGAAACGGTCGCGGTCGGGCCAGCTGGGGTTTGATGGATCGATGGCGATGAACCGGTTGAAAAGAACCGTTGCGACATCTGCCATGCCCATCGGCATGCCGGGGTGGCCGGAATTGGCCTTCTGCACGGCATCCATCGCCAGCGCTCGGATGGCATTGGCCATGTCGCGCTCGGAAACGGCGGTTTCGGGGGCGGTCCTGATGGCGGTCTGGCTCATGACAAATTCCTCCGGTTCCGCGAGTGAATCCTCACCGGTATCGGTCTCTCGGCCGCCGGGCAGAGAAGGTCGGTCAGCCCTCGTGCGAGGATCTCGAATATGCGTCGAAGCCGATATGAAATCGGGCGAGGGGGCGTTCTGCGGTTGCTCATCATCACTCCTCACGACATCCGGTTCTGGCGTTCGATCAGTTGCAGGATCAGCGGGGTCAGGATCAGCTGCATGGCGAGGTCGAGCTTGTTGCCCGGCACGACAATCGAGTTTGCCCGTGACATGAAGCTGTCGTGGATCATCGACAGCAGGTAAGGGAAGTCGATGCCGCGCGGCTTGGCGAAGCGGATGACCAGCATCGATTCGTCCGGTGTCGGTATCCAGCGCGCGATGAACGGGTTCGACGTGTCGACGATCGGCACGCGCTGGAAGTTGATGTCGGTCAGCGTGAATTGCGGCGTGATGTAGCGAATGTAGTCCGGCATGCGCCGCAGGATCACGTCCATGACCGCTTCGGCCGAATAACCGCGCGTGGTGCGGTCGCGGTGGATCTTCTGGATCCATTCGAGATTGATGACCGGCACGACGCCGATTTTCAAATCGGCGAACTTCGCCAGATCGACCTTGTCGGTCACTGCGCAGCCATGCAGGCCTTCGTAGAATAGCAGCTTGCTAGGCTCGAATTCGCGCCATGGCGTGAAGGTGCCGGGCGGCTGGCCGTAGAGCTTGGCTTCCTCGTCGTCGTGAACATAGGTGCGGGTCTTGCCTGAACCCCGGCGGCCATATTCCTCGAATACCGATTGCAGGGTTTCGAGTTCGTTGGCCTCAGCGTTGAAGTGCGTGAAATTGGGATTTCCCCCCTTTTCCTCCTCGGCGACCTTTTCCTTCATTGCGGTGCGGTCATAGCGATGGAATGCGTCGCCCTCGATGAAGGCGGCGTCGATGTTTTCGCGCCGGAAAATCTGCTCGAAGATGCGCTTGACCGAGGTCGTGCCCGCGCCTGACGAGCCGGTGATTGAAATGATCGGGTGCTTGGCTGACATGCTGAATTCTCCCGATCAGGCGCGAAACAGGCCGCGATTGCCGAACAGCGGCGAGCGTTCGCCGATGCTCGACGGATCCGTGTGGTAGCGGGTGATGCGCGCCACCTCTTTGGCCGAGCCGAACACGACCGGCACGCGCTGGTGCAGGCTGTTCGGTTCGATTTCGAGGATGCGGCCGATCGTGTCTGTGGCAGCGCCGCCCGCCTGTTCGATCAGGTAGGCGATGGGGTTTGCCTCATAGACGAGGCGCAGCCGGCCTTGTCCGTAGCCGCGCCGCTTGTCGCCCGGGTAGAGGAAGACGCCGCCGCGCATCAGGATGCGGTAGCAATCGGCGACCAGCGAGGCGATCCAGCGCATGTTGAAGTCGCGCTCGCGCGGGCCTTCGCTGCCCTTCAGGCAGTCGTCGACATAGAGCCGGACGGCCTCGTCCCAATGGCGGTAGTTGGCTGCGTTGATGGCGAATTCATGCGCGCGCGTCGGCACGATCCGGCTCTCATAAGCCTGGACGAAGGTGCCGAGCCGCGTCGACTGGACAAACACATGCGTGCCGCTGCCCAGCGAGAGCACGAGCGCCAGCTGCGGCCCGTAGATGAAGAAGCCGGCGCCGATCTGCTTTTCTCCCGGCTGCAAAAAAGTGGCGGCCGGGTTGCCGTCCGGCGCGCCAGTTGCAGGGAGGAGCGAGAAAATCGTGCCGATGGAAACGTTGGTGTCGATGTTGGACGAGCCGTCGAGCGGGTCGATGGCAATGGCGATCGGCGCATCCTTGTTGAGCAGAACCGGCTGCTCCAGCTCTTCGGAAGCGTAGAGGGCGACGGGCGCGTGGCGCATGGCGTCGAGGAAGATGTCGTCGGCGTAGACGTCGAGATCCTTCTGGGCGTCGCCATCGGCGTTGAAGCCGCCGCGCGTTCCAGCGAAGGCCTTGCCGAGCACGCCCTGGTTGATGGTGTGGCGAATCTTGACTGCAGCCTGTGCGAGCTGGCGGACCGTCGCGGCAACCGCCGCGCGCAGATTGTCTTGCTCCTTGCCAACATAGGAATTCAGAACCGCATCGAGCGTTGCCACAGTCATTGTCGTCTCCTCCGCCGCCTGTTCCGGTTGGAGTGGTCAGGCACAGGGGAATGAGAGCAAAGCGGATGAGATAAGTAAAATTTAATAACTTTACCTAATCAGTAAAAATATCTTACTATGCTATATGCGCAACCTGACCCTCAAGCAGTTCCGGGCCGTCGAAGCCATCGTCTCCCACGGCAAAATCATCAATGCTGCCAGGGTGTTGGGGCTTTCACCGCCGGCGGTCACCATCCAGTTGCGGCAGGTCGAGGAGGAGCTTGGCCTCCAGCTCTTCGATCGCACGAATGAGGGTATGCGTCCGACTGCCGCAGGCCTGGCCTTCGTCGACACGGCGCAGGCGATCGAGGAGCGCATGCGGCTCTTGGAAGACCAGATCGACGCGATCAAGGGCGTGCGCACCGGCAGCCTCAGGCTCGGCGTGGTGTCGACCGCCAAATATTTCGCGCCGCGCATGATGGCGGCTTTCATGAAGAACTATCCCGACATCGAAATGCGGCTTGCGATCGGCAACCGGGCCGAGACCATCGCCAGCCTGAAGAACCACGAGGTCGACATCGCGCTGATGGGCCGACCGGCGAAGGACGTGCCGGTGCGCGCCTCGGCTTTCGGCGACCACCCGCTGGTCATCATCGCACCGCCGGATCACCCGCTGGCGAAGGCGCGGGATATCTCAAAGGAGCGCATCGCGCGCGAAAACTTCCTGATCCGGGAGAAGGGATCCGGCACGCGGATATCGCTGGAGATTTTCCTCAGCGAACTGCCCGGTCGGCTCGACGATCTCGGCATCGAGATGGATTCCAACGAGACGATCAAGCAGGCGGTGATGGCGGGGCTCGGCATCGCCTTCATTTCCGCGCACACGATAGCCTTCGAGGTGGAGGCGGGGCGGCTCGTCATTCTCGATGTCGCCGGTATGCCGATCCGGCGGCAATGGTTTGCGGTGATGCGGACCGATCACGCTATCTCGCCGGCCATGGCGACGTTTCATGATTTCCTGATGCGCAAGGGCGCGATGTATTTGCCGCTGTTCGGAAAGCTCTATCCAGACCCGGAAGCGAAGCGCGGCTAAGAAACCGTTTGGAAATTCTACCCTGCCGGTCATCTGACGCGATTTTCTGCGCTTCCGGTGCTCACGTACCTAAATGTACGCTCCGCTCCGGTTCTCGAAAACCACGCCATATGCCTCGGCAGGGCGAATTATCAAACGGTCTCTAAGGCACTATTTCTTGGGCAGCGTCTCGGCCACCGTCTTGGCCAGTTGATACAGCCGCTGCTCGATGATTGTCGGCACCTCACAGACATAGGTCAGGGATTGCACGCGCTCCTCGAACACCCGCGTCTGCCAGGTCAGTTGGTCGGTGCGCCGCGTCACTTCGTTCTGGTCGGCATCGGGCTTGTTGCGCAGGGCATCGACATCGGAAGACTCTTTCCGCAACGCCGTCGCCATTTCCAGCTGCTTGTGCGCGTAACGGGCGATGCCGGAAATGACGTGTGAGCGCTCGGCGTTCATGTGGTCGAACAACCCCTGGACCAGCATGGTCAACTGCGGCTGCAGCTTTTCGGGCGGCAGGGTCGCGGCAAAATCCTTGATCTCCTTCTGCGCCTCGGCAATGGGGACGCGCCGGGCTGCCAGTTCCTCGACGCGCTCCGAGATATCGTCGTCCTTCGACCAGTCCTTCGCTGCCTCGGGCAGGTCAGGTCCGTTCCATATCTGGCCGAGCGAGAGTTCGGGCACCTTGCGCTGGATGCAGGGCCAGTCGGGATCGTTGCTGGCGGCGGCAAGCGCTGAACTGGAGAAGCCGGCAGCCAGCAGGATGGCTACAAGGCAGCGAACAGGTCCGGTTCGTCTCATCAGGCATTTCCTCCCGTATCCTGTTTGCGGTTCATGAAACCGCGCGATGGGTCGTAGGCGATGATCGCCCCGCCAAGGAACAGCAACGTGCATCCGACCACGACTGCTAGCGATGTCCAGTCGATCTGGCCGTAGAAGGCGAAGCGCACCAGTTCGACGGCGTAGGTGAAGGGGTTGGCGAGGCAGATCTTGTAGAGCAGGGGGCTCGATTCCTGGATGCGCCACAGCGGATAGAGTGCCGGCGAGGCGAAATAGGCCGGGAAAATCACGAAATTCATGATGCCGGCGAAGTTTTCGAGCTGCCTTATCATCGAAGATAGCAGCATACCGAGCGCGCAGAGCATCAAGCCGGACAGGAACAGCGCCGGCAGCACCATGACATAGCCGATGGGCGGCGCCTTCACGCCCCAGAACCAGGCGATAACCAGAAACGCATAGACCTGGGCGATCGAGACAGCGACGCCGGCAAGCAGCTTCGACACCAGCAGGAACCAGCGCGGGAAGGGGCTGATCAGCAGCGTGCGCATGTTGCCCATCTCGCGGTCATAGACCATCGACAGCGACGACTGCATGCCGCTGAACAGCAGGATCATGCCGCACAGGCCGGGCGTGATGTAGACCTCGTAGAGGACATAGGTCTTGTAGGGCGGGATGATCGAGACGCCGAGCACCTGCCGGAAGCCGGCGGCGAAGATGAACAGCCACAGCAGCGGCCGGACCAGCGACGAAATGAAACGCTCGCGCTGGTGGATGAAGCGCAGACCCTCGCGCAGCAGGATGCCCTTCAGGCAGATGAGATAGTTGACCAGCCTGTAGGGTTTCGAGCGCACGGGCACGATGCCGGCGCCGGTCGCGTTTGTCGGCAGGGCCGTGCTCATGTCTGAGCCCCCGTTGCTTTGCGCGCATCGAGCCCGCTCAGTTGAGAAAACGCCTCGCGGATCGTCTGCTTGCCGGTCGATTTCACCACATCGGTAACGCTGCCCTTGGCGACAAGATTGCCCTCGCGCAGGACCACGACATGGTCGCCATCGTCGACCTCGTCGATCAGATGGGTGGCCCAGAGCACGCCGATGCCTTCGGTCACCACGAGCCGTCTTATGGTGGCAAGGATGCTGGCGCGCGACTGGATGTCGAGGCCGACGGTGGCCTCGTCCAGCAGCAGCAGGGAAGGGCGATGCAGCAGCGCGCGCGCAATCTCCACGCGCCGCATCTGGCCGCCGGAAAGGCTTCGGGCCTTGTCATGCAGGCGGTCGCTCAATTCGACGGATGCCAGTAGCGCATCGATGCGCTGGCGGGCATCGCGCGTGCCGATGCCGTGAAGGGAGGCGTGGTAGGACAGGTTCTGGTAGACGCTGAGATCGAGGTCCAGCGTGCGTGCCTGAAAGACGATGCCGAGCCGCCGCAATGCCTCGCCCGAGGCGCGGTCGATGTCGTGGCCGAAGATGCGGATCGCGCCGTTGCGTGTGTTGTAGAGATGGCTGATCAGCGAGAACAGCGTCGTCTTGCCGGCGCCGTTCAAACCGAGCAGGACAGTGAAGCTCGCCGGCGCGATGAAGAAAGAGACGTCGGACAGAGCGCGTTTCGAGCCATAGGAATAGCTGAGCGCGGCGACGTCGAGAGCCGCCACGCTGCCATGTCCATTGGTCTTCACATGCTGCAAGCCGGATTTCTCCTTCCCTGCCTCACAGGATAGCCCGCAAGTCTGTCACGCTCCATCGGACTATTTGATGGTAATCGTGCCTTTCAGGCCCTTGTCGGCGAGATCGGGCACGGACCATGTGTAGTTGCCGGGGCGCACGGTGGTGAACTGGACCTGGATGGTGCCGTCGGCGTCATATTCGAGCCAGGCCGGGGCGCCGTTCATGTGGACTTCGAGATCGTTGATGACGATCTGGTTCATCCAGACGTTGCGGAACAGATCGGTCACGAATTTGTATTCCAGCCCGCCCGCAGCCGAGATCTTCCAGCGGTAGCCCTGGCCGGCGATCAGCTCGAAGTCTTTCTGGTTGGCGGTGAACTGGTCCTCCTTGGTGCCGAGGATCAGTTCGGGCACATCCTTGCTGGCGCGCGTCACCTGCTCCTTTTCGCCGCTCGCCGGCTCTGTGGTGGTGGTGGCAGCAGCAGCCGGCTGCTCGTCATCGTCGTCGTCAGCGTCCTGCGCCCAGCCATGCGACGCCGACAGTGCCGCTCCCATCAGTGCCGCGAAAGCGATCGTGCGGTATTTCCTCATTACGTCTCCTCCTTTTGTTGCCTGCGTAAATTCTGTGCCGCTCAGTTCGGCGACACGACCACCCCCCATGGCAGCGCGCCGACCGTCACCGACTGGACCGGCTCGTCGGTTGCGACATCTATGAAGGTGATGTCATTGGAAATGCCGTTGGTGCTGATGATCGTCTTCTGGTCGGGCGTGAAGGCGAGCTGCCAGACGCGCTGGCCGACCAGCACATATTTCTCGACCTCATAGGTCTCGGCATTGACCACTGCCACCCGGTTGGCCGGCCCGAGTGCGACATAGGCCTTCTTGCCGTCGGCGGTGATGCGGATGCCGACCGGCTGGATCGATTCGGCGCGCAGGCCGGGGATTTCGAAGGTGATCTTGTGCGTCACCTCGCGGCTGGCATTGTCGATGATGGAGACCGTGCCGCCGATCTCGGCGCTGACCCAGACCTCCGAGCCATCCGGCTTGAACTCGGCAAAGCGCGGGCGCGAATCGACCAGCACGTTGTTGACGATCTCGTGGCTCTCGGTGTCGATGAAATGGGCCATGTTGGTCGTTTCCGACGTGTTGACCATGACCTTGCCGTCGGGGCTGACGCCCATGCCTTCGGGCTCGACGCCGACCGGCACCTCGGCCAGAACCTTCTTTGTGGCGACGTCGATGACGGTGACGAGGTTGTCGTCCTCATTGGCGACGTAGAGCTTCTTGCCGTCGGGAGACAGAACGAAGAGTTCCGGATCGGGACCGGACGGCAGCGTGTCGACGATCTCGAGCGTTGCCGTATCGATGACCTCGATGGTGTCGTCGTCGCTGGCGCAGAGATAGACGAACTTGCCGTCATGCGAGATGGTGATGCCGCGCGGGCGCTGGCCGACATTGACCGTCTTGACCACCTCCATCGTCGTCGAATCGACGACGCTCATGGTGTTGTCCTTCTCGTTGGAGACATAGACCATATAGGCCCAGGCCGGCGAGGCCGCGCAACCTGCGGCCAGCGTCGCGGCCAGCAATGCCAATCGTCTTCCCATTCAGAACTCCTCCCGACTTGCAGTTTATTCTATTTAAAGTGGCATTTGGTCTCCGGCTGGTCGACCCCGAGCGTGTCGAGTTCGGAAACCTGATGCAGGAAACCCTCCTGCGGCGAGGTGGTGACGACGGAGCGTCCATCACCGAGGAAAATCGGCTGGCGCAGCTGCCAGTTCCATTTGCGGAAGGTCAGCTTCTGGCCCTTGAAGGCGGCGATGGAAAAATCGTCGGCGCGGATGAAGGCCTCGATCTTGGCCGGGTCCGCACCTTGCGTGCGCGTGGCGGCATCGCCGAGAATACGCGCTGCCGTCCATGCCGCCATATCCTTGGACAGCATGCGCCGGCCGGCGTATTTGGCAAAGCGGTTCTGGATCTGCGAGCCGCCCCATTGCTCGCTGGCCGGATGCCAGCCTGACGGGATCAGGCCCGCCGTGCCCGCGACGGGACGCGGAATCCAGGTGCGGAAGGGAACATAGGTGCCGAACACCTCACTCTCGTCGGCGACCAGCAGCACATCATGGTCGGGCAGATCCTGGGTGAAGACCGGCATCTGCCGCTGGATCTGCACGACGCCGGAATCCGTCCGGCGCGCCGTGCCGGTATCCTTGAATTCCTTTTCCGCGACGATCTGGCCGCCGAAACGCGTTGCAGCGCGGCGAAGCGCCTCGGCAAAGAGCTTGTCCTTCTCGTGCGAGCCATAGATCAGCGCCCATTTGGGCCATTGCTTCCAGATCAGATATTGCGCCAGCCCGTCGGCCAGCATGGTTCGCGTCGGCGCGGTGTGGAAGACGTTGACGCGGCATTCCTCTTCGCGCAGGACGTCGTCGGTCGACCCGACATTGAAGATCAAAACACCGTGATCGCGCGCAATATCGGCGATCGACAGCAATTGCTGGGCCGAAATATCGGCAAGCAGATAGCGATCGCCCTTGGCGACCATCTCGTTGAAGACGGCAACGACATCGGCATCCGGCTTCACCTCGGTGACGTCGAGGACGAATTTCTGGCCGAGAAAGGAGCCGGTCGTGTTGTTGTCATTGAGCGCCACATTTGCGCCGGCGACACCTTCGTCGCGTGGCGCAATGTCGAGAACCGAAAGCGCAAGCTGCGGCTCATAGGCGCGCAGATAGCCGATCTTGATCTCGATAAGCTGCTTTTCGGGCTTTGCAGCCTGAGCCTTCGGTGCAGGTGCGACCTCCTGAGAGGTGGCTGGGCCAGCGTTGACGCTTGCCAAAAAAAGGGCGATGAAGACTGCGAGAGTGTTAGGCACCATACTCTTCATAGATACTCGTTCTTCTTGCATAAGCCGTCGCCCGATCTAAACCGGGAGATGCAGAAATACGGTGCCGCGATGAGCTTAACCCACGAGAAAAATTTATCAAACCCCGTAAGTCTACTTTTTCGGGCAGCTTTCGATGTTTGCCCAATCTCCGGTTTTGGCAAGGTGGCCAATAGAACAAGAAGCGGCGATTTGCGGCTCGTGCCCTGCATGGATTATCGCTATCGTGACATGCCGGTTTCGTGCCTTGAGGACCTGACCAAATGACAAAAATGCTGGCGAGCGTAAACGGGGTCGAGGAAGCGGAGATCGCCATGACGGGCGGTGCCGATATCATCGACCTGAAGGATCCAAAGGCCGGCGCGCTCGGGGCAGTCACCACCGAAATCGTTCGCCAGACCGTTGCGGCTGTCGCGGGACGCCGGCCCGTCAGCGCGGTGTGCGGCGATCTGCCGATGGTGCCGGAAACGATCCGCGCCAGGGCCGAGGAAATTGCAGCCGCTGGTGTCGATTACGTCAAGATCGGCTTCTTCCCGTCCGACGACGCGGAGGCTTGTGCAGAGGCGCTGGCAGCGCTGGCCCAGAGGACGAAACTGATCGCGGTTTTGTTTGCCGATCTGAAGCCAGACCTCGACCTTTTAACGGTGCTAGCCAAGCATGGCTTTCATGGTGCGATGGTCGACACAGCCGACAAGACGGGCGGACGATTGCTGGACCACATGCCGCCGGAACGTATTCCGGGCTTCGTCAATCGCTGCAGGGAAGCGGGCCTCATCGTCGGGCTGGCCGGATCGCTGGAAACGCCGGACATCCCCCGTCTGCTGCCTTCCGGACCGGATTTCCTCGGCTTTCGCGGCGCGCTCTGCGATCAGTCGCAGCGTACTGCGTCCATCGATATCGAGGCCGTGAGGCAGATACGCGAACTCATTCCCGAGGAACGGCCGGCCGGCAGCGCGTCGAGCGTCGACTATCGTCTGCTGGCAGCGCGCGGCTACTCGCCAGGGGCGGCTGATCCGACACTTGGAACCGACAAGATATTCGTGCGCGATTTCGTCGTGCCGGTGCAGATCGGCGCTTACAGCTTCGAGCACGGGCATACGCAGAAGGTGTGCTTCAACGTGACCGCCGATGTGCTGCGCGTGACCAACGCGCCGGAAGACATGCGCCACGTCTTTTCCTACGACATCATCATGGACGGCATACGAACCATCGTAGCGCGCGGCCATGTGCAACTGAGCGAGGCGCTGGCCGAGCAGGTCGCGGCACTGGTGCTGGAAGATCCACGCGTGATGCGCGTCGTTGTGCGGGTGGAGAAGCTGGAGCTCGGGCCCGGCGGCGTCGGCGTCGAGATCGAGCGCAAGCGCGCCAAGGAACAGACATCGTCATTGCACCCGACCGCGCCGTCCCATGGCGGCGGCTTGATCGGCCGGGGCAAGAAGGGCGCGTCTTCATGAAACGCACTGTCGTCAAGCTTGGCGGCAGCACGGCCTTTCATGCCGAAATGCGGGAATGGGTTTTTGCCCTGGCAGCAGCGGAGATGCCGCTGGTCATTGTGCCGGGTGGCGGACCGTTTGCGGATCAGGTTCGCGATGCGCAGAAGCAGATGCGGTTTTCTGATAGGGCGGCGCATTTCATGGCGATCCTTGCCATGGACCAGATGGGACTGGCGATCGTCGAGATGCACGACCGGCTGGTGCCGGCGCGTTCCTTTCGGGACATAGAGGAGGCGCTGCAACGGAGGGAAATTCCGGTCTGGCTGCCGTCGCAGATGTGCCTTTCAGCCACCGAGATGCCGCAATCATGGGACCTGACCTCGGATTCACTCGCGGCATGGCTTGCCGGCAAAATCGGAGCCGAGGCGCTGCTGTTGATCAAGCAAACCAATGCTTTCGACGAGAACTCTCAGATTTTGAATCTGGTTGCTGTCGGCATCGTCGATCCCCTGCTGCCGGCTATGCTGAAACCAGGAGTGGATTTTTTCCTGGCCGGGCCTGCGGCGCTGGCAAACGCCCGAGAGCGGTTCGCTGCGGGCGAAGTGCCCGGTGTGAGGATTGGCGCAGAGAGATCCTTGGCCAGGGGAGCCGCGTAAAAATGGCCAAGCTGCATACGCCGCGCTGGGCCTGGGTGCTGACCGGTTCCGGCCATTTCTTCACCGAGAGCTTTGCCCTGATCCATGAGCTGGAGCATTGCGATATCTTCGTCACCAAGGCGGCCAACGAAGTGCTGCGCATGTACAAGCTCCAGCTCGATTTCCCCGACACGATGCGCGTTCTGCACGACAAGACGTCGAGCTCCGTGCCGGTCGGCGGCTTCTATCACGGCGTCTACCACACCGTGGTGATCGCGCCGGCCACCTCCAACACCGTTGCCAAATGCGTGCTCGGCATTTCCGACACCATCGCCACCAACGTCTTTGCGCAGGCCGGAAAGTGCCGTGTGCCGGCGATCGTCTTTGCCTGCGATACCGCGCCCGAGCTTGAGACGATGGCGCCGGATGGCATGGTCAAGGTCTATCCGCGGCCGGTCGACCTCGAACATACCGAGCGGCTGAAAAGCTTCGAGCGCACCAAGGTGGTGGAGTCGCTGGCCGATCTTCAAGCGGCGGTGGCAGCGCGGCGCGCCGAACTCGAACGCCATGGCTGAGCGGCTCGTTTTCCTCACCGGTCATCTCGCCCGGTCGCGGCTGGAAAAGCTGCTTTCCGGTCTGGGCCGGACGGAATTCGAATGGGAGATCGTCGATATCGGGGTCAAGGTCGCTGCCCTGATGACCGAGGAGATCATCAAGCGGCGGCTGACGCTGCCGGAAGGCTCTGAGCGCGTCATCCTGCCGGGGCGCTATCGCGGTGAGCTCGAGCGGCTGTCGGCGCATTTCAACGTGCCGTTCGTGCGTGGACCAGACGAGATTGCCGATCTGCCGGCCTTTCTAGGCCGCGCCGGCGAACCGCCCGACCTGTCGCGTCATGACATGCGCATTTTTGCCGAGATCGTAGATGCGCCGATGCTGTCGGTTGCGGGTTTGCTGGCTCGCGCAAATGTCCTTCGGACGGCGGGTGCGGATGTCATAGACATCGGCTGCCTGCCAGAAACGCCGTTTCCCTTGCTGGGGGAGACGGTGCGGTCGCTGAAGGCGGAGGGATTCTCGGTCAGTGTCGATTCGGCCAGCCTTGATGAGCTGAAAATCGGTGCGCAGGCAGGGGTGGATTACTTGCTGAGCCTCACCGAACACACGCTGCAGCTGGCGCTCGACTTTCCCGTTACGCCGGTGCTGATCCCCTCGGTGCCCGGCGATCTGGATTCGCTAGGTCGCGCCATCGAGGCTGCGCAGAAAGCCGGAATCGCTTTTATCGCCGATCCGGTCCTCGATCCGATCCATTTCGGTTTCGCACAGTCAATCGGTCGCTTTATCGAAGCGCGCCGGCGGTGGCCCGAGATCGAATTGCTGATGGGCACCGGCAATCTCACCGAATTGACCGACGCCGACAGTTCGGGTGTGACAGCGCTGCTGGCGGGGCTGTGTTCGGAGCTTTCGGTGCGCAATGTGCTGACGGTCCATGTCAGCCCGCATACGGTGCGGACAGTGGAGGAACACGACGTCGCCCGCCGCATTCTGTTTGCCGCGCGCAACGATGGCGCGCTGCCGCGAAGCTATCATGCCGGCCTGCTGCAGGTGCACGACCGCAAACCCTATGCGGCGACCATCGAGGACATAGAGGCCCTTGCCGGTTCGGTGCGCGACGCCAATTTCCGCATCGTGACGGCGCAGGACGGCATCCATATCTTCAACAACAAGGGCCATGTGGTCGCCACCGATGCTTTTGAACTGTTTTCCGGTCTGGGCGTTGAGAAGGACGGCGCTCATGCGTTTTATCTCGGCGCCGAACTGATGAAGGCTGAAATCGCCTGGCGCCTTGGCAAGCGCTATGCGCAGGACGAACCGCTGGCCTGGGGCGTGGCAGCTCCCGCGCCGGAAACCGATCGCACCCGCCTTGCCGAGGCGGGCCACACGCTGCGGGCGAAGAAAGAGGGTTCGTGATGCCTTACATTCGCGAGACGATCATCACCACGGCCGACAAAAGCGGCAATGTCCACATTGCCCCTATCGGTATCATCGCAGAGAAAGACGGCTGGTTCATCGCGCCGTTTCGGCCTTCGACCACGCTCGACAATCTGGCGCAGGTCCCCTTTGCCATCGCCAACTATACAGACGATGCCCGCATCTTCGCCGGTTGCCTGACTGGCCGCAAGGACTGGCCCACCGTTGCCGTGAAAGGCTTTGCCGTTCCGCGCCTCAAAGCCGCGCTGGCGCATTCGGTGCTGGAAGTCGTTCATGTCGATGACGACGGTCTGCGCCCGCGCCATTTCTGCCGTGTCGTCTCGGAACAAACCCACGCGGCGTTCACCGGTTTCAACCGGGCCAAGGCGGCGGTGCTGGAACTGGCGATCCTTGTCAGCCGGCTCGGCATGCTTTCGCGCGACAAGATAGAGGCCGAGATCGCCTATCTAACGATTTCCATCGACAAGACTGCCGGCCCCGAGGAAAAGGAAGCCTGGGGCTGGCTGATGGAGCGCGTTGGCGATCACTTCACGCGTGCGGATGCTAAGGGCGACGATGTGCAAGCGCGACCGGAAGGGGTTCTCCCGGTGGAGCGGTGATATTTTAAATCCGCCACTGGTGCCAAATCTCTGGTTTGGCTGATTTTTTATCGAGTATATGTCTTAGCGCAAATCCGGCGCCAGAAGCGCCAGTGCGGCGGCAGGTGCGGCACTGCTGGCCTCGCTGCGGCTTTCATCTGTTGCGGGAATGAGGTCGGCAAAGTCAATGAAGGGGCGTCCGAGCCGATCCGCCAGCCGCTTCAATTGCCACCGCCCGATGCCGGCACCGACCAATGGCGCGTCCGGCTTGGCAGCAAGCTTTCCCGCCACTCGGAATGCCGCATCGTGAACCGTGCGAAGTTGCTGTTCGCTGAACCAGCCGGCGAGTTCGCGCCATTCGGGTGCGCTCAAATCGGACGTATCGCGCCCGACCATGCGGGCGATGCGGGCGATCGAACCGTCCACCGTTTTTGCCTGGCCATCGGCGGCGGGCTGCTTGTCGTCGGCTTCGTCGAGTACGCCAAGAATGCGATGCGCATCGGCGATGGATGCGAAATATTCGTTCATCAGCGGCGTCATCCGGCCGCGAACCGGGGCGCTGGAAGCCACGCCGATCAGGGCGCTGCGGGTGAAGCCTGTGTAGACCAGTTCGCCGGCGAGCATTCTCTCTGCGTCGGTATAGCCGTCATTGGCGATGCTCCCGTCTTGGGTGACGATGATGTCGGTGGTGGTCGAGCCCATGTCGACGAACAGTGCATCGCCGGTGAGCTTTGCTACGAGGGCAGCGCTCGCATGCCAGTTGGCCGAAGCGACGTCCAGGGCAAGGGCTACTGCGCGGTCAGGGCTAACGAAGCCGGAGCGGCCGGCGTAGATATGTGCTTCGCCGGGGAAATGTTCGGAGATCATCTGGAGCAGCGTTGCGATGCCGGCCTCGCGCGACGGGAAGATGTCGGAGAGTTCGCCGGTCATGGTGAAGGCGTTGAGGCTGCTTCCCGAAAAGAGCGGCAACGCCTCGCGGATTGCCGTGGTGAGGCGATCGAGGCCGAGCCAGATCGGTGTCGCCAGCGTCAGCGCCTCGACAATGCGGCCGTCTTGCGCCCGCGCGACTTTCAGATGCGCGCCGCCGATGTCGCAGCCGACAGTGATGTTCTTTTCTTTTGTCACGCTTCAGGCTTTCATGGATTGATTCAACTGGAATTTGCCGCATGCGTATCATCCCCGTTCTCGACCTGAAAGGCGGGCAGGTCGTCCGCGCCGAACAGGGCAGGCGGGATCGCTACAGGCCGATCGTCACACCGCTCAGCACCAGTGCCGATGTGGTGGCTGTGGCCGAGGGTTTGCGGGGTTTGCATCCGTTTTCGACCTTCTACATCGCCGATCTTGACGCCATCGAGGGTCGTGCACCGAATGAGGATGCGCTGTCGCGGCTGAGAGGAATATCGCCACCGCCCGAGCTGTGGTTGGACGCCGGGCTCGCCGATGAGAGGGCGTTCGCCAGCGCTCTCGGCATGCCGTCGCTTTCTCCCGTGCTGGGATCGGAGTCGCAGGCCGATGACGTGTTGCTCAGACGCTTTATGAGCCATCCCGATCTCATATTGTCGCTCGATTTTTTTGCCGACGGTTTTCGCGGGCCAAAAGCCTTGCTCGAAAATCCGGGCATCTGGCCGCAAAGGGTGATCGTCATGACATTGGCCAAGGTCGGCGCCGCTTCGGGCCCGGATTTCTCGAGACTGAGGGAGATCAAGGCGAAGGCTGGAAACTGCATGGTGATCGCCGCCGGCGGCGTGCGCAATGAGGCGGATTTGCGTGAATTGTCCTCACTCGGCATCGCTGCCGCTTTGGTGGCAACGTCGCTTCATGACGGCACGCTTACGCCGGCACAGATCGCCGCTCTATCTGATTAGACTGTCCTGATCGCAGCCCGAATAAAACCGTCCCGCAGGCTTGCAGGCTGGTCGCACAAGCAGTCATCCGAAGGATCGAAACAATCCTTCGGATGGGAGATCAAAATCCCAAGAGCTTTTTCAGCCGGCGCAACAGACCATCCGGCTCTGCAGAGGGTTTTACCTGTGCGGGGCTGTCTCTTGTCTAAGCGCCGAACGGATGCTTGACCTTGTCCCGCTGGGCAGTGGCTTCGGCGGCTGTCGGCGTGCCTGCGATAGCGCGCTGAATGGCTTCCTTGGTTGCCTTGTAGTTGTATTCCTGGATCTTGGCGTCATCATTGGCTTCCCAATGGATGAACACGCCGACGCAGATGAAAATGTCATCGGCTTCGGCGGCGGGAATGATCCCCTCGGCAACGCTGTCCTGCACTGCCTTGGCGACGGCGAACTGTGCCGGGCCGAACATCTGCACCGCCTGCTTGGCGCCCTTGATCGTGACCTTGTTGAACATCACGGTGTTGGGTTTGCACTGAAGATTGGGCGCGATCACCGCCAGAAGCGAGGTGAAGCCGTCCTTGTTGTTGGTGAGTGCGTTGCAGAACGCGGTCTCGACCGCACTCCCTCTCGGGCCGATCAGAAGATCGATGTGGGCAACTTCGTTGCCGTCTCCGACAAGCGATTCACCGACCATAACTTTAGAAATTTTTGCCATGCCAATTTCTCCTCCAAGACACAATTATGGTGTCCACAGATGCCGCGACCGAGCGGGCGCTCGATGGACAGCTATCCTTGTTGGCAGCGCCCGGGGAAATCCGGACCGGTTGGCTAGATAGCCGCGAAAGCGTTGCTTCCGCGAAGGAAATTCAACCATCAACGTTTCGATTATGCAAGGCGAAGCCGGAGATTGTGGACTAAAAGACAAGCTACCGTCAGATCGGCCGACGTGCCGGGGTTGATGCCACGCTGCTTGAGGCGTCCGTCGAAGGCTGCGAGGATGCGAATGCGGTCCTCCCTGTCGCCATTGCGGGCGACGGCCGCGCGCACGATCGTGGCTTCCAGGCGCACTTCCTCAGTGATTGCCGGGCCGTGTTTTCGCAGCACGTGGCTATCCGAAAAGCTGCTTAGAAACTTCATGTAAGCGAACACTGTCGGCCACATGCCGCTTTCACCGCGAGCCGTTGCGGCGTCCAGTGCCGGTAAGCCAAGTTCGAAGATATCCTTGTAGCCGGTGACATATTGCCGGGCGATGCTGTCGCGCGGCGAGGCCTCGCGCATGGCATCGAGCAGATGCGCGGTGGGCTTTTCGCGGACATCGTGCTGCGACGACGATCCGAGACCGCCGGGGGAGGCGAGTACGATCGCAGCGAATACCGCGGCGGTGTCTTCAAGATCCATGCCCCGCAGGGCTTCGTCGAGATTTCCGCGCAGGTCGCCGCTGTTCGTTTCGGCTGCAAGCATGAGAGGCGCGCATAGCAGGATGATGCCGAGATTGGTGTTGGTGGCGACGGCGTCGCGCGTGGCCCGTACCGCCTCGAGGATGCGCGTTCCGAGCGGCAGCTTCGGGTCGGTGAGCGGCTCGGACGAGACGTTCGCGCTGGTCAGGAACTGCGCGACGGTCATGTCATGACCCTCGGCGAAGACGTGGACGTTGCCGGACTTGAAAGCTTCGATTTCCTGCCGGCAGGCATCTTCATAGGCTGTACGAATGTCGCTGCGGGTAAGCATCGGCTTACGACTTCGCGACGGCCATCGGGAATGGCTCTACCAGCCGGAGCGGCGGGCGCAGTTGCCCACGCGTGTCGAGAAAGGCGAGCAGAGCATCCGCGATTGCCTCCGCGATGTTGACGGCCACTACCGACTGCAATCCCGACCAGGCCGGCATGCTGTTGACCTCAAGGACGTAGAGGCTGCCATCGTCGGCTGGCACAATATCGACGCCGGCGAAGTCCGCGCCGACGGCGGCAGCGGCGGCAAGTGCGTGTTCCGCGAGTTCATTCTCGATCTTGCCCGAAATCGCTTCGGGTGCTGCACCGCGATTGACGTTGGTGATCCAGTCATCGCCGCGCCGCGCCATCATTGCCAGCACCTTGCCGGCGCAGACGAAGACGCGGTAGTCGCGAAACGGCGGACCTTGGCGTTCCACATAGTGCTGGAGATAATAGACGCTGCTGATCTCTTCCTCCGCGGGAAGGTCCGACAGTTCGCGTATCAGCCTGATGCCCCGGCCCTGTGCTCCGAACAGCGGCTTGAGCACCAGCGGGGTTGTGGCAAGCTCGCGTGCCGCGATGGCTTCCGTGGCTGCCAGTCCCTCAATGGCGAAGGTTGTTGGGGTTGGAACGCCGGCGTTCTTCAGCAAGAAGGTCGTCATCGATTTGTCGACGCAGCGCTCTATCGCCTGCGCTGAATTCCAGACGGGAACGCCAAGCTTGCCGAGCGCGTGCAACACGCCAAGGCGGCGCGTGATAGCCTCGAAGGACCCGGCCGAGATCGAGCGGACGATGACGGCGTCAGGCAATTCGCCTGCGTCGAAGCCGGGAATGGTGAGGCCGCAGGGGCTCGTCGTGTCGAATGCGATCGACGACAGCGAGGCAGTAATCGCTTCAAAGCCTTTTTCACGCAAGGCAGAGAGGAGCCGTTTCGATTGCGGCCCGGCATTGTCGTTGACGACGAGTATTCTGGCCTTCACGCGATGATTCCCTTGCCGGCGCCAAGTGATTGTTTCGACGCGTGATCTTCGTTGCCGCAGTGTGCAACTTTTCGCGCCGGCTTTCGACCGGGCATCATGCGTCAGCCAAGGCTTTTTTCCAGCATCGCAAAATCGCGGCCGCCGCTTCTGAACGTATCGCCGGTCTCGATGGCCGTCACCAGTACCTGCGCTGGGCTGAACAGCAGCGGGTCGATGGCATAAAAATCGCCTTTGAAATGCTTGAAGATGTCGGCGAAGGGCCGGCCATGGTCGCGCGAAGCGCTGCTCGGCAGTTTGTCGGCTAGCGCTTGCGCATCCTTCGCCGTTCCGCGCACGAAAAGCTGCGCCACGCCGCCATATATGATGGCGTCGTTGGTTCGGCCCATCGCTGTGAGAAAATCCGGATGGGGTGCCGGAATGGGGGCGGTGGCGATCCCGTCGATGATATTGTCGAGCGGGAATTTGAGATCGTTGGCCTTGTGCAAGGCAACCTCGAGCACGCGGCTGACGATCTGCACGGCACCGGCAATGCTCTGGGTTGGCGCGTAGATGAATGTCAGTTTTTCGGGGGCGAGGCTTGTTGCCTTCGCCACTTTTTCGACCACCGCTTCGGGTGGCGGTTTTGCTGTTTCCAAAATGATCACTGAAGCATTGGCCGTCTCACGATAGCTTAGCGTGGAGAACAACGGCTCGACCCGTGCCAGCGCGCGAACGGGGCCGGAACCCATGGCGAAATAGTCGCCGTTGGAAAGATTCCAGCCGGCATACTGGCTGGCGAGGCAGGCCAGGACGGGTTGCGAGGAGCGGACTTCGACATGGAGCGGCCAACTGTCCGAACCCTGGTCCAGATTGGTGGCGATGACACCGAGCCCGCCCATGGCAGCCTCGGCCATGCGTAGACCTGCTTCGACACTGCCTTGCGCCTTCGCGCCGGCGTCGATCAGGCATTCGCCGAGCGGGCCTTTCGAAACGGAAACACGCAAGCGTTCAGCATCGCGGATCATGTCCTGAACGATGCGTTGCGCATTGTCATTGAGATATGCGGAACCGTCCTTCATGACGGGTCTCCTGCCCATTGGCGTTGCAATTCCCGCGCGCGGCGGTTCAGGGCATGTTGGGCGACATGTGCGCTGGGGCCGTTTGCGAAGATGGTGCAGATGGGATCGCCGGCATCGAGGCTGGAACCGGCCAACTGGCGGTCGGCCACCCATTCGGGCCATGCGATTTCCGGGAAATTCGGGATCGGGCGGTCGGTGTAGGCAATCGTCGACGCCATGCAATCGGAAAATGCGGGCAGGCGAGGCGCTTCGCCGCGCGAGGCGCGAAGATGGACTTCCATCAAGGGGGCTTCGTCCGTGTCAAAGATGTCCAGCGTGGCGCCCGGACGCGGATTGATTTCCAGCAGGTGATAGCCGTTCGCGTTGCGAATGAAATCGGCGCTGCAAAGCCCGACGAGGCCGGCGCGGGCGGTGAGGGCGTTCAGCCAACCACCAATCATTGCCGCATCCTTCCGGTCGAAGCGGCGCAGCCGCACCGCGCCGCCGTAGCGGTAGGGAGCGCTGGCGGTTGCTGACAGAAACTGGCGGCTGAAGCCGACGATACGCGCGGCGCTTCCGTCGCCGACAAACAGCGCCGAGATGCTCTTGCCCGGAATGAAACGCTGGAAATAGCGGCCGGTTTTTGCCGCGTCGCCATTGGCGCGGTGGATATGCGTTCCGCCGGCTGCCCCAGCGGTCTTGACCAGCCAATTCTCGGGATCAACTGGCGGCTCGTGCCGCAGCTCCGGGTGCGGAATGCCGAATGCCGCGCAGTCGGTGGCGAAAGTCTCAGGGTCTTTTACCCGGCGAACAGCGTCGCCGCTGTTGCCGGCAAGCGGGAAATTTTTGGCGATCCTGTCGAGCGTGCCGGGCAGGCGCTCGAAGCCCGACCCGCAAACGATGGCGAGGGGCTCTTCGCCTTCCGTAAGTTCCGTGAGCGTATCGATCATGCGCGCACCGTCGATGCCGCTGTGCAGGTTGCCCGGCAGCCTGATGGCGCGGTCCGCCAGTTCCACCGTGTCAGCATCGCAGAACATGTCGGCGACAAGCGCGCGATAGCCGGCGCGCCGCGCCGCCGTTGCAAGCGCACGGCCGGAAATTGCCGCGATGACCACGGCCTTGGAGTTATTTTGCGATCTCGCGGGCAAGGGAAAATGCGTCCTGAAAATCGAATGCGACCGGCTTCTTGGCGTCGATCATCTTCTGAAACAAACCGAACTCGGTCTTGTATTTGACATTGCCGATGGCGAGTGCGCCGATGCCCAGGGCGCTCGCGCCATCGATCGGATCGCTGTTGGCGTTGACGGCAAGGCCTTCTATGCCGGCGGGCGGCACGGCGTTGACGTCGGCTGCGAGCAGAAGTTTTGCAGCCCCATTCAACTGTGCCTTCGAGATAACCTGAACACCGGCTTTAGCCGCGGCCAGCACGACCTCGCTGGCTTCCAGGATCGCCGTCTTCCTGGCTTCGGACGAGCCGTCTTCGGCATGGACCTCGACGCCGAACCGGCTCTTGATTTCCGCCGCGATCTTGCCGACGCGCTGCAGGCCGTCATGGCCGACGACCGTGACGTGAGCGCCTTCCTTGGCGGCGATGACGGCGGTGCAGAAACCGACGACGCCGGTGGCACCGAAAACTGATATGCGCGTATCCTTAAGCTTGCGGTCGAATTTCTTGTCCAGCGCCTTCTCGACCTTGGCGACCATGGCGGCTGCTGTTGTGAACGAACCGGCCGGGTCCGCAAACACCGAGACCACGAAGGGCGGCACCATGGCCTGCTTTGCCGCGTCGAACATGTCGAGTGCCAGCGAGACATCCTTGCCGGCAATGAAAATGCCGGTGTTCACGCCAGCGTCCGGCGGGCGCGAGAAGATGGCGTCCTGAACGAGGCCGGTGACTTCGGCAAGCGTGACGCCGGTGTAGGGCACCACCGCGTCGAAGCCGGCATCCACCGCCATGTTTACGTCGAAGGGGCTCATCTGCCTGAGCGGCGTGAGCATGTGCAGAATGTGTTTGGTGGCCATGTGTGGTCTTTCCGACGTTTCAGGTGGTGCCCTTCGACGTCTCAACTCCCAACGAGGTCGAGTTCTGACGGCGCGATCTCCGCGCCCGAATTGCGGCCGCGCACAATCTTTATCTCCATGCCGGTTTCGGCTGTTCCGGCAGCGGCACGGACCATCGCTTCGGCGGCGTCCTGCGAGGGCGCAAAGGCAAAACCCGTCGGGCCCCAGGAACTCTGGCCGATGCCGACGGCGCCGGCTTCCGCCAGTCTGTTCGCGACGGCCTCCACCCTTTTGCTGGTGAAGACACCGCCCTGGGCCGGCGCGAAATAGGCACCGATGGTGGACTGGATCGCCGTGATGGCGGTGCCGAAGGCTGCGAGGTTGTGCTCGATCATCGCTGGCATGACGCCCATCAGCACATGGCGGCAGATCTCGCCGGCGCTTGTTGTGGGGAAGGGCGGCAGCGCGCGAAACGCCTCGATCTCGTCTGACCCGTGAATGCCGTTCTGGTGCGAATCGAGGATCAGCAGCACGCGCCAATCTTCCGGAAAGGGCAGGCGGGCGATCACAGGTGGCTGCTTGCCGCTGTCATCCTTGCCGGCGTCGATGATCAGGCCGCCGCTTTCAAAGCTGGCGATGCCGATGCCGGAACGCTCGCCGCGGCCGAGAAGGATCGCGTCTGTCCCGGTTTCCAGCGGCAGGCGGTGCAGCGTGCGCAAGGCCGCGGCAACGGCGATGGCGATCTGGGTGCCCGAGCCGAGCCCGGCATGGCGCGGTATGGCCTGCTCGATCGAAAGCCGATGGTGCGAGCGTATGCCGAGATGCAGGCAGAGTGTCGCAAGATGCTCGGCGGCGCGAGCACTGTCCGGCCCCTCTACGACTGTCTCGGCGGCGCGCGAAAGCGTCAGCACCATTTCCGGCTCGCTCAGGGGCAGCCCAAGGCTGCCGAAGCGCCGTACAGCTTCGCCACTCAGATCGAGGAATCCGAGATGCAGTCGCGCCGGCACCTTTATCGTTACGGAATTAGACATCTGCCCCCATGTGGGTGCATCATACATGCATCACAGAAGTTTAGGTGCCCGACATCATGATAACTGCTTTCATCGATGGAGCAAGCGGGGGAAGAGGATATCTCTGCTCTTTCCGTGCATGCAGAAGCAACGGCATTCTGTGCAACAGGCGGAGACGGCAATGAGCGACGATGACACAAAAGCTGCGAAAGAACGGGTTTACTCCGAAGATGAGGTTACCGAGCGGCTGAAGAAGGAGCTGCCGAACTGGCGTTACGAAAACGGCTGGATCAGGCGAAAGTACAAGACGCACAGCTGGAAATCGACGCTGATGGTGATCAACACGGTCGGCCATCTGGCCGAGGCCGCGTGGCATCATCCCGATATCGCCGCCTCCTATGCCTTCGTTGAGGTCAAGCTGATGAACCATGCGGCAAAGGGCATCACCGACAAGGATTTCGAACTCGCCAGGAAAATCGAGGACGTCGTGCAGTGGCAACCGGCCAAGGATGGCGGAGCGCTGGAAGGCACGCCGGCCACCGACCAGCGCTTCGCTTACGTCAAATACGATTGACGGCGCGGCAAAACGTCCGCACCCGGTTGTCTCGAGTGGGGTTTGCGCTCGAATTATTTTTGGCTACAGTCTGATCGGCACCAGAAAGTAAAAGCATAGCATGGCGGTTGCGTGGATCGGCGACCGGGATGTGCCTGTAGCGCAGGCGGCAAAACATGCCGCCGGGCTTTTGGTGTCCAGTCTCAGCCCGGTTTTCAGTTTCGATACGGATGTGCATGGCACGCGCGCGGCGATCGCGCTCGCCGAGCGCGTCGGTGCGGCCTATGACCATATCGGCGGCGAGGCGCTGGCACGGGAGACAGCGCTGTTCACCGATAGAGGCGGCATGTTCATCGCACCCGGCGAGACAAGGCGACGGGCCGATGTCGTTGTCATCGCGGGCAGTCTGCCTGCTCATCACCACGAGTTCGTCGCAGAGCTTGCAAGCACGGCGCCCGACCTTGGCGGTGGCGTCTCCCGACAGTTTTTCCTCATCGGCGCTGAAACCAAGGCTGCATATCTCAGCAAGGCCAAGCCGACGCGGCTGACGGCAGCGGGCGCGGGCATCGGCGGCACGCTGGCGGCACTTCGGGCACAATGCGCCGGGCGTGCGGTGGCCAAGCCGGTTTCGAATTTCGAGCGCTTTGCAAAGGCGCTGGCTGAGGCAAAGTTCCCCGTCTTCCTGTTCTGCGGCCAGTCGCTCGACCTGCCCGGACTGGAAATGCTGCAGGGGCTGATCGCCGATATCAACCGCAAATCACGCGCCTCGGCACTCCATTTGCCGGCGAGCGAAAGCGGCTGGGGCAGCACGCTCGCCTCGACCTGGATGACCGGCTTTCCGATGCGCACCGGTTTTGGGCGCGGGATGCCCGAGCTCGACCCGTGGCGCTTCGACGTTGCGCGGATGCTCGCGGCGGGCGAGGCCGACCTTCACCTCTCGATATTTGCGACGAAGGATCGAATTGCGGCTGCGAAGGGTGTTTCCTTGATCGCATTGGCGAGAAGCAAGAAGCCTATCGCCGGTGCGGCGGTCACTATTTCCATCGGTGAAACGGGCGTCGACCACGATGCCGTCACCTGGTCGAGCCGGATCGGCACGCTGGCCGCCGTCAAGGCGCAGGCCGCGACTGATCTGCCGGATGCTGCCTCGGTCCTGCGGCTGATTGCCGAACACCTGCCTGACGGAAAGGCGCTGCCATGCTGACGCGGATAAAGGGCGGCGAGATCGTCGATCCCGTCAACGGACGGCTCGGCAAGGGCGACCTGTGGATCGAAGATGAAGCGATTGTCGAGGCCCCAGCCGGCAGGCGTGCCGACCGGACCATCGATGCCACCGGCTGCGTCGTCATGGCTGGCGCCATCGACATCCACTCGCATATCGGCGGCGGCAATGTGAACACGGCGCGTTTGCTTCTGCCGGAGCACCACGCGGCGCACGCGCAGCGACCGGCGGAAACGCCGCTTTCCAATGCCGGGTGGTCGACCTTCCAGACAGGCTGCCTCTACGCCAAGATGGGTTTTACCACCGTTGTCGAGCCGGCCATGTCGCCCGGCAGCGCGCTGCATACGCATCTCGAGCTTGCCGACATCCCGATCATCGACAAGGCGACGCTGGCGATCCTCGGCAATGACGATTTCCTGCTGTCGATGATCCGCGACAAGGCTTCCTCGCAGATGATCGAGGACTATGTCGCCTGGACGGTTTCTTCGAGCCGTGCGCTTGGCGTGAAGGTCATCAATGCCGGGGCGGCAGCCGCCTTCAAGGAGAATGTGCGGACCTTTTCGCTGGACGATGTCGTGCCATCCTATGGCGTCAGCTCGCGCAAGATCGTCAAGACGCTGCAGGCCGCGGTGACCAAGCTCGGCATTCCGCATCCGCTGCATGTCCATTGCAACAATCTCGGCGCGCCGGGCGCTGCCGACACGGCTGCTGCAACGATCGCAGCCGCCGAGGGCGTGCCGCTGCATCTGGCGCATCTGCAATTCTATGGCTACGGCACCGAAGGCAAGCGCCGTTTCTCCTCGGAGGGCGCGCGGCTTGCTGAACTGGTGAATTCGACGCCGGAGGTGACCATCGACATCGGCCAGGTGATGTTCGGCCAGACGGTGACGATCTCCTCGGACGTGATGCGGCAGTTCACCTCGCGCGGCACGGCCAGCCCGAAGAAAACTATTATCTATGACGGCGACGGCAATGGCGGCGGCATCGTGCCGTATCGCTATCGCGACGATTTCTACGGCTCGGTGCAATGGGCGATCGGGCTGGAGCTTTTTCTCCTGATCAACGATCCATGGCGGGTGTTCTTCACCACAGACCATCCCAATGGCGCGCCATTCACGGCCTATCCCGATCTCTTCGCGCTGCTGATGAGCCGCGATGCGCGCAATGCGGCAGCAGCCAACCTTTCACAAAAGGCTTTGACCCTCACCACGCTCGGCTCGATCGATCGCGAATATACCTTCGAGGAGATCGCGATCATGACGCGGGCAGCACCCGCAAGGCTGCTCGGGTTGAAGGGTCGCGGTCATCTCGGCGCCGGCGCGCTGGCCGACGTTGCGGTCTATCGCAAGGGCGGGGATATCGCGCAGATGTTCCGCGAGGCCGCCTTCGTTATCAAGAATGGCGAGGTGGTGGTCGAAGACGGCGCGATCAAGAATTATCGCTGGGGCAGGGCGCTGCGGCTCAACCCGCCGCCGGACAAGGCGATGGTGCGGCGGCTGGAGGCATACCATCAGGAGCGCTACGGCCTGTCGCTCGACTGGTTCGATTTTCCCGATTCCGCCATCCGGCGCGATGAACCGTTCGGCGAGGTGTCATGCAACGCTTGATGGTCAATGGCGTGGCGATCGACGACACTTTCGCGGAAGCCTTCGGCATGCGCGCGACCGCCATCATCATCACCGGACCGAACCGCAAATGGGCGCGGCAGGCGGCAATCTCGATGACAGGTTTTGCCACATCGGTCATCGGCTGCGGCTGCGAGGCGGCGATCGATGTCGAGCTTACGGCTTCGCAGACGCCCGACGGTCGGCCGGGCTGCCGGGTGATGATCTTCGCCGTCAGCACCGACGAATTGCAGAAGCAGTTGCAGAACCGGCTTGGCCAATGCGTGCTGACCTCGCCGGGCAGCGCCTGCTTTGCCGACCTGAAAGGCGCTGCCGACCTCAAGCTCGGTTCGGCGCTGCGCTATTTCGGCGATGGCTGGCAGGTGTCAAAAAAGTTCGGCGGCAGGCACTACTGGCGCGTGCCGGTGATGGACGGCGAGTTCCTCTGCGAGGCGACGACCGGCTTGACCAAGGAGGCAGTCGGCGGCGGCAACCTGCTGCTGCTGGCTGAAAGTAATGCCAAGGCGCTTGCGGCGGCGGAAGCGGCGGTCGCGGCGATCGAGAAGGTGCCGGGCGCGATCATGCCGTTTCCCGGAGGCGTCGTGCGGTCCGGCTCCAAGGTCGGCGGCAAATACAAGGGCATGACGGCCTCGACCAACGACGCTTTCGCACCAACGCTGCGCGGCGTGGTGAAGAGCGAACTCGGCGCGGATATAAACGCGGTGCTGGAGATCGTCATCGACGGGCAAACCAGCGATGCAGTGGCTGCCGCGATGAAGGCGGGACTGGGTGCGGTAACCAAGCTCGGGCCGGCCAAGGGTGCATCGCGCATCAGCGCCGGCAATTATGGCGGCAAGCTCGGCAAGTTCCACTATCATCTGAAGGATTTGCTGCCGTGAAAGCGCTGACCTTCACCCTTCGCGAAACGCCGCCGGAGCGGCTCGATCTCTCGCCGCTGACACCGGAAAAGCTCGCCAGTGTCGACAAGCGAGAGATCAGCAAGATCCGGCTCGGCATGTCGAAGCGCGGTTTGACTGTGAGCGATCTGTTCAAGGTTACCGGCGGGGACATCAAGACCATCGTTTTCGAAGGTGGAAGCGAGCGGTTCGATCGTGTCGGGACCGGGCTTGTCGATGGCACGATCCGTGTGGTCGGCGATCTCGGTGCGCAGGCGGGACGGCAAATGCGCGGCGGAGTTCTGGCGATTGAAGGCAATGCTGGTCCTCACGCGGGCTCCTCCATGCGGGGTGGGCGGCTGGAAATTTTTGGCAATGCCGGCGATTATCTCGGCGGGCCGTTGGCCGGTGAACTTGCCGGCATGAATGGCGGCGTGGTGATCGTGCGCGGACGCGCCGGCGCTTTTGCCGGCGACCGGATGCGGCGCGGCGTTGCTGCGGTGCTGAAGGGCTGCGGCGAGTATGCCGGGGCGCGGATGATCGCCGGGACGCTGGTGGTGACGGGCGGCGTCGGGCGATTGCCGGGCTATCTCATGCGACGCGGCTCGATCCTGCTTGATCGTCAGCCGCAGGAGCTATCACCGAGTTTCGTGGAGTGCGGCGCGCCGGATAGCAGTTTTGCGGCGGTGATGGATCGCTATCTGGTGGCTGATGGCATTCTGAAGCGACCGCTGCTTGGCAAGGCGCCGGGGAAGTTTGGCGGGGATAATGCGGCGTTCGGGACGGGGGAGATATTGTTTAGGCGGTAGAGATTGGTGCTGAGAGGATCGGCGCTGCCCCTCACCCTTACCCTCTCCCCGTAAGAACGGGGAGAGGGAGGCGTCGGCGTTGGAGCTTCCTTCCTCTCCCCGTCACTATACGGGGAGAGGATGCCGGCAGGCAGGTGAGGGGCAGCGCCAACCCGAAACCAGAGATACTCCCAAACTTCTAATGCTCGTGATCGCAAAGGTCGTGGTTCGCCAGCGCCTGGATCACATAGCAATCCTTGACCTGATCGCCGTGGCAATGGCTGGTTATGCGCTCCAACTCGCTTTCGAGCCGCTTCAGCTTTTCGATCTTCTCGCGCACCGCCAGCAATTGCTCGGCGGCGATGCGGTCGGCCTCGGCGCAGGGTTGCTCGGGGTGGGCGCTTAGCTCGATCAATTCCCGGATCGCCTCGATGGTCAGGCCGAGGTCGCGGGCGTGGCGGATGAAGGAGAGGCGGTCGCGTTCCTCACGCGTGTAGCGGCGCTGGTTGCCTTCGGAGCGCTCAGCGGCCGCGATCAAGCCCATCTGCTCATAGTAGCGAATGGTCGGGATTTTCACGCCGGTCCTGCGCGACAGGTCGCCGATGGTCAGCATTTTTGACTCCCTGAATAGCTCTAGTCTCTGGAGATGTGGGGCCTTTCTCGACGCAGGTCAAGCTTCAGGGAGCGACGCAGGTCGAGGATGAAAAATGTTAGAAAACGGCAAAAAGCCTCTTGTAGCTCTAGTTGCTATAGATGTTACGCCGCTTCTGACTGAACAGGAGCCGAACCATGTCTGCCCGGAAAACCACCCATTCTCACGCCGTTGAACCCGCGTCCTGCTGCGGTCATGACCATTCCGGGCATGCGAAAATCATCGAACATTCGCACAAGCATGATGACCATGGGCATTCCCATGGTCATGACCACGATCACGGTCCGTTGCCGGAGGCGCCGACGGCTGCACAGAAAGCCTCCGGCCGCAGCTTTCGCGTCTTCGGCATGGATTGCGCCGAGGAAGTTGCGATGCTGAAGACGGCGGTCGGCCCGGTCGTCGGTGGTGACAGGCATCTTGCCTTCGACGTGCTCAACGGCCGCATGACGATCCTCGACAGCGCCGGTTTGGTGCGTGATGCCGCGATCGTCTCGGCGGTCGCGGCGACTGGCCTGAAGGCCGAGCCGTGGCAGGAGGGCGCGCCGCCGGCCAAGGATGCGCGGCTTGGCGAACAGAAGCTTTTCACCGCGCTCAGCGGCATCTTCCTGCTTGCCGGCTTTGCCGTGCATGTCGCGACTTCGCCGGGCCAGTCGTTCCTGGAAATCATGGGCGGCCATCACACTGCCGGAACGCCGCTGGCCGAGCAGGCGGCGCTGCTGCTGTCGGTCATCACCGGCGCTCGCTTCGTCGCCATCAAGGCGTGGTATTCGCTCAAGCGCCTGTCGCCTGACATGAACCTTTTGATGATGGTTGCGGTTGCCGGCGCGCTGATCATCGGGGAGTGGTTCGAGGCCGCTACCGTCGCCTTCCTGTTTGCGCTGTCGCTTCTGCTCGAAAGCTGGAGCGTCGGGCGGGCGCGCAATGCAGTGTCGGCCTTGCTCGATCTCGCGCCGCCGGTGGTGCGGGTCAAGGACGCCAATGGCGAGCGTGAAATGAAGGCGGCCGAAGTTGCCGTCGGCAGTCGCTTCATCGTCCGCGGCGGTGACCGCATTGCCCTCGATGGCCGCATCGTTTCGGGCGCCAGCGCGGTCAATCAGGCGCCGATCACCGGCGAGAGCATTCCGGTTTCGAAAGAGATCGGCGACGAGGTGTTCGCCGGTACCATCAATGGTGACGGGCTGCTGGAGGTCGAATCGACCAAGGTTGCCACTGACACGACGCTGGCGCGCATCATCCGCATGGTGTCGGACGCGCACAGCCGCCGCGCGGCGGTGGAACAATGGGTGGAGCGTTTCGCGCGCGTCTACACGCCGGCAGTGATGGTGCTGGCGCTACTGGTTTTCGTGGTGCCGCCGCTGCTGTTTGGCGGGGCTTGGGACGCCTGGTTCTACAATGCGCTGGTGCTGCTGGTCATTGCCTGCCCCTGCGCGCTGGTCATCTCGACGCCTGTTTCCATCGTCGCAGCTTTGGCTTCCGCCGCGCGCAACGGCGTGCTCATCAAGGGTGGCACCTTCATCGAACTGCCGGCCAAGCTCACCGCACTTGCCATGGACAAGACCGGCACGCTGACCAAGGGCGAGCCGCAGGTGACGCGCGTCATTCCGCTTTCCGGCCATTCCGAGGAAGAGCTGTTGCAAAGGGCTGGCGCGCTGGAAGCGAGAAGCTCGCACCCGCTGGCGAAGGCCGTCACGCAGTATCTCGCTGCGAAGAAGGTCAAGGCGGTTGCCGCCGAGGACGTGAAGCTTTTGCCGGGTAAAGGCGTGCAAGGTTCGTTCAATGGCAAGACCTATTGGCTGGGCTCCTGGCGCTACGCAGTGGAACGCGGGCAGGCCGACGATGCGGTGGCGGCACGAATTGCCGAACTGGAAAATGCGGGTGCGACCACGGTCGTCATCGGCAATGATGAGCATCTTTGCGGCATCATCGCGCTTGCCGACACGATTCGGCCGGAAGCGAAGGCGATTCTCTCGGTGCTTCATGCCGAGGGCGTGAAAGAAGTCGTCATGCTGACCGGCGACAATCGCGCCGCCGCCAACGCTGTGGCGCAGGCTGTCGGCATCGACACGGTGCGCGCCGAATTGCTGCCGGAGCAGAAGGTCGAGGCGATCGATGCGCTGACCAGGCGCCATGCGATGGTTGCGATGATCGGCGACGGCGTCAACGATGCGCCGGCGATGGCGCGGGCGCATTTCGGCATCGCCATGGGCGCGATCGGCAGCGATGCGGCGATCGAAACGGCGGATATCGCGCTGATGACGGACGATCTCTCCAAGGTGCCGTGGCTGATCCGCCACTCCAGGCGGGCAATGTCGATCATCCGCCAGAACATTGTCTTCGCGCTCGGCGTGAAGGCGCTGTTCGTCGCCTTGACCGCATTCGGCATCGCCACGATGTGGGGCGCGATCGCGGCCGATGTCGGTGCTTCGCTGCTGGTCGTCGGCAATGCGCTGCGGCTGCTCAACGCAGGAGAGAAGCGGGTGCAGGGCTGACGGCGATCAACTCTTCGTTAATCATGCTGACCAACAATGGCAGCGATGTTATGAACCGCCATGCTCGCAGTTCTGCCACACAATTATGGCAGGTCGAGGCTGGGTGACGGGTTTCCTTGGACGGATTGGGTTGGATTTGCTGCGTAGATTTGCGATTCTTTTTGCGATGGTGACACTCTCGGCAGTCCTTTCGGGCTGCGTGTCGAGCGTGCTCGACGTCGACAAGAGGGCGATCCAGCCGATACCGGCCAAGCTGATGGGCCAGATGAATGCCAAGCAGATGAAGCCGTCTGATCCGATCCTCGTGCGCATCTTCAAGCAGGAAAGCGAACTTGAGATCTGGAAGCGCACCCGCAGCGGCCGCTATGCATTGCTGAAGACCTATCCGATGTGCCGCTGGTCCGGGAAGCTCGGTCCGAAGGTCCGCAACGGCGACCGCCAGGCGCCCGAGGGTTTTTACACCATCGCGGCATCGATGCTTAACCCGAAATCGCAATATTATCTGTCGTTCAATCTCGGTTTCCCCAACCGGCTGGAAAGCGCGCTCGGCTACACCGGCGAGGCGCTGATGGTGCATGGCGCCTGCTCGTCTTCTGGCTGCTACGCCATGACCGACGATGGCGTCGCCGAAATCTACGCGGTTGCCCGTGAGGCGCTGAAGGGCGGACAGACATCCTTCCAGGTCCAGGCCTTTCCGTTCCGCATGACGGCGCAGAACATGGCCAAGTATCGTAGCGATCCGAACATCGAGTTCTGGAAGAACCTCAAGGAAGGCTACGACATTTTCGAAGTGTCGCGCCGCCAGCCGACGATTTCCGCCTGCGGGCGTCGCTATGTCTTCGACGCGCAGTTCGCGGGAGGAGAGCCAACCGATCCGCTGGCTGCCTGCCCGCCCATGACGACGATGGAAGAGCCGGCCCTGCTCGCCAAACGCGACGCCGAGATGCGCGCCATGGAAACGGCGATGAGCAGCGGAACCCCTATCACGGCCCACGCCTATTCGGACGGTGGCATGCATCCGAGCTTCCGCGCCATCCTGCAGCGCAATGGCGCCAAGGAGCTTGCCAAGAAGACCTCGCGCACACTGGTGCCGATCAGCCGGCCCGATGCGGCACTTGCCGATCCGCACACTCCGGACGAGTGATCTCGGAATAGGCCAAACCGCTGATTTGACTGTTATTCACGTCTTTTTGATCACGCGCTAACCTGTCGGACAGGGTTTTCATCGATAGTACGAAGCATGGGTAATATGCTGCTGCGATGCGTTGTGGGTTTCGTCGTGGCGCTGGTCATGACGATGCATGCCGGCGCTGTGGGCCGCATTGCATTTTCCGCCTCACCCCATGAATTGGCACGGCCATGCGCCGATAAGCAGCTTGCGGAGGCTGTTTTATCGGACGGCCAAACGGACGGCGATGAGCAGGAAGGCCGTCCGCCGCGCAAGACATTCTGCAAGATCGATATGACCCATACTGTCGACGAACCGGACGAAGGTGCGGTTCCAGCGGCGCCCCTGGCGAGTCTCATGGCCGACTCACCCGCGGTCATCGCAATATGGCCGGTTTCCGACAAGCCGCCCAATCTTCGAAGAGACTGATCGTCAAATCATCTCACAGTCACGGTCTTCGAAGAGGCAACAATGTTCAATCGTCGTGTTTTCATGCTTGGCTTGGCGGCTAGCGCAATCGCACCAGAGGCAGCACTGGCTGCGAAACCAAAAAAACAATTCGCAATCGATCCCAAATTCATGCCGCAGCTGGTTGATTTCCCAAGCGGCTATCCGATCGGCACCGTCGTGGTCGACCCGCGAAACAGGTTCCTCTATCTGGTCGAGGGGTTCGGCGTGGCGCGCCGTTACGGTGTCGGGGTCGGCCGCGCGGGGCTTGCCTGGTCAGGCAAGGCCGAAATTGCCCGGAAGGCGAAATGGCCAAGCTGGACGCCGACCGCCAACATGATCAAGCGTCAGCCTGACAAATACGCCAAGTACTCCAACGGTGTCCCCGGCGGGCCCGGCAATCCGCTCGGTGCGCGGGCGCTCTATCTCTATCGAAACGGCCGTGACACCTATTACCGCATTCATGGCACGACGGAGCCCTGGACGATCGGGACTGCTGTTTCAAACGGCTGCATTCGGCTCGTCAACGACCACGTTGCCGACCTCTATGAGCGGGTGCCGGTTGGCGCGGCTGTCGTGGTTCTCTGACGAGAACCGGAAGCCCAAAACACCAACGGCTCCCCATGCGATTGCACGGGGAGCCGTTTTTTTATCCGTTTGCGGCTGGATTAGCCGGCGTTGCAGAAGTGCTCCTGGCCGTCATAGCCGACATAGGTGCCCGACCGTGCGTCGAAGGTGCGGTAGCGGCCCTCGCAGTAGCGGTACCAGGCTGGCGACCACGGCTCCAGCGGAGCTGCGTATTCCTGAACGTAGACCCGGCGCGGACGCTCGCGATAGACGCGGCGCGGCTCGACATAGGTGTAGTCCGGTTCGCCGTAGCTGTAGTCCGGCTCATAATAGCGGTCGCGCGGCGGTGGCGGCGGTGTATTCAGCGCGCCGACGGCCAATGCGCCGACTGCCAGACCCAGAACACCGGCCGCGAGCGCGTCGCCGCCATGGTTCCGGTGATGACGCCAGCGATCGTCTGCATTTGCCGCCGAAAAGGCTGTCAGCGTGGTTGCGACCACAGCGGTGCCAAGGATGGCGGTCTTGAGAAAGCGATTCATTTTGGTCTCCTTCACGCGAGCCCGATTTTAAGGGGCGGGCCAAGCGTTGAGACGAGAAATAGGACACCGCACCTGAATGCAGGCTGAACGGCTTTTATGTCTTAGTTAAGGATTTGCCAGTTTCGGTGAATCTGGCAGCGGATGCGCCATGTCAGGCAAATGCGGGCCACTTTGCCATATTGTCCCGGCCGCGCGGCCAGGACATTCGAACCTGGTAGAGCCGCCGTGCGGGCAATGCCGACGGCGTCAGGCGCCTGCGGGGGCTGAAGCCCGGGCAGGCTGACGGGTCTCAGCCGACCGTCAGATTGACCGCCTTGGGACCTTTGCCGCGTTTGTCCGGCTCGGTGTCGAATGAAACCTTCTGCCCATCCTCGAGACCGGGAAGGCCGGAGGCCTGTACCGCCGAGATGTGGACGAAGACATCCTTCGCGCCGTCGTCAGGCGTGATGAAGCCGAAGCCTTTGGCATGGTTGAAGAATTTGACAGTGCCGGTCTGCGGCATGGGAAACTCCTTATTATCCCCTCATAGTCCAGTTCAGCCGGGACGAATCCCATGCTGTCGGACGCTTACGGGAGGAGAAGAAACAGTTTATCGCGCCGGGGCTCTGCCGAGGCCCTCTCGTTTCGCGATCCAGCCGGGAGAACCTTGCAGCAACCCCCCGGTGCAGGCCATTCCAGTCTCCGGGCCGGCAAATGCCCGAAGCCGAAATTTCTCCATTATTTTAGCGGTTGGGGCAAGCAAAAGTTTTTGCGCCCGCCAGCGGTTCTAACCGCAGGCGGAATTTTGTCCGGTGACAGTTGCGGACAAAAAAGGCGAGACCGCGAGGTCCCGCCTTTTTCAAAAAAGCTCGAATGCCATCGCCGGGATGGCAGAAGGGCTCAGGCTGCGCTGAGATTGACCGCCTTGGGGCCCTTGCCCATGCGGTCAGGCTCGACGTCGAAGGTGACCTTCTGGCCGTCGACCAGCGTGCGCAGGCCGGACGCTTCGATGGCGGAGATGTGGACGAACACGTCCTTGGCGCCGCCGTCAGGCGTGATGAAACCAAAACCTTTGGTTGCGTTGAAGAATTTTACGGTTCCGCTCTGGGACATTGGGGAGAACTCCTTCACCCGTTTCGTTGGTCAGTCCCGGTCTTCCGTCTGGCGCCGGAGGCCGAGTTGGTGGCTGCTTGGCGGTCATGCATTGGCGCATGGCAAAACCCCCCGCCAATGAACGGGGCTGTCAGAGATTCACAGTGTCGGGGAAAGGGCTCGTGCAAAACGTTCCAGTCTCCGGGTCAGCAAACGCCCGAACACAAAATTTATTGCACGGAAACGTGATGCTGGCAAGACGCCGGCGAAGGGCCGAAAAACAGGGGCTTTGCAAAGCCTAACGAAATCAGTCCCATGCAGGGTATTCCGCAACGCCGGGGATTGCATTTAGCGGCAAAGTTGCGAGGATCGAAAAGCAGCGACAGCCGTTGCTTTGGGGACGGGGCCAAGGGAGAGGTCATGAATTTCTTTGCGACATTGTTTTCGCGCCGCGGCGCGGCGATCGTCGGCGCGGCGATGCTTTCGGCCTGTACCGTGGTTGAGGGACCTGGCCCCGGCCCGGGACCTTATCCCGGTCCGCGCCCGGAGCCGGGTCCTCGCTTCTGCACCCGCGAATACCAGCCGGTGTGCGCTCGCAGGGGTGGTGACCGCCAGTCCTTCCCGAACGCCTGCGAAGCCGACCGCGCCGGCTACCGTGTGATCCGCGACGGCCAGTGTCGTGGCGACGATGGTGGCGGTGGCATGGGACCACGGCCGCCCCGTCCAGAATATCCCGGCCCGGGCACGCGCCCGCCGCGTCCAGAATACCCCGGTCCGGGCACGCGCCCGCCACGCCCCGACCCTGAGCAGGCCTTCTGCACCCAGGACTACAGGCCGGTCTGCGCCACCCGTCGCGGCAGCACCCGCACCTTTGGCAATGCCTGCGAGGCACGCGCGGCCGACTACCGCATCGTCGACCAGAACGGCCCCTGCTGAGAGGCCACTTCCTGACTCTGCCCTGCCGGACATGACCGGCAGGGTGCGGTCGATGGCCTTTCTGGCTATCGTCATCAGGCGATGTTGACGCGATGTCATTCGGCCTGCCGACCATGGCGATGAAGCCTTCGCTCGACCGGGGCGCAATCGGGGCCGCGATGAAAATGCCGCGCCGAGCGCTCCCGTTCCGAGGCGTGATGCGTGGGATTGTCGGAATGGCAACCGCCGTCCGCAATTGCCTGGCTCTCGTCTTCGATGCTCCGCGGCGGAGACATGGCGGCGCTCGTGGCGGCAAAGCCGGCTGCTGCCGACAGGATGAGGGCAAAGGCGGTGGGCGGAAATTTCGTCATGAAAAAACGTCTCCGACTATATCGTCACGGCGCCGCCGCCCATCTGGACGCAGGCCACGCCGAAGGTTCTCGAATCTGCGTCTCATGCTTGCCGAAGGCCGAATTCGGCTTTCGGCAAGCATGATGCGCGCGGCCCAGTTTAACGGCGTGTTAAGCGGAGTGTTCTCCTCACGTTTCGTAACATCGCTGTAAGGTTAACGCGCTGTGGAAACAGGCCGTTTCTTCCTGGCCCTGGGCTGCGCGGGCTGCGGCGGTAGCAGTGCGTTGCGGGCGCGGTTGGCGCGGCGTTCTTCCAGTATCCAGGACAGAGCCATACCCTCGCAGGCGCCTTCGAACCTTTGCACCAGCGCGTCCGGCCAATGCGCGCCGCAGGGTGGACCTTGCTCGCCGAGCGTCCCGGCCCGGCAGATGCCGCTGCGCCGGCAGGCGGCGTCTTCGCATTTTTCCGGAATACCGGCATCGGTCGCCATGGAATGCAGCAGCGCCAGCATCTCGCTGCGCGGCCACTCGCGCGGCGCAAATAGCGCGGCGATCATTGCCGGGAGTTCGCCGACAGTCTTTTCGATCTCCATCATGCGGTAGTCGGGGTAGGGGCGGTTGGTGATTTCGGGCATGTGGGTTTCTCCTTTGGGGTTGGTTGAGGGGCGGCGCCTTTCCTTCTCCCCTTGTGGGAGAAGGTGGATTGGCGCGCAGCGCCAAGACGGATGAGGGGTGCTGGAAGAAATGAGGCGCTGGCATTCCGTCCAACACCCCTCATCCGACCTCCCCTTCGGGTCGGCCACCTTCTCCCACAAGGGAGAAGGAGAGGCGCACTTCATCTTCGCCACGCCCGGTTTTCACCGTCTGGCCATTGTCAAAGATCGGGAAGCGGGGCGCTTGGCCGTGCCTTCCTAATGTTTAGTACGTGGCGCGACTTCCGCGCCCCGCTCGGTATCTGTCCCGAAGTCGGCCGGTCACAACGCCCGCTCCATGTACATTCCATGGACAAGACGCCGCGGGTTCTCCGCATGGTTTTGGGCAGTGGCATTTGCGCCGTGCTCGTTCCACGCCGGCCTGTGTCGAGCCCTCGGGTCCCTGGCTACCACACCAGGGCGGGAGGTCACCGCCACTCCCCCTTGATCCCGGTTCCAGACCCGGTCCCGCAGGAGCGATGGGAGGATTATGCGAGAGGTGTTTGGGGTGAGGATAAATCGGGCGTGAAAAAATGTGCGGTGTGAGCGAAAACAATGGGTTGAGTGGAAAATAAGTGAATCTATTTCCCCCAGTTTCCGCTGGTTTCAGCTTCGGCAGTTCTGCGCCGCTGTAGCCTTCATCGATGGTCCGGCATGGATTCCCGACACTCTCCGCTCGTTCCTCGCTCACGAGGTCGAGAATGACGAATTGCATTTAGGGCTTGTCGCCAATCTTCGGCATTAGTGAGTTGCCAGCACGTAACTAAGAATCTTGGACGATTTGCGGTCAAGGCAACCAACAAGCTCGGCTCATCTCCAACGTCGGCGGCTTGCCGCCCGGGCAAACAACAAGCTCGTCATTCTCGACCTCGTGAGCGAGGAACGAGCGGAGAGTGTCGGGAATCCATGCCGGAACGGAGAAGAGCTTCAGCGGGACTGAACGCGCGTCAATATCGGGACCGGGCCGTGCTTGACGATGTTCCGGCCAATAGGCCCCGGATAACCTGCGCTTCGCTCCGGTTTCCGGGATGACTGCGGAGAGGCGCAGTCCTTCCCTCATCCTTCAACAGCTCAGATGAGGGAAGACAAAAGGGCTCAGGGCAGGGAAAAGCGCTCAGGCCTGTTTCACCGGCGCGTTCATGGCCCAGTTGATGCCGAAGGGGTCGCGGAGCTGGCCCCAGCGGTCGCCCCAGAACATGACCTGAAGCGGCGTTATCACTTCCATACCGGCCTTGACCGCGCGGTCCCACCATGTGTCGATGGTGTCGTTCTCCAGAATGAGCTGCATGGTGTAGCCCTGCGGCGCCTGATGCGGATGGCCATGCTCGGGATAGGCGTCGCACAGCATCAGCGACGAGCCGTTTATGTAGAGATGGACATGCATGGTACGGCCCTGCTCGTCCGGCGGAACGGTGAAGACCTGCCTGGCGTCGAGAGCCTTGGCGTAGAACTCGGCCACCTTCATTGCGCCGTCGACCTGCAGATAGGCGATGAGGCCGCCAAGCACTTTCGGGGCCGGCTGTTCGAGGGTCTGTGCGCTTGCTTCGGACATGAAAAGCTCCTGTCGTTCGGGTTGTGCCGCGGACGGCTGATACTATGACGAACGAGGAGGACGGAAACCGACAGGGGCGGGGAATTTTTTAAAGTCGGCAACAGGTATATCGAGCAGGGGGTGTCGGCATCTCGTCTGGCCAATCGTCTTCAAGACGGACAAGCTATGGAGAACGGCGATGACGATTGTGATTACCGCCTTTGAGCGGTCGCCCGATGGCGGCAAGGGTCTGGCGCGGGATACGCGCGTTCGCTGGGCGCTGGAAGAAGTGGGTCAGCCTTATGAGGTTCGTCTTGTTTCGTTCGGTGCGATGAAGGAACCGGCACATCTGGCGCTTCACCCTTTCGGGCAGATTCCGACCTACGAGGAAGGCGATCTCGGCCTGTTCGAGACGGGGGCGATCGTGTTCCATATCGCGGAGCGCCATGCGGGCCTGCTGCCGGCTGATGCGAATGCTAGGGCGCGCGCGATCACCTGGATGTTCGCGGCGCTCAATACGGTGGAGCCGCCGATCCTTGAAGTGGTAACCGCAAGGATCCTTGAGAGCGACAAGTCCTGGTCCGCGCAGCGCATGCCTCTCGTCGAGGATCGCGTCCGCTACCGGCTGAGCCAACTTTCGCGTCGTCTTGGCGATGCCGAATGGCTCGATGGCGCGTTCAGCGCGGGCGACCTGATGATGGTCTCGGTGCTGCTCAGGTTGAGAGCGTCGGGCTTGCTGGACGAATATCCGAACCTTTCCGCCTATGTTGCCCGCGGCGAAGCACGGCCCGCATACAAGCGCGCTTACGATGCTCAGCTGGCGGTGAACAAGCCAACGGCCGGCTGACAAAGGTCCGCTATTTCTCCCGTTGCGGGTAGATCGTTTCGCCGCGCTTGAGCATGTCGACGAAGGTGGCGATCTTCTTCCTGCGGCCGGCTTCAGTTTTCATGTTGTGGGTGCGGAAGGCGAGCGCGAAGCGGTTCTGCGCGCTGAGTTTTGCGAGCATCGCCTTGGCCTTTGGTTCGGCATCGATCGCTGCCTGAAGATCGTCGGGGATCTTCATGTCCTTACTGCTGTAGGCGCGGTCCCAGCGGCCGTCGGCCTTGGCGGCTTCGACTTCGCGCAGGCCGTACGCGGTCATGCGGCCTTCCTCGATCAGGCGGGCGACGTTGTCGACATTGATCTGGCTCCAGATGCTCTTTTTGCCGCGCCGCGTATAGCGTTGCAGGAAGCTCTTTTCATCGAGGCCCTTGCGGATCGCATCGATCCAGCCCCAGCAGAGCACGACATTGATGGCTTCGACCGGCGTGATGGACTTCAGGCCGGAATTCACCTTGTGAATCTTGATCCAGACCTCGTCTTCGCTGTCGTGATGTTTTTCGAGCCAGCGATAGAACGCCTCGGCAGTCTCGAATGCGTGAACCTTGTCCGGATCGACCTTGAAGGGTGCCATCGGCCGGTATGCTCCTGTGCGGAAGACTCTGCGCCAAGCGGTGCTCGTGCAGGCATAGACCGCAAATTCGTTTCTTTCAAACAATAGACTGCTTGCAAAACAATATCGGTTATGGCATTACCGTACTGGTTGTGAAAAGCAATCAGTTTGGAGGATTGAGACCGCGCTGTTTCTTCTTCGCCTCGCTCGCTGGCGAGGAACCAGAAAAATGAAGAAGCAATGTCGGAATCGGCCTCGATGAAACGTCCTTTGGACGTCAAACCGTAGAGGAGATCGTAATGTCTTATGTCGACGGGTTCGTGCTTGCCGTGCCGAAGAGCAAAATCGATGCCTACAAGGCCATGGCAAAAGTGGGTGGTGACGTGTGGATGGAGCATGGCGCGCTGGCCTATGTGGAATGCATCGGCGACGATGTGCCCTATGGTGAGCTCACCTCTTTTCCGCGCGCCGTGCAGGCCACGGACGACGAGGTCGTCATCTTCGCATGGGTCGTCTATGCGTCGCGCGAGGACCGCGATGCGATCAACAAGAAGGTGCAGGCGGACACACGCATGAACGAATTCATGACCGACATGCCCTTCGACGGGAAGCGCATGATCTTTGGCGGGTTCCAGAGCTTTATGGCGCTCGGGTAGGGCGTGGCGCCCGGCCGGATGCTAATGCCCCGGCCGGCCCTTGGGGAGGCAGTTGTCGTTCTAGGGCGTCGCGACTGTTGGTTCGCAGAGGTTTTCGGCGGCTGCAACCGTCACGTTCAAGCAGTTAGCCTCTGGAGCGACTACCGGATCGCTCCAACCGAAGAACATCACGCCCAGAATGCCAAGGCCCATCGCCATCGCTGCCCAAATCCCCGGTTCTCGCCACTTGGTTGCCATGTCGCTAATGCCCCGGCCGGCCTGTCTTGCCGGGGCGGCGCTTCTGGCGGCGGGCGTCAGTGGGGTCTTCGTAGGAGCCTATGCCGGCGCGTTCGCGGTTGATGGGTTTGGCGTCGTCACCCCTCACCAAGTTCGCCGAACCGCTCGGCTTCGCCTCACGGGGCGAACTGTCCTCTCCCACAAGGGGAGAGGAAGACGGCTTCGCCGGCTTGACGCCTTCGACCGGCTTTTCGGTGCGGCGGACGGTCATTTCGTCGAGGGAGTTCTTCTTGAAGAGGGATTTGTGGGCATCGTCGGGCAGGCCATAGTCGGCGCCGTGGGCTTCCTGGGCGGACTGCTTCTTGAACAGCGAGCGCGACACTGCGCCGGCGGGCGTCGTCGCGTCGGTGCCTGGTCCCATGTCATCGAGCGAGGGTTTTGCGAAGAGCGGCTTGGACGGCGGCGTTTTGCCGAGCGGCTTTGCGCCATCGGCACCCATCTCGTCCAGCTCGGGCTTGGCAAAGAGCGAGCGGCCCGAGGCGGCGCGCTGCCTGGTGCGTTCTTCCTGCGGGGAGGGCGCGTTGTCGTCGACCGCCCGGTGGATCGCGCGGCCCTTGTTGTGCTTGCCTTTTTCGCGGCCTGAGACCGGGCTTTCCATGTCGGCATATTTGGACAGCGGGTCGTCGGAGACGGCCAGTTCCATCTCGCGCAGGCGCTTGATCTCGTCGCGCAGGCGGGCGGCCTTCTCGAAGTCGAGATCGGCGGCGGCGTTGCGCATCTGCTTGTCCAGCGCTTCCAGATGGGCCTTGAGGTTGTTGCCGACCATGTTGCCGTCGGCGGCGAAGTCCGAAATGTCGGCGCGGACATGGTCTTTCTCGTAGACCGAATCCAGAATGTCGGAGATGCGCGACTTGACGCTTTCGGGGGTGATGCCGTTGGCTTCGTTCCAGGCCACCTGCTTTTCGCGGCGGCGCGCCGTCTCGGCCATGGCGCGCTCCATAGAGCCCGTCACGTTGTCGGCATATAGGATCACTTTGCCGTCGACGTTGCGCGCGGCGCGGCCGATGGTCTGGATGAGCGAGGTTTCGGAACGCAGGAAACCTTCCTTGTCGGCGTCGAGGATGGCGACGAAGCCGCATTCGGGAATATCGAGGCCTTCACGCAGCAGGTTGATGCCGACCAGCACGTCGAACGCGCCGAGGCGCAGGTCGCGCAGGATCTCGATGCGCTCCAGCGTGTCAATGTCGGAGTGCATATAGCGCACGCGGATGCCGTTCTCGTGTAGATACTCGGTCAGGTCCTCGGCCATGCGCTTCGTCAGCACGGTGACGAGGGTGCGATAGCCGGCCTTGGTCGTTTCGCGGATTTCGCCGACGACATCGTCGACCTGGGTTTTCGCCGGGCGGATTTCCACCGGCGGATCGATCAGGCCGGTCGGGCGGATGACCTGCTCGGCAAAGACGCCGCCGGCTTCCTCCATCTCCCAGCCGCCGGGGGTGGCCGAAACGGCGACGGAAAGCGGGCGCATGGCGTCCCATTCCTCGAAGCGCAGCGGGCGGTTGTCCATGCAGGAGGGGAGACGGAAACCGTATTCGGCCAGCGTCGCCTTGCGCCGAAAGTCGCCGCGATACATGCCGCCGATCTGCGGGATAGTGACGTGGCTTTCGTCGACGAAAACCAGTGCGTTGTCGGGGATGTATTCGAACAAAGTCGGCGGCGGATCGCCGGGGCGGCGGCCGGTGAGATAGCGCGAATAGTTCTCGATGCCGGCACAGGAGCCGGTAGCCTCCAGCATTTCGAGGTCGAAGCGGGTGCGCTGCTCCAGCCGCTGGGCTTCCAGCAGGCGGCCGGCCTTTTCCAGTTCGACCAGGCGGCCCTTAAGCTCATCCTTGATCGATTTGATCGCCTGATTAAGCGTCGGGCGCGGCGTGACATAGTGCGAATTGGCGTAGATTTTTACGCTTTTCAGGTCGCCGGTCTTGTGGCCGGTCAGCGGGTCGAATTCGGTGATGCTGTCGATCTCGTCGCCGAACATCGAGATGCGCCAGGCGCTGTCTTCCAAGTGGGCCGGGAAGATTTCGATCGTGTCGCCGCGCACGCGGAACGAGCCGCGCACGAAATTGATGTCCTGGCGCTTGTATTGCTGGGCGACGAGATCGGCGAGCAGCGCGCGCTGGTCGAGGCGGTCACCGACCGTCATCTGGAAGGTCATGGCGGTATAGGTCTCGACCGAGCCGATACCGTAGATGCAGGAAACCGAGGCGACGATAATGACGTCGTCGCGCTCCAGCAGAGAGCGCGTCGCCGAGTGGCGCATGCGGTCGATCTGCTCGTTGATCGAGGATTCCTTCTCGATGAAGGTGTCGGTGCGCGGAACGTAGGCTTCCGGCTGGTAATAATCGTAATAGGAGACGAAATACTCCACCGCGTTTTCGGGGAAGAATTTCTTGAACTCCGAATAGAGCTGGGCTGCCAGCGTCTTGTTGGGTGCGAGGATCAAGGCAGGGCGCTGCGTCTCCTCGATCACCTTGGCCATGGTGAAGGTTTTTCCGGAGCCGGTGACGCCGAGCAGAACCTGCGTGCGGTCATGGTTGCCGACGCCTTCGACCAGATCCTTGATCGCGGTCGGCTGGTCGCCGGCCGGCTCGAAGTCGGACACCATCTTAATCGCCAGGCCGCCTTCGGATTTTTCCGGGCGGGCAGGGCGGTGTGGAATCCACATCTCGCCGTTCTTGTGCAGCGGGTTGCCGGATTCGATCAGGGCGGAAAGCGCCGCGACCGTGGCGGTGACGCCGCCCGACGCCGACATTTTCTCGGCGTCTTCCAGCGAAATGTCGAGGCCGGCAACAGGGTTGAGGCCGGCCGCCGAGCGTTCACGGGCGGTGGCTGCGCCGCCCATGGAGGTGCCGCGCGCCGATTTGGTCGGGGCGGAGGAGCGTTCGGGGACTTTTTTGGGCTTGGCCTTTGCCTTTTCGGCTTCCTTCGAAATCTCCTCTGCCCAGTCCGAAATCGAGCCGCTCAATGGTGCGCCGGTGAACTCGGCTTGCGGCGCTTCGGAAAAGCCCTTGCGCTCCAGCGGTTCGGCAGCGTCCATGAAATCGGTCAGCGCGCTGCGGCGCACGCCCTTCGCCGGACGGTCGTCACGAGCAGCCGCTTCGCGCGGCGATTTCTTGTCGGGAGATTTGGCCATGACCGGAATATGGTGGGAGTCCGGAGAAATGAAAAGAGAAAGGTAGATGAAAGGCAGGCGCAATGTTCGGCTGCTGACAGTAGGGTGTCAGGAGTCGGCAGTGGTTTGACGCGACAATCAAGCTGCGGCCGATGTAGCCCGATTGCGCTATCCCGCTGAATTTTGCGAAGACTCGCAAACGGCTTTGCGCAAAGACAAATAACCCCATATGAGGGGTGCGGAAAAATCGACGCGCCCCACGCGGTTTTTCTGAATTGGAATCTCAGAGGCCGCTGAGGCCAAGCGGAAAAACCGATCGTTCATGAAGATCGCTCATCTCATAAGCCACGATGCCCTGAATGGTGTCGCGACGAGCACCAAGACCTTGATCGATAATCAGATCAAGGCTGGCCACGAGGTGATGCTGATCCACCCGCGAAAGAGCTGGATACAGCGGCAGAAATTCGTTGGCCCGGTTAAGATGCTGGAAAGCAGTTTTCGAACCAATCCGACCGACCTGCGCAACACCGGCTATCCGATACGCGACTGGGGCCGCACGCTGGTTCATGCACATGGCAGCCGGGCCAACAAGTTCCTGATGATCTTCACCATTGCCGACGGTGCGCCTGCGGTGATGACTGCGCATACGCGGCAGTTCCAGATCCCGTGGCGTTTCGCCCATGCCGTGGTCGGGCTCAGCCGGCAGACGGCGGATTACTACATCAAGCGCCTGCTGGTCTCGCCGGCCAGGATGCACATCGTGCCCAACATGTTCGACAGCGCGGCCTTGCGGCCGGTTTCGGCCGAGGCCAGAAGCCTTGCACGCCAGAAGCTGGGCATCCGGCAAGACACTTTCCTTCTCGGCTCGGTCGGCCTGATCGGCACCCGCAAGCGCCAGATCGACATGCTGCGCATCCTGAAGCGGCTGCTGGGGAAGGGCATCGACGCGGAACTGATGCTGGTCGGTGGCGTGGACAAGAGTGCGATCATGCCGGGCTGGCAGGGCGCGCTCGACGATCCGGCCTTGCGAGGCAAGGTCCATCTCGTCGGCCCCCGCGAGGATGCCGTGCAGCTGGTGGCGGCGATGGATCTTTTCCTGTGCACGTCGATAGCCGAGGAGGCGCCGATCGCGCCGCTGGAAGCGATGGCACAGGCAATTCCCGTCATTTCCACCGATGTCGGCAATATGGAAGATCTGCTTCCGGCTGATCGCCTTTTCACGGTCGGTGACGTGGACGGTCTTTCGAAAGCGGCGGAACGTTTTGCGCGCGACCCGCAATGGCAGGTTGAGGCTGGTGCGGCGGACAGGCAAACGGTCACCGAGCAATTGGCGCCTGAGGCGATGCTGCCGCAGATCGAAGACATCTATTTCGCCGCACTCAGCCGGGCGCGAGACCGCGGCTGGAAATATTTCAAGAACCCGGCGGATAGATGGGCGCCTGACAAGGCAAGGTAAGCAAGCGGTTCCGGCGGTGAGCAGCGTCGCCGGATCAACCCATTGCCGGCATTTCCTCGTGAAATGCCGAGCGGTTCTGCTCTGCTCCGAAACGACGCCGGTAGTCGCTTGGCGCAAGACCGGTCACCTTGATGAAGACCTTTCTGAACGAACCTGGGTCGTCATAGCCGACATCCCAGGCAACCTGATCGATCGGCTGTGTCGACGATTCCAGCAATTCCCGCGCCTTGCTCACGCGCAGGTGCTGGCAATATTCGGTGGGCTTCAGCCCGGTGGCCTTGTGGAAGCGGCGTAGAAAGGTGCGCTCTTCCAGCCCCGCTTTTTCCGCCATCGCACCAGCCGTGACGTTGCGCCCGCCGACCTGCTGCAGCCAGTGCTGCACTTTGAGGATGGCGGCGTCGCCATGGGTCAGGCGCGGCGCGAAGGGGTTGTAGAAACGCTGCTCCCGGCCCGGCGGATCGACCAGCATGAACCGCGCCGTGTCCATCATGACGGCGGAACCGAGAATCCGGTCCACGATCTTCAGCCCGAGATCGGTCCACGCCATGTAGCCGCCGGCGGTGATGATGTCGCCGTCGTCGATGACCAGCTTGTCGGCGTCGAGCGCTATGTCGGGGAAGCGGGCGGCCAGAGCTTCCTGATAGGCCCAGTGCGTCGTGGCCGGGCGGCCGGACAGCAGGCCGGATTCGGCGAGCACAAAGGCGCCGGCGCAGACCGAGCCCAGCGTAGCGCCCGCCGCATGACGAGCCCGAAGCCAGGCAGCGTAGGGCTGTGCCGCCTCCCGGTCGATCGGGTCTCCGAGCGTCGGCGGTACGATGATCACGACAGGGCCGTCGCCGGGTCCGGGCTCGCTGTCGAAAGCGCGCGTCACGGCATCGCCGGAGCGCTGCCAGTGGCTGACGCGCAGATGCGCCGCATCCTTCGACCGTGCGGCGGCCATCTGGTTGGCCACCGCGAAAAGGTCGGTTAGGCCATAGACGGAGGCCGCCTGCACGCCGGGATAGAGGACGAGGCCGATTTCGATCGCTTCATCTCGATCTATCATTTGTCAGTTTCGCCTCGATCTTTGTCATTTCTGCCAGTCCGCACCATGCCGTATTGCCGCTAGTGTTGCAATCAGGCGGCAGGGCTTCCGGCAGATTATGACCCGCAACCGCAACCACAGGAGACAGGCTCATGGGAACGATTACCACCAAGGACGGCACCGAGATCTTCTACAAGGACTGGGGCAAGGGACAGCCGATCGTGTTTCACCACGGCTGGCCGCTGAGCGGCGACGACTGGGACAACCAGATGCTGTTTTTCCTCGAAAAGGGCTTTCGCGTGATCGCCCATGACCGGCGCGGCCATGGCCGTTCGAGCCAGACCGCGACCGGCAACGAAATGGACACCTATGCCGATGACGTTGCCGCACTGACCGCGGCGCTCGACCTCAAAAACGCAGTCCATATCGGCCATTCCACCGGCGGCGGCGAAGTTGCCCGCTACCTCGGCCGTCACGGAACCAGCCGTGTCGCCAAGGCAGTGCTGATCGGCGCTGTGCCGCCGATCATGGTCAAGTCGGAGAAAAACCCGGGCGGTTTGCCGATCGAGGTCTTTGACGGTTTTCGCGCTGCCCTGGTGGCCAATCGGGCGCAGTTCTACATCGACGTGCCCGCCGGCCCGTTCTACGGCTTCAACCGGGACGGCGCGAAGGTCTCGCAGGGCATCATCGACAATTGGTGGCGGCAGGGCATGGCGGGCGGCACCAAGGCCCATTACGATTGCATCAAGGCTTTCTCGGAAACCGACTTCACCGAAGACCTGAAGAAGATCGACGTGCCGGTGCTGGTGATGCATGGCGACGACGACCAGATCGTGCCGTTTGCCGACTCCGCGCCGCTTTCAGCCAAGCTGCTGAAGAAGGGCGAGTTGAAGGTCTACAAGGGGCTGCCGCACGGCATGTGCACGACCCATCCGGAAATCGTCAATCCGGACCTTCTGGCCTTCATTCAGGCTTGACGCCGGCGGGGTGAGGCGGGTTCGGTGCCTGCCTCACTCGCAGTTACCGACGGCCTTGCGGATCGTTTCGCCATGGCCGTCGAGATCGAAGGTAGCGAAGGTTTCGAAGGTCGAGCCGTCGGCTGCGGTCGTCGGGTTGAGGTCGAAGGCGAGCGTCAGCAGCTTGCCGGCGGTCAGCGCCCCGATCAATGCGTCATCCAGCGGCGCCATGTAACTTTCGGCTTCCTTGCCCTCCGAAAACAGGACAACAGCGTCGCCCGAACCGGCGGCGACCATCGGGAAGGTGCTGCCGTCGACGTCGGCGCGGATGAAGCCGGGCTTGTAGAAATAGTCCACGACCTCGCCGCCGGCGGCCGGTTTTATCGTGCCGTCGCCGCCGGAATAGACGTCGATGGCCGCGCCGTCGACGCAATGGAGAACGACCGCCTGGATGGTGCTGTTGGTTTCATTGGGAACCGACGATATGCCGCCGTCGATCTCCTGCCAGGCGGCAAGGGCCGGGCTGGACAGGAACAGCGCAAAAACAAGCGGCAGCACGGTTTTCATAGCTCGAAACTTACTCACGAAAACCCCGGCGCGACAAGGCCGTGCCGGGGTTGTTTGCCTGGATGGCGGCCGCCGTTATGGGCAGGGGAAGCCCGGTGCGATCTTGCAGTGGTTGCCCGGACGGGGCGGGCGCGGCTTGGGCGGCCTTGGCCGGTGCGGCGGGCGGTTCCAGTGTGGAGGACGGTTCCAGTGCGGCGGCCGGTAATGCGGTGGGCGCACGATGATGGGGGGCGGAACGACGACCACCGGCGGGCGATAGCTTGCGCCCGACAGATAATTCGCCGAGACCCAGCCGCGCAGGCCGCCGCCGCGGATGTTGCACCAGTTGGCCTCGCAGCCGCGCACATTGACCGTGGTGCCGGCACTGAGCGTTCCGACGCGGTCATAGCCGGTGCCCGGGCCCGAGCGGACATTCACATTGCCGGTGACATAGGCGTTGGCGGCAATAGCTGCCGCAGGCAAAAGCACCGCCCCGGCCAGCATGGCTGCCGCGGTGACCAGTTTTCGAAAATTCATGGACTGCCCCTCCAGAGCGGATTGCATTTCGAAGCGGATACAACCTAGCGCCGATTCCCGGCCGCACCAATATGGCAGCACGGTTATGCTTTATGCCTGGTAACAGGGGCTTTCGCGGGCGTGGGCGCGGCTTTCTGTTGATGACTGATCAATCCGTAGGCACGGGCACAAGCTATGGTTGACGTTAGGTAAATTTGCTGATCTTTTGAGCAACAGGGCACCGGCATAGGACAGCGCACACGCGATGTGGCTGTCCTGATGAATCCCATAGGGAGGGAATTCACATGCCATTGCTCACCGCACTTGCACTCAGCGTTGGAATACTCGGCGGCATAGCCACCTGGCTTTTCGTCGGACCATTGGCCGGACTTGGCCTGCAGATATGGGCGGCCTTCATTGCCTGGGGCGCCTATTACCATTCAGGCGGCAAGGAAGGCTCGCTCAAGACCAACATTCCAGCCCACATATGGGGCGCGATCCTCGGCTGGATCGCGCTTTACGGCATATCGCTGCTTGCCGGCTCGCTCGGCGTTCCGTTGGCGGCAGGCATATCGGTCGCAGTCACCGTCATCGTGCTCATCATGGGTGCGAATGCGCCGCTGCTGGCGCAGATACCATCGGCAGTCTACGGCTTTGCCAGCGTCGCAGCCTATGCGCTGCTCGCCGGCAAGATGGCGACGCTGACCTCGGCGTCCCTCGTCGACAACCCGCTGATCAACATCATCGTCTCGATGATCGTCGGCGCGCTGTTCGGCTGGCTGTCGGAGAAGATCGCCGGGGCACTGGTAGCCAAGCCTGCGGGGGCGACCGCCTAGATCGTTCAGGTATCGGCGGAAAATGCCCCTCACCCTTACCCTCTCCCCGTAAGCACGGGGAGAGGGGGACGCCGGCGTTGCGGCCAGCCTCCTTCTCCCCGTCACTATACGGGGAGAAGGTCGCGGCAGCGGGATGAGGGGTGGCTCTTCCTGAGTCGGAAAGGCCCCGGGGACCGCACGCAATCTCCACCGATCCTACCGCGCACAGTGCGCGGAAGGATTTGAACCAGGCATCCGTTGCTGTAGCGTGCGCGCAAATCAACGGGCGGCGCGGTGTCGAATTTTTCTCTGTCCTACAAGCTGTCATGGCTGCCGCGCTTTCTGAGGCCTTCGCTTGGCGGCGATCGGACCGGCTTTGCGCCGATGGCGCGGCCGGCGCCGGCGAATGGCAGGCTGGTGCGGCTGGTTTTTCTCGGCGACCTTTCGGCGGTTGCCAACCGGCGCGCGCCGCTGGTCGACCCGGCGCTCGGCAGGATCATCGCATCGGCCGATCTGGTGATCGCCAATTGCGAGAGCCCGGTGGTTGAAAAGCTATATACGCCGTTCGGGACGAGCCTCGGGCTGCGTCACGCGATGACGCCGGGCTTTCTCGAAAGCGCGTTGGCGGCGCTGAGCATCGCGCCAGAAAAGCTTGTCCTGTCGCTCGCCAACAATCATGTGCTCGACCAGGGCGTTGCCGGTTTCGATGAGACGGTGGCGAATCTCGGGCGTCTCGGCATCCGCACCGTCGGCACCGCGGCGGATGGCTGGGTGAAGCCTTTCGAAGTCGCAGGGCTGACCGTAGGATTCTCGGCATTCACGCAGTGGCGCAACGCGGGGCGCGAGGATTTCGCCGGCCGGGTGCTGATGATGGAATATTTTGGCGGCTGGGATACAGAAGCGAGAGGGGGCGTCGATCTCATCTGCGCCGTGCCGCATTGGGATCTGGAGTTTCGGCATTTTCCGCAAGCAACGACGCGGGCGTTTGCGCGAAAACTGGCGGCTTCCGGGGCAGGGCTGATCGCCGGCCACCACGCCCATGTCGTGCAGCCGCTGGAGCAAGCCGGCGAGGCGCTCATCGCCTATGGGCTGGGCGATTGTCTCGGCACCGCGTGGGGGCGGCAGCCTTGGCCGGGCAGGATCGGCGCCATGCTGGTGGCCGATATCGGCACGGAGGGCGCGCGGCGCGGGCGACTTGCCGGCTACGAGACGGTGCCGTTGATGCGGCTGCGCGAGGGCGACCGCGAACGCCTCGTGCCGGTCGAAGTGCTGGAGGGGCGGCTGAAGGAAAAGGTCGCGGCGTGGCTTGGGGCCGTCTATCCGCCGGTCTGAACCGTGCGAGCGTAATGCAGTTTCATGCCGACAATCGCGACGATGAATAGGAATGTCACGGCGTTGGCCATGATGACCGGCCAGGAGCCGATGAACAGGCCGTAGAACGTCCACAGCAAAACGCCGGTGGCGATGGTGCCGATAGCGACGAGCGAGATGTCGTCGGCCTTCTTTTCACGGCGGATTTTCAAAAGCTGCGGCAGCCAGCCGAGCGTGGTGATGACGGCGGCCAGCGAGCCGAGGATTTCGACGACGGGGTGCACGGAGCGACTTTCGGAAAAGAGCGGAGGATTTCCCGACACTCATGCCAGAAAGCCCGATTCTTGTGAAGCGGGATCGTGAGGCTGGCCCAATCTAGAGGGAGGGCAGGCGCTTTCGGGCAACAGTCTTTCGGGCCTTGCGCGCGGACTTTGCCCTGCCGCCCGCTTGCGGGATGGGCTGTTTGTAGAAGCCGGTGCACGGGAGCCATCGAGAAATCTCGGAGGCCAACCGCGTGTGGTCGTTCCCCCTCTCCGTCGCGCTTCGCGCGCCACCTCTCCCCCACTTCGTAGGGGCGAGGAACCCAAGTTCTGCTATGCCTTGACCTCGGAATCTCGCGACCTCGGCGAGTGCCGGTTCCTCGCCCCGCTTGCGGGGAGAGGTGGCTCGGCGAAGCCGAGACGGAGAGGGGGGACTGCTTGAACGCAATCATGCGCGCGCCTTGCCGTTATGTGATGCGCCTTATGGTTTTCCTTAAAAGGCCGCGCTATCGGTGACCCTGCGAGGAGATCACCATGGCGGATGGGCGCAAGAGATTCGGCATTTCGCGGCGGTTGTTGTTAGGGGCCGCCGTGCTCGGCGGTGCCGCTGCCTGGGGCGGCACGACGCTGGCGCGGCTGGCGCGCGACCCATCAGGGGCGAAGGACGCCGGGCGAATTGCCGATATCGACGGCGTGTCGCTGCCACTGGAACCGCTCGCCAATCCACCAGCCTACGATCCCTCGCTACCCTGGCTTTCCAAGGGCGGAAATATCAACGACGCCAGCGCGCTTTCGCGCACGCCGGTCTATGGCGTGGTCGCGGTGAGCGAGGAGGATCATGTCGCGCGGGCCTTGGCATTTGCGCGGCAAAACGGGCTGAAGGTCTCGATGGCCGCGGTGCGCCACTCGATGGGCGGGCAGGCTTTTGACGACAATGCGCTGGTGCTGGACATGCGCAAGTTCAACAAGGTCACCGTCGATGCCGAGGCGAAGACCATGACCGTGCAGCCGGGCGCGACATGGCACGATATCCAGAACATGCTGCATCCGCGCTTTGCCGTGAAGGCGATGCAGTCGACCGACATCTTTTCCGTCGGTGGCTCGATTTCGGTCAATGCCCACGGCATGGACCATCAGGCCGGCTCGGTGGCGGGTTCGGTGCAGTCGATGCGGGTGATGCTGGCCGACGGCTCGATCGTGACCTGCTCGGGCAGTGAGAACGCCGAGCTGTTCCGGCATGTGCTGGGCGGCTACGGCCTGTTCGGCGTGGTGCTGGAGGCGAAGCTCGATGTCGTCGACAACGCCGTCTACCAGACCTCGCGCGAAATCATCCGCTCCGACGATTTTCCGGCCTTCTTTGCCGAGCATCTGGAGCAGGACAGGAATATCGGGCTGTTCTACGGGCATCTTTCGACGGCGCCGGGCAATTTTCTCGAGGACATGATCGTCTATCGCTATGACAAGGTCGCGGACCAGCCGCCGGCGGATATGCCGGCACTTGACGAGCCGGACGGTGTCGGGATGAAGCGGGCGATCATGAACCTCGCCAAGCTGGGCGATACGTTCCAGAGCCTGAAATGGTATGCCGAAAAGAACCTCGAGCCGAAATTCGAGAGCTGCACGGTGCCGCGCACGGCGGCGATGGGCGAGGGCGAAGCGTGCCTGGTGACGCGCAACAACCCGATGCACGATTCCGTGCCCTATCTCTTCAACGATCTCGCCTATGAGACGGATATCCTTCACGAATATTTCGTGCCGCGTGGCGAGTATGACGCCTTCATCGCCGGCGCGCGGGGGGTGCTGCGCAGGCAGGACTTGCCGGTGCTGAATGCTTCGGTGCGCATCGTGCACCGCGAGGACGTGGCGCTTACCTATGCGCCGGAGCCGGCCTTCGCGCTGGTGCTCTACATCAACCAGAGCGCCGACGATGCCGGCAACGCCAAGATGCGGGCGCTGACGCGGGCGATGATCGACCTGACGCTGAAACATCGCGGCCGGTTTTTCCTGCCGTATCAGCTTCATTTTACGCGAGCGCAGCTGCTGGCGTCCTATCCGGAGCTGCCGGCGTTTCTGGCGAAGAAGCGGGAGGTCGACCCGGGGGAACTGTTCCAGTCGACGTTTTATCGAGCGCTGAAGACGGCGGTTGGGGTGGCTTAAACCCGTCCCCTCAAAACGTCGGCAGCTTGGCGGCGATCCAGCCGGTGGCCCAACTGGCAAGGTCGGCGGTGCTTTCGGCGGCGTGGCTGATGCCCTTGCGCACGACGGTGTAGCCGCCGGCGGTGCGGTACAGCACGGAGCGGCCGTCCTCGACGAGGCCGGCATAGATGGGTGCGCTGCGGCTCGGCTCCATCGTCGGGTGAACGGGTGCCGGATCGGTCGCCTGGACGGAGGCGGTCTTGAAATCGTCGGGCTGGTTCGAACGGCAGATGCCGGAGACCAGCGGATAGTCGACGGTTTTTTCGTGCAGGATCTGCTTCTTCAGCGCGGCCTCGCAATCGGCCACGGAGGCGTATTGCGGTGGCGTCTCGCGGATGAACTCGCACAGTTTCGCGTCACAGTCGCAGCCGACAATCGTCATGGCGATAAGCGCGGTCTTGATCATGGCGTCCTCGGAAGGGATATCTAGCAGACCGAAGATGCGCCCGGTTCGCGGCGGGATTTGGCTTGAATCGCGGAATAAGTGTGGTGAAGCGCAACTGAATGTTGCTGGAAATGCGGGGTCGGCTCCTACCGGGTTGATTCCGCTTGCGGGGCTATCGTTCTGATTGGAAAGGGTATTTCTGGTAGTTGTTTCCGGCCGGACGTGTCATTGCAAATATGTACGTAAATGCGTACATTAGCACGATGAAAACAACCTCCTACAGCGAACTGCGCCGCAACCTCGCCGCCGCACTCGACAGCGTGACTGCCGATCGCGAGCCGGTCGTCATCACGCGCGAGCGCGGCAAACCCGCCGCAGTCCTGATGTCGATAGAGGACTTCGCCTCCTACGAGGAGACGCGCTATCTGTTGAAGAGCCCGAAAAATGCCGATCGGCTGCTTTCGGCTATCGATGAGCTGGAAGCGGGAAAAGGCACCGAGCGGCCGCTTGCCGAATGAAGATCGTGTTCAGCGAACAGGGATGGGAAGACTATCTCTATTGGCAGGAGCATGACCGCAAGCTGCTCGAGCGCATCAACGTCCTGATCAGGGAATGCACGCGCGCGCCCTTTGCCGGTATCGGCAAGCCGGAGCCTCTGCGCGGGCCGCTGAGCGGCTGGTGGTCGCGAAGGATCACGCAGGAACACAGGCTGGTCTATCGGGCGGAAGGGGACCAACTCCTCATCGCCCAGTGCCGTTATCATTACTGAGCGGCTCAGCTCTCAATAATCATAAACATGTTCCAGCTTCGCGCCGTCATCGATCAGCGTCGGCAGCACGGCATGGAGTGAGCGGACTCCGACGGTAAGCCCGGTGCGGCGGCGGCTTGGCTCGGCCGGCAGCTGGTAGGAAAACAGCTTGCGGGCGCCGGCCGGGATTTCGACTTCGCCGTTGGACAGCACGGTGACGAGGATCTCGTCGTTGCCGCCGATTTCGACGAAGCTGACGCCCTTGTCGATCAGGCGCGGGATCATTTCGGTGAAGACCTGATAGCGTTTGGTTACGAAGACTGCGCCGTCCGGGCCGAAATCCTTTTCGAGTTTCGTGTCGGGTTCGCCGGCAATCGCTTCCTCGACCGGGCCCTTGGCCCAGACATGGATGTTAGGGAAAGCCGGGTCGGCGGTGGCAGACAGTGCCGACTTGATGAGGTCGGCATAGGCCTGCTTGATGGTATAGGCGAGGCCGAAGGCGATCTTGCGCTCGCTGGTGCGCAACTGGTCCTCGTTGGCGGCATTGCCAACCGCCATCAGCCCGGCGCGCTTTTCGGCATAGGGAAACTGGTACCACGGCACCTGATCGAGGAAGGCGGCGTATTCGGTCGCCACGCGAGCCTGATAGACGTCCACCGCGATGCGCCGGCCCGAGGTCGCCTCGGTGATGCGGCCGACGGTGTTTTCATAGGCCCACTGGATCAGGTGCTCGATGGTGTGGCTGGTGCCGATGACGGCGAGCATCTGGTGGTTGGCGAAGTTGAACGGCTTGTCCGAGGTGGCGCGGATGACCATGGCATAGTCCTGCCAGAAGCGGCCGATGGTGGACCAGTAAGGAAAGCCGCTTTCGCGATCGTTGCGGACGAAGCCGGCATATTCGCGCGCGGCGTAGACGATCGACCACTCGGGGTAGGTGAGATAGGTCGATTCCTCCGGTCGCTGGTAGCCCGGAACTTCGGCGCGCACCTGATCGGCAAGCGCCTGCGGCGGCGCGCCCTGCTCAACGCCGGCAAGCGGTGTCTGGTCGACGCTGCTCGTCGTCAGGAAACCATAGGCGAGGCCGAGCAGCGGGATCGCCAGCACGACGACCAGGATGATGAGCAGCGTCTTGACGAGGCGCTTCAGCAGGCGGAGCAGAAACATGCGCTCAGGCCGCCGCGAGCTTTTCGTGCACGCGCTTCGACAGCCAATAGCCGACGAAGACGGCAAAGCCGCCAATGGCCAGATGCGGTGCATTGGCGAAGAAGCGGGTCGGGAACTCGACGTCGCCGATGGAGCGGAAGCCGTCGATGAAGATGCCGCCATCGAGGCAGCCGGAGCCGGTGACGAGGCCGAGCACGCCGTCGAACAGGTAGATCGCACCGAACAGCTTGAAATACAGCACCGACTGGCGATGCGAGATGAAGGCGGCAATCAGCGCCCAGACGCCGGAAAAAGCGTGCAGCAGGTCGTCATACCATTGCAGCGAAAACAGCCCGAACAGATAGCCATTGGCGTCGTTGAAGGCCGGCACATAGCCGATGCCAACAACGAAAAAGAACATGGCAGCGTAGAAGATCGCCAGCTTCTGGATGAGTGTCATGGTTGTCCCCGTTACCGATATTCAGGTGAGGGCGGCCTGCGAACAACGGCTTTCTGCGCTTCCGGTGCTCACGTACCCAAATGTACGCTCCGCTCGTCGCCTAGGGCGACCCCAAAATCCGCCGTTCTCGGCTCACCCTGACCTGAATCTCAAGTCATCGCAGCTTAGCCGATTCCGTTCACCAAAGCGTGAGGTTCGGACCATGTCCACAGATATGGGCGAGGGGATGACGACGTCTAAGCCGCCGCTTCGATGGTCACCGGCACGCCTTTCTGCAGCGAGTTGGCGACCATGCAGATCGATCTGGCCTTGTCGATGACAGCTTGAGGGTCGGTGCCGTCGAGCGTTTCGCAGGAGACAGTGAGCTTTGCGGCGGTCGTCAGCAGCGGGCTGCCATCGAGATCAATCGTGACCGAGACGGCGATGCTGCCGAGGTTGACGCCCAGTTCATGCGCGGCGTAGCGCAGGTCGTTGCAGAAGCAGCCGCCGAGCGCCAAGGCCAGAAGCTGGCCGCCATTGAAGCCGAGGCCTTTGCCGCCGGCTTTTCCCTCTGGCCGGTCGACGACGATGGTGTGCGAGCCGGCCCAGCCCATGGCGGCCTCTGTGCCTTCGACATTGCGCAACTCGACAGTCATGGATGCCATGGCCTTTTTCCCGTTGGTGAAGTCCGGCTTGGGGCGAAGACTAGGCGCATGATTTGGCTCTCGCAAAGTCTCACAAAAGGAGGAGGGCAGGGCTGAATCTACCTGCGCAATTTTTCCTCAAGAAACCCTATTGACTTAGAGTGCACTCCAACCCCTAGCCTTGTGAGCGTCGTGACGAGACAGGGCAAGATCATGAAGATTGGTGAACTCGCAAAGCGGTCGAGACTATCGGCCTACACGATCCGTTACTATGAGCGGATCGGGCTGCTTCCCTATGCCGACCGGGACCAATCGAGCCAACGTGACTATGACGCCTCGATCCTGACTTGGATCGAGTTTCTCGGTCGCCTGAAAACGACCGGGATGCCGATCCGGCAGATGCTGCAATATGCGGCTTTGCGGGAGCAGGGCGTCGATACGGACAGGCAGCGCCGCGAATTGCTGGAACAGCATCGCGAGCGCGTGCGCAATCATGTGGCTGAGCTTCAGGCATGCCTTCTCGTCCTCGATACCAAGATCGCCGGTTATGCCGGCTCTGAAAAAAGGACGAAAACCCATGACGCAGATCAACCAGGACAGCAGATTCGAACGCGGCAAGCGGGCGCTCGCTGAAATCGACGGCGAAGGCGGCGAAAAGGTCATTGCAGCACTGGCCGATATCGCGCCCGATTTCGCCCGCTACATTATCGAGTTCCCCTTTGGCGATATCTACTGCCGCGAGGGGCTCGGCTTGCGCGAGCGCGAGATCGCGACCATCGCGGCACTTACGGCGCTGGGCAATGCCAGCCCGCAGCTCAAGGTGCATATCGAAGCCGGGCTGAATGTCGGGCTTAGCCGAGAAGAGATCACCGAAGTGATCATGCAGATGGCGGTCTATGCCGGCTTCCCGGCAGCCCTCAACGGGTTGTTCGCGGCGAAGGAAGTGTTTGCGCATCGGGGCGAGGCGGAAGCTCCCGGGCAGGAGTGTGCGGCATGAAAAACTGACTCAGCCGCCTTGCGAAATGATTCCGGATCGCCGGCCAAGGCCTTGATCCGGAATCGCTTTCTCACGAGATGGCGGTCCTTGCCGCATCGATGGATGACGGAGAGCACAGCCGCGATGTGCGGTTGTGGGAAGTCAGGATCGGCCGTCTTCGGGGGAGGCTGGCTGAGATGTCGACATACCGGACATCGGCGGAAATCAGTGGCCGTCAGGCGAGCTTTCACTATATTGCGGCCGACGAATCTCTTGCCGGAGCATCCTGTGCCGCTTTATCGCCTGACCAGTTTTGCAACCGCCTTTGCCTGCACCATGGCCACTTCGGCGCTGGCTCAGGATATCAATCCGGCTACCACCGCCTGCCAATTGCTGACGGCCGAAAATATCGTCGAGATCGTGGGGAAGCCTGCGGCGATCTACGAAACCAACGGCGGGGTCGGCGATGCGTCGAACTGCTTTTGGGAGGTTCCCGACGTCGATGGTTATGTGCAGGTCCATTTCGTCCGCTCGTCCGAGCCGAACACCACGCCGGCGATGGCGCAGGAAGGCTTCGATATCTATGAGAAAAACAAGCGAAAAGAGCTTCAGGCGAACGAGATCAGAAACGTCGAGGGCTTGGGAGAGCGGGCCTATCTGGTCAATCTTGCGGATAATCCGACCGCCTTTATCGGTATCCAGTTACTGAGCGGCACCGATATGATTTCCATCGATACAAGCAAACTCAGCGAAGAACTCGCGATTGCCCTGGCGCAGAAGGCTGTCGCCAACAAGCCTGGCGTCGACTAGTTACGCTGGAGCGAAACAGTCAATTCAACCGCCTTGCGAAATGATTCCGGATCGCCGGCCAAGGCCTTGATCCGGAATCGCTTTTTGCCTCACGGAAACAGCGGGTCCTGCATCATGTCGAGATGCAGGTCCTTGCCGGTCCAGGGGTGGGCCTCGCAGACGGCCTCGTTGAGCTCGACGCCGAGACCGGGTTCCTTCGACGGGATGACATTGCCGTCCTGCCACTCGATCTTCTTCTTCAAAAGCGTCTCGTGGAAGCCGTCCCACTGCTTCAGCGATTCCAGGATGAGGAAGTTGGGCAGGGTCGCGGAAAGCTGGACGTTGGCGGCACCGACGATCGGGCCGCAATAGCAGTGCGGGGCGATCTGGATGTGATAGGCCTCGGCCATGGCTGCGATCTTCTTGGTTTCGAGAATGCCACCGGAGCGGCCGAGGTCGGGCTGGAGGATGGTGGCGGCGCGGTTTTCGATGACGCGGGCGAACTCGAATTTGGTCGTCAGCCGCTCGCCGGTGGCGATGGGGATGGAAGTGCCACGCGCCACCTGCGCCATCACTTCGGGCATATCCGGCGGCACCGGCTCCTCGAACCACAGCGGATCATAGGGCTCGATGGCGCGGGCCATGCGCAGCGCACCCGACGCGGTGAACTGGCCATGCGTGCCGAACAATATGTCGGCACGGTTGCCGACCGCCTCGCGGATCGCCTTGACCATGACCGCCGAGCGCTCGATGTCGATGAGGCGCGGCTGATGGCCGTCGAAGGCGGTGTAGGGGCCGGCGGGGTCGAGTTTCACCGCGTTGAAACCCTGCTCGACATAGGCGAGCGCGCATTCGGCGGCGAGGTCGGGATCGTTGTAGACATTCCTGTCGGGGTTGTCGGCTTCCGCCGGCACGGCGCTGCCGGTGTGCGGATAGAGATAGGTGTAGGAGCGCAGGGTCTCGTGCACCTGGCCGCCGAGCAGCTTGTAGATCGGCTTGTTGGCTTCCTTGCCGATGATGTCCCAGCAGGCGATTTCGAGCGCTGAAAAACAGCCCATGACGGAAATATCCGGCCGCTGCGAAAAGCCTGAGGAATAGGCGCGGCGGAAGAAGGTTTCGATGTCGTGCGGGTCGCGGCCGACCAGATAGCGCTCGGCCAGATCCTCGATCATCCTGGCCGTGACGTGCGGGCCGAAGGTGGCGTTGTAGGCCTCGCCGTAGCCGACGACGTTGGAGTCCGTCGTCAGCTTGACGAAGATGAAATAGCGCCCGCCGATGCCCGGCGGCGGATTGCCGACGACGAAGGTTTTAACGTCGGTGATTTTCATGGGGTTCTCCTCGGTCGTGGCGTCTTGCTTGTCAGGTCGGCGCTGCCCCTCACCCTTACCCTCTCCCCGTGAAGGACGGGGAGAGGGGGGCGTCAGCGTTGGAGCTTCCTCCTTCTCCCCGTCCCTATACGGGGAGAAGGTCGCGGCAGCGGGATGAGGGGCAGCGCCAAGGTTGGTGACTGTCTATCCAACATGATCCTCCAGTATCATCGCAGCGCCCTTGGCGCCGGTCATGATGGAAGCGGCGTTGGTGTTGCCGCTGATGTTGTCGGGGAAGATCGAGGCGTCGACGATGCGCAGACCCGAAAGGCCATGCACCTTCAGGCGCGGATCGACGACCGATCGGGATGCGTCCGGCCCCATACGGCAGGTCGAGACCGGGTGGTAGACGGTGCCGGAGCGGGCGCGGAAGTCGGCGACCAGCTCTTCGTCCGTCGTGCATTTGGGGCCGGGCAGCACTTCCTCCTCGATGATCTCGCTCATTGCCGGCATCGAAGCAATCTTGCGCACGAACTTCACCGCGTCGAGCATCTCGGTGACGTCGGTGTTGGTCGAATAGGCGTTGGGCGCGATCCTTGGGTAGTCGAGCGGGTTTTTCGTGCGGATCATGATCGAGCCGCGGCTCGACGGGCGGCAGTTCGAGAGGCCGATGGAAAAACCCGGCCAGGGGTCGGGCGTGAGGATGGGGCGCTCGCCGACCCGTGGCAGCACGGTGGAGAAGGCCTGGAAATAGAGCTGCATGTTGGGCCGCGTCTGGCTGCCGTCGGTGCGGAAGAAGCCGCCGCCCTGGTTCATGCTCATCGCCAGCGGGCCGTTGCGCGTCAGGATGTATTGCATGCCGACCAGCATCTTGCCCCACCATGGGCGAAGGATCTGGTTGAGCGTCGGGAGGCGACCCCGAAACGTGTAGTTGATGCCCTGGTGGTCCTGGAGATTGTCGCCGACATGGTCGTTGGCGTGGACGACCGGTATGCCGAGACCTTTCAGGAGGCCGGCGGGGCCGACGCCGGAAAGCTGCAAAAGCTGCGGCGTGTTGATGGAGCCAGCGCTGAGGATGACCTCGCGGCCGGCGCGGGCGGTGAGGGTCTGGCCGCCGCGCAGATATTCGATGCCGACAGCGCGCGTTCCCTCGAACAGGATTCTTGTCGCCAGCGCGTTGGTCTCGACGCGGACATTGGCGCGCTTCATCGCCGGGCGCAGGAAGGCGCGGGCAGCTGACATGCGGCGGCCATTCCTGGTGTTGATCTGATAGACGCCTACGCCCTCCTGGCTCCTGCCGTTGAAGTCGTCGTTCAAGGCGAGGCCGGCCTGCTCGCCGGCTTTCAGGAAGCGATGGGTGAGGGGATGGACGCGGCTGCGATTGTCGGTGACATGGACCGGGCCGCCGCGCCCGCGCCATGCATCGGCGCCGGCCTCGTTGTCCTCGATCGCCTTGAAGATGGGCAGGAGGTCGTCGAAGCCCCAGCCGGGATTTCCGGCGGACGCCCAGGCGTCGTAGTCCTCGCGCTGGCCCCTGATCCAGACCATGGCGTTGATGGAGCTGGAGCCGCCGAGCAGTTTCCCGCGCGGCCAGTGGTCGATATTTCCGGCGAGACCGGGGTCGGCGTCGGTCTTGTAGTTCCAGTTCACCGCAGGGTCGAAGAAGGTCTTGCCGTAGCCGAGCGGCATCTGCACGAAGAAGCGACGGTCGGTGCCACCGGCTTCCAGCACAAGCACCGAAAAACGGCCATTGGCCGACAACCTTTCGGCGACCACGCAGCCCGCAGAGCCTGAGCCGACGACAATGAAATCATAGGTTTGCATGTGAAACGAAAGGCCGCCTGTGAACTGGCTCAGATATTGATTCAGCCTAGCGTTCGCGGGCGGGCTCTAACACCCCGGCATCCGGCATGGCTTGTGAAAAAAGCGACCGGTGCTTGCTGTGGTTTGTGTTAGCTGCCATCGATGGCGGCAGGCATTTACGGAGATTCACGATGGTTCATTACGCAGACGGCCAACCCACGGGCGAACTCACCTTGCGCACGCTGGCGATGCCGTCGGATGCCAATGCCGCCGGCGATATCTTTGGTGGCTGGGTGATGGCGCAGATGGACCTTGCCTGCGGCATACGCGCCGCCGAGCGCGCCAAGGGCCGCGTGGTGACGGCGGCGGTGAAGGAGATGTCCTTCGCCAAGCCGATGAAGATCGGCGACACGCTGTGCATCTACACGCACGTCAACCGCGTCGGGCGCACCTCGATGACGCTGAAGGTCGAAGCCTGGGCGCAGCGCTATCTGCAGGATCTGATGGAGAAGGTGACCGACGCCGATTTCATCATGGTGGCGCTGGATAAGGACGGCAAGCCGAAGGCGGTGCCAGCTGAGTGATTAGAGAGTAGTGAGTAGGGAATAGTGAACTGCCTTGCCGATAGAGCGAAGCAGCTCAAATCCACTGCTCACTCTCAAGCTGCCTTCCTGACCTTCGCCCGTTCCGGGCAGGCGGCATCGAACTTCGCGCGGGCTTCGTTGACGCGGTTGGTGTTTTGCTTGGCCCATTCGCCCAGCGCGTTGACGGGTACGAGCAGTTCGTGGCCGAGTTCGGTCAACTCGTAATCGACGCGAGGCGGGATCGTCGGGAACATGGTGCGGGTGACGAAGCCGTCGCGCTCCAGCCCGCGCAGGGTCGTCGTCAGCATCTTCTGCGAGATGCCGCCGATGATGTGGCGCAGTTCGTTGAAGCGCATCGGCCCGTTGCCCAGCTTGCTGACGACCAGAACAGTCCATTTGTCGCCGATGCGCTGCAGGATGGCGCTGACGGCGCGACAGTCCTCGGTGTGATGGATGTGCCTAGGTTTCAAAAAAGTGCCTCCTTGTGCACTGGGTGATCAGTCACCAATATAGTGCGGGTATCCAATGGATACCAAGTGTTTCATAGGGAAAACTATCATGTCCAAGCCGAAAATAGGAATCATTATCGGTTCGACGCGCGCGGCCCGTTTCGCCGACGTTCCGACCGAATGGTTCGCCAAGATCGCCAAGGCCCGCACCGACATCGATGTCGAAGTCATCGACCTGCGCGATTTTCCGCTGCCCTTCTTCGAAGAAGTGGCCTCGTCCGCCTGGGTGCCGTCGCAGAATGAAGTCGCACTGCGCTGGCAGAAGAAGATCGCCAGCCTCGACGGCTTTATCTTCACCGTTGCGGAATACAACCACGGCCCAACGGCCGTGCTGAAGAACGCGCTCGATTATGCCGCGACCGAGTGGAACAAGAAGCCTGCCGGTTTCGTCGGCTATGGCGGCGTCGGCGGCGCGCGTGCCGTCGAACAACTCCGCCTTCATGCCGTTGAGCTGCAGATGGCGCCGACCAAGGCGGCCGTTCACATCGTCTGGGCCGATTTCCTTGCTGTGAAGCAGGGCGAAAAGAAGCTCGAGGAGCTCGAGCACCTCAACCAGGCTGCGCATGGGCTGATCGAAGAGACGGTGTGGTGGGCCAAGGTGCTGAAGGCTGCTCGTCTGGCCGATGCCGAGGCCGCTGAAGCGGAAGCTGCGTAATTACGTTTGAAAGATTCCTCCCAAGGGATTGAAAAAAGGGTGGCGGAAACGCCGCCCTTTTTGTTGGGTGAGTTCGTAGCAATGAATGTTGTTGGGTTTACCGCTAACCCCCTCTCCGTCGCGCTTCGCGCGCCACCTCTCCCCCGCTTCGCAGGGGCGAGGAACCCAAGTCCTGATGCGTCGCGGCCTAACAGAAACTAGGTTCCTCGCCCCCATGAAATGGGGGAGAGGTGGCGCGCGAAGCGCGACGGAGAGGGGGACTCGTTACGCCTAAGACGCTGCGCTAATCCAGTCGTGAATCAAACGCCGTCCGCAAACCGCTGTTTCTGCAAATGAAACCGCCGCTACACCGGCAGTTTCGAAGCAATAACCTTGTCGATGCGGCGGCCGTCGAGATCTACGACTTCGAAGCGCCAGCCTTGTGCATCGACGCTTTCGCCGGTGGCGGGCAGGTGATGCATGTGCGACAGCACGTAGCCGGCGACGGTTTCGTAGTCGCGGTTCTCGGGCAGGTCGATGCCGAGCTGGTCGGCCATCTCGTCGGCCTGCATGTAGCCGGCCAGCAGCCACGAGCCGTCCTCGCGCTGGACCGCGCCTTCCGATTCGTCCTCGTCGAGATCGGCGCGGAAGACGCCGGTGATCGCTTCGAGGATGTCGGCGGGCGTGACGATGCCTTCGAAATGGCCGTATTCGTCATGCACCAGCGCCATGGGCACGTCGGATTGTTTCAGCGTGGTCAAGACATCGAGCGCGTCGGCCTGGTCGTGGACGATGGGGGCTGCGCGGACGTGCTTGCGCGCGTCGAAGGCGCGGCCGGCCAGAAGGGTCGCCAGGATTTCGCGCGTCTGGACGACGCCGACCATGGCATCGACCGAGCCCTCGCCGGCGGGCAGGCGCGAATGCTGCGTTTCCATCAGCAGTTTCTTGAGCGTTGTCTCGTCGGAATTGAGATTGAGCCAGTCGACCTCGGTGCGCGGGGTCATGACCGCGCGGACGGCGCGGTCGCCGAGCCGCATCACGCCGGCGATCATGCGGCGCTCGTCGGATTCGATGGTGCCGTGATGCTCGGCCTCGGCCACCAGCATCTTGATCTCCTCGTCGGTGACCTTTTCCTCGCTCTCGCCGCGCTGGCCGAGCAGCCACAGCACCGAGCGGCCGGAAATATCGAGCAGCCAGACCAGCGGTGCGCCGACGACGGCAATCACGCGCATCAGCGGCGCGACCCTGACGGCAACGCCTTCAGGATTGCGCAACGCGATCTGCTTGGGCACCAGTTCGCCGATGATCAGCGAGCCATAGGTGATGATGGCGACGACTATGCCGACGCCCAGCGCATCGGCAATGCCGTCCGGCACGCCGTTGGCCGTCAGCACCTGGGTCAGGCGCTGGCCGAGCGTGGCGCCCGAAAATGCGCCGGACGCAACACCGACCAGCGTGATGCCGATCTGCACCGACGACAGGAATTTTCCCGGATTGGAACCAAGTTCAAGCGCGCGCCCAGCGCCCTTGACGTTGCGGTCGATCATGGCTTTGAGCCGTGCCGGCCGGGACGAAACGATCGCCAGCTCCGACATGGCCAGAAGGCCGTTCACGCAGATGAGGACGACGACGATAGCGACTTCGATGTATAGCATCGACGCTCAATAGCATTGAGGCGGGGCGCTAGAAAATAGGGCACGGCACTTTTCAGTGCGGTATTGTTTCAGGGCTTTCGGTTCAGATCGCAAATTGTGGCCATGCCGTCGGTAAAATAGCGGTCGCCGCCGCCGTTGCGGCCGTTCTGGGTCGCGCCTACTCCATCTCTGCTGTAGCAGGCCTCGATTGCGCCGGCAGCCTTGAGGTCGGATATGAGCAGATCACGCTCAGTGTCGATGTCGGGGCCGATATGGTGGGTGATCTGTCCGGTGTCGTGGCTGAGGCCGACGTCGCGATCGAAACTGGCCGATCCCAGCCAGAGTGGTCGATCCTCGCCGTCGGACGGCGGGATCATCCAGAGGCGGACATGGTGGCGCTGATCAGCACTTGCGCCCACTGATTTCTCGAAGACCACATCCTGCCTGCGCCCGTCGAACAGCAGCGTGCTGACCGGAGCGTCGGCATAGGGGCGGTCGAAGAGGACGCTTTCGCCGATCTCAAGGCTGGAACGCCAGGTGATCGAGTCGGCCGGGTTCCATCCGGCCGCTGCAAAAGCGTGCATGAGATCGGCCTTGGAGCCGACGAACCCGACATTGATCGGATCGCCCGGAATGCCTTGCGGGGTGGTCGTCACCATCGCCTCGGGGAGCTTGCGACTATCGTGCTCCCTGACCGTCCAGAATTCGGGTGCCGCCAGATAGGCGACGAGGCCATAGGCCAGCGCCAGCGTCACAAGAGAGTTGGCGACACGCCGGGGCAATCTGTGTCGTGGCATGCGGCAGACACCGGGCTGCGACGCAGCCATGTGCTGCGTCGACGTTGAGTTCAAAGAGAGATTATGCCCGGCGCTCGAATTGGCAAGAATGGTGCTTTCGCATCACCGGCAGGCGACATAGCCGTTGCGGCGCGGCTTGATGTCGAAATGGAAGTGGTTGCGGTGGTCGTAGTTGTAGCCGGGGCCGAGCACGGTGGTGAAATAGTCGCAGCCATCGGCGCGCACCGTGTTGAGAAAGCCCTTTTCGCGGAAGGCGAACCAGCCGGGCTTGCGCACGTCGATATCCTTGCCGTTGCTGAGCTCGATGCGCATCACGTCGAGCGCATTGCCCTTGGAGTGTTCGGACATGGTGCGGGAGCGAGCGATGCGGCGGCAGGAATAGCTCGATCCCTGGTGGATCGTCTTGACGCCCGACCAATAGCGCATGCGGGCGGACGGCACGAGCTCTTTACGGGTCCAGCGCGAGAAGGTCGCCGCCATGCTGCAGCTCAGCGTCGCTGCCGGCTTCATCTGGACGCTGCCGATGGCGGAAACTTTTACCGGGAAATCGATGCCGCAGCTGCCGTCGTGGATGGGAGCTAGGTTCTGGAAGGTGACGCCGAGGCGTTTCAGGTCGTTGCGACAGGTTACCTCGTCGGCAGGCATGGCCGTCGACCGCGCCATCGGCGGGTCCATGCGCGGATAGCCGACCATCATCGGATTGGAAGGAACCAGCGTCTGCAGGCCTCTCGGCTTGACCGAAGCGGGCGGAATGACGGCGGCGATTTGCGGCTGTACCGGCTCAACGGAAGGCTGGATGGTCGCCGCGGCAGGCTCGTCGACTTCCGAATCCATCGTGGCTTCCGCGGTTTCGGGCCCGATCAGTGTATCAGCCGGTTGAAACGACGGCTCGACGGGTGCTGCTGCCGGCGCAAGGTTTGGCTCGACCGGCTCCAGCATCGGCTCGACGGGGGCGAGGGCAGGGGAAGATGGCATGACCATTGGTGCGACGGCGGCGGTCTGCGTGCCGACATCGATTTCCGGCCGCATCGACATCAGGCTGTCGGTGGTGCAGGACGCGACCATCGCCACCAGCAGCACCGCGCCGCCGGTGGCCGTCAAGCGCGCGCTGCCGAACCGCCGCGCCCACGCCAGCGCGGAAGGAGTTTTCTGGGCCATGACCGGTTCCCTGTCCCTTGAATTTCAAGGATAGCGGCCGAGGGTAAAGGAAAGGTCAGCGTGCCGGTTTACATCTATGACATGAATAAGGCAGTCACTGGCAAAACGTGCCGCCGTGCTTGCGCGGGGCGAGGTCGAAGTGGAAATGCAGCGAATGGTCGGCGTCGCTGCCGGGGCCGAGCACGGTCTTGAACGGGCCGCAGGCGGCTTTGCGGATTTCGGCGAGGAATTTCGCCGCCTTTTCGTCTGGTGCTGGTTCGACGTCGATCTTGGTGTCCTTCGACAGTGTGAACTGGGCGATGTCGAGCGCGTTGCCGAAGGCGTGTTCCGACAGTTTCTTGGTGCCGTTGCGCGGGCGGCAGACATAGGCGGAAGCCTGCGAGATGGATTTCAGCTCCTCGCCATAGGCCGCCTTGGCGGCGGGAGAGATGACATCCTTGGCGAATTTGGCCGAGGTTTCTGCGAGGGCGCAGTTCATTAGTGCATCGGGCGCGAGCGCGATCGTCTTACCGAGCGATTTCACCGTGATCGGCCATGGCACGGCGCAGCCGGCGGGATCGCTCTCAGGCTTATGTTCCTCGAACTCGACGCCGAGATCTTTGATGCGCGCGCGGCAGGCCAGTTCTTCCGCCGGCATGGTGGCAGCCCGCGGTTCGTTGGAGCGCGGATCGGGGAGGTATTTCGGCTCGGATTTTTCCTCGGACGGCTTTTCGCCGGGCTTTGGCTTTTCCTCCGGCTCGGTGGGTTTTTCGCCCGGTTTGGCGTCGTCAGTCGCTTTGTCCGGTTTAGGCGCTTCGGCAGGCGGAAGTGGCTTCTGGTCTTTGGAAGGCTCGTCGGGTTCTTTCGGATTTTCCGTCGGGACTGGCGCCGTTGCCGGGATTTCCTGCTTTTCGGATTCGGACTTGTCAGCAGGCGTCTTTTCGTCCGGGTTTTCGGTTGGCAAGGGCGCGGTCGCCGGGGCCGTTACCGGCTCGGTCTTGTTGTCGGCGTCGGGCTCTGCCGCGTCGCCCTTCTTGTGAGGGCGCGGCTCGGGCACGGGCGTGTCGCCAAGTTTTTGCGGCGGGATGTTGCCGGCTGGAAGCTCGTGCACCTTGGGCACCGGCACTTCCTGCGGCAGCGCGGGCGGCTTGTTGCCGGCGGCAGTGATGAAAAGCAGCGATACTGCCAGTAAGGGCAGGATTTTCAGGAAATTGCCACGCGGTGAAAGCTTCATCGCGGAGGCAACGGCAATGGCGGGTTTTTGGTTGCGCGCTGGCGATCACTCTGCGTGACAGGGCCGTTACGCGCCGACTGCCTCCAGGCCTTCCTCGAGCCAGTCGCCCAGCATCGGCATGCCGAGCAGATATTTGGCGGTGCGCTTGTTGCCGCGCTGGCGCGCTTCGGCAAGCGCCTCGCTCCATTCCGACGCGTCGTAGTCGCCGCGGCCTATCCACATCAGCGCGATCAGCTCGGCGGCTTCGTCGACATTCAGGTCGTTGATCAGCTCCGAGAGTTCCTCGGCCATCAGGTTGTCGGCCTTTTCCTCGGCCAGCCCGTCATGGTGGTGGTTGTCGCGGGTGTCACCGTCGAGCTCGACCTCATGCTCGTTGCCGTCGGCATAGTCGTCCTTGATGGCCGCACTGATGGCGTTGGCCTTTTCAATGAAAAGGCGCACGGTGTCGGGACCGATCGTCAGTTCCCATTCCCTTTCCAGCCGTTGCTGCACGGGCCACCTCCTTGCCGGATGATACCTGATTTGCAGGCTACGTCACGCCCCTGCCGTTTTTGAGGGATTTGAAGGCTTTCGCCGCCGTCGGCCGGACATTGACAGTGGCGTGGTTCCCATTGAAATGGCTGCTCCCTCCAACACGGTTTCTCCCATGGCATCCCTGCTGTCGCCCAAGATCCTGCCGATCCTGATGCTCGTCGCCTCGAACGTCTTCATGACCTTCGCCTGGTACGGGCACCTGAAGTACAAAACTTCGCCGATCTACATCGCGGTGATCGCCAGCTGGATGATCGCTTTCTTCGAATACTGGTTCGCAGTGCCGGCCAACCGCATCGGCAGCGCGGTCTATTCGGCAGCCGAGCTGAAGACCATCCAGGAGGTGGTGACGTTGACGGTGTTTGCCGTGTTCTCGGTGTTTTACCTGAAGGAAGCGCTGACCATAAACCACGTCATCGGCTTCGCGCTGATTGCGGGGGGCGCCGCGTTTATTTTTAAAGGCTGAGCCAGCCTTCAGGCGGTCTCGGCTGGTGCCCGTTTCGCAAACAGCGCCGGCAGAACCTCGACGGCGAGGATCGCGATGAAGATCAGGCCGCAGCCTAGCAAACCGGTGGCGGGCAGGCGCTCGCCCAGGAACAGCGCGCCGAACAGGCCGGCGAAAACCGCTTCGGACGACAGGAAAATCGCGGCCTGCGAGGCCGTGGTGTAGCGCTGGCCGATGATCTGGAGCGTGAAGGCAAGGCCGCCGGAAAAGATGCCCGCATAGAGGATTTCAGGCAAGGCAAGGCGTATCGCCTGCCATTCGATAGGCTCGACGGCGAGTGCAATCGCCAGGCCGAGCACGGCCACGATGGCGGATTGCGTAAGGGCAAGGGTGAGGGGCCGGCCGGTGGGCGCTGCCGCGCGGCCGATGAAGATGAGCTGGAGCGCGCAGAAGCCGGCAGCAAGCACGGTCAACCAATCGCCCGTGCTGAAGGCGGTCGTATCGCCGCCCGACAGGAACCAGATGCCGGCCATCGCCGTGATCGCGGCGGGCCAGATGATGGGATGCGGCCAGTTGCGGAACAGGATGACCGCGAATATCGGCGTTATCACCACATAGAGACCGGTGAGGAAGCCGGAGTTGGTGACCGTGGTGGAAAGCAGCCCGATCTGCTGGAAGACGATGGCGCCGAAAAGCATCAGGCCGATCCAGCCAAAGGAGAGCCAGTTGCGCGTGGTCAGCGGGCTTGCCGCCCGACCGGATTCGCGCAGCGCGAAGGGCAGGATCGCCAGGGTCGCCATCGCGAAGCGCAAGCCGGTGAACAGGAACGGCCCGATCGCGTCCATCGCCGTCGACTGGGCGACAAAGCCCATGCCCCAGATGGCACCGGCGAGCAGCAGAAGCAGATTGGCCTGAATTCGGGTCATTTCACGCGCATTTACAGGAGGCTGGAGCATATCGCCAACGTGTCTTAGCATCGCCGCGCGCGGCCGCATGAGCCACGCGGGGGACAATGAGGGGTTCAGGCTGACCGGTCGGCAAGAAATGAAGCGAACGGCCCGAAGGTCAAAAAAAAGCCCGTTACGGTGGTAGCCGGTACGGGCAGTGAAAGCCTGGGAGGCCTAGGCTTCAAACCTAAAGCGATTGCGGCACACCGAATATGAAGTGCTTCACACGGCTGGCGGAAAACGCTGCCAAACCGGCGGAAAAATTCTACCGCATTTTGTCGGGATGAAAGCGGGGATGCGATGCGTTAGTATGGAAAACGGATCTTTTCAGGAGGACTTTCCATGCAAACCCGGATTGCCATCTACGCGGCTTCGCTGATCGTCGCAGTTCCACTCTTTGCCGTGCCTGTGTTCGCCGCAGGTGGCGGCGGTGCGGAGGTCCCGACCTGCGCGAAGGGGCAAGTCTACGATCAGGCGAAGAAAAAATGCGTCAAGCAGAAGGCCGGCTATACCGACGACAACAGCCTCTATCTGACCGGACGCCAGCTCGCGCTCGCCGGTCGTTATGGCGAGGCGATCAGCGTGCTCAGCCTGGCCGCAAACAAATCCGATCCGCGCATCCTGAACTATCTCGGCTATTCGCACCGCAAGATGGGCCGCGTGACTGTCGGGCTCGGTTACTACCAGGAAGCGCTGAAGGCCGATCCGAACTACACGCTGGTGCGCGAATATCTCGGCGAGGCGCATCTGCAACTTGGCGATGTCGCATCGGCCCGCCAGCAGCTTTCGGAGATCGAAAAACGCTGCGGCAAGGGCTGCGAGGAATATGCCGAGCTGTCAAAGCAGATCGACGCCTTCGAGAAGACGAAGTCCTGATCTGGCACGGTTGAGCGGGGTGTGAGAGCCCGATCGCGAAAGCGATCGGGCTTTTTGACATCTAGCCGGCGGACAGCCGGATGATTGCGCCGTCGCTTTCGTCGGTGAGCAGCCAGACCGAGCCGTCGGGCGCCACGTTCACGTCGCGGATGCGGCCGAAATCTGCGTCGAACATGCGTTCTTCGCCGGTGATCTTGCCGGTGTCGTCGCGTTCGAGCCTGGACAACTGGCCGAACTTCAGCGAGCCGACCAGCAGATCGCCCTTCCATTCCGGGAACATGTCGCCCTGATAGCTGGCGAGGCCGGATGGCGCGATCGATGGGTCCCAATAGAATTGCGGCTGCTCAAAGCCCGGCGCTTCGGTGCCGGTGCCGATCCTGGCGCCGGAATAATCGACGCCGTAGGTGATGACGGGCCAGCCATAGTTCTTCCCGGCTTCGGGGTAGTTGATCTCGTCGCCGCCCTTTGCGCCGTGCTCGACAGTGACCAGCGCGTTTATGACCGGATCGAAGGTTGCGCCCTGGACGTTGCGGTGGCCCTTCGACCAGAGGATGGGGAGGGCTTTCGCGCCATCGGCATAAGGATTGTCCGCGGGCACCGAACCGTCGGCATTGACGCGAATCACCGCGCCTGCGCTGTCCTGCATGTCCTGCGACCGATCGCCCTGGCCGCGATCGCCGGTGGTGATGAACAGCGTGCCGTCCGGCTGAAAGACCAGCCGCGAGCCGAAATGATGCGACGTGCCGGTTTTCTTGGCCATGGAGAAGATGACCGTGAGATCTTCGAGTTTTGCGCTTGCGCCGTCGCGGACGAGTTTCGCGCGCGCCACTGCCGTGCCCTGGCCGCCTTCACCGGGTTCGGAATAGGAGAAGAAGATCAGATTATCGGTGGCGAAGTCGGGCGACAGTGCGACATCGAGCAGCCCACCCTGTCCGCTTGCCGCGACCTGCGGCACTCCGGCTACAGGCTCGGACAGCTTGCCGTCGGTGACGATGCGGATGCGACCGTCACGTTCCGTCACGATGACCCCGCCATCAGGGAGGAAAGCGAGACCCCATGGGTTTTCGAGGCCATCCACAACGGTTTCGGCCTGAATTTTGGCCTTCTGCGTTTCGAATGTCTGCTGGGCGAGGGCCGGAGTGATGGTTGATCCTGCAAGGAGGCCAAGCAGGACGGCGGAGCTGGCAAGGGTTTTTGTCGGGCTCATGCTACCCAAGGTAGGCGAAGCCGCAACTCTGGCAAGACAGGCTGGCGCGGCGATGGGTAAACATTGCGCCTTGCTGATCACAAGCCGGTGAGCTCGGCGTGAGGTGCCGGTGCCCGGAGAACCGCGAAAGGAGCGTCTGCCGGTGCAAGAATTTTGCCGGGTTCGTTTTTTGACGTGAAAAACGTGAGAAGATCGCTATATTAATTGGAACTGTAAGGACGGTTCCTGTGGCCAAGGCTGCCGGACCGTTTTCTTTTTGTGCTCGCCCGCGTCTTTTCAGGAAGGATTCCGACGGGCAGGTAATTTGAGGAAAGGCCGATTGAAATGAACAAGGTCCCGATGACCGCCGCCGGATTCACGACGCTGAAGGAAGAGCTGCGGTGGCGCCAACAGGACGAGCGTCCGCGCATCATCGAGGCGATCTCGGAGGCGCGCTCGCATGGCGACCTTTCGGAAAATGCCGAATATCATGCCGCCAAGGAGTCGCAGAGCCTGAATGAGGGCCGGGTCAACGAACTCGAGGACCTGATCGCGCGCGCCGAAGTCATCGATATCTCCAAGCTGTCCGGCGACAAGATCAAGTTCGGCGCCACCGTCAGGCTCGTCGACGAGGACACCGAAGAGGAAAAGACCTACCAGATCGTCGGCGACCAGGAGGCCGACGTTAAGTCCGGCCGCATCTCCATCTCCTCACCGATCGCGCGGGCGCTGATTGGCAAGGAAGTCGGCGAAACCATCGAGGTCAACGCGCCCGGCGGGCCACGTGGCTATGAGGTTGTCGCAGTCCAGTTCATCTGAGGATAACCGGATGAACGCCAAGGGTGCAGCGGCAGCCCCATCGGCTGCCGCCGGACGCTCGGCTGTGCCCGACATGTCGACCGTCGAGGTCATCGCTCCCAATCTCAAGCAGCGCCTTTCCGGCGTGACGAGCACGATCATCCAGCTTGTGCCGGTGCAGGCACGCACGCTTGGCATCGTCACAGTTGGTCCGGGCCTCCCCGACAGCCTGCCGAAAATGCGCTGGTGGCAGCTTCCCAGCCTGAGGACGCGGCCGAAGTCCGGCCGGGATCGCATCTGGCATGCGCGCCGCAATACGGAAATGGTCGCAGGTCTGGTGCTGCGGGATATCTTCCGTGCGCCTTTGAAACTCGTCTTCACTTCGGCTGCGCAACGCGACCACCGGCCGTTCACCAAATGGCTGATCCGGCAGATGGACGCGGTGATCGCGACCGGCGAGAAGTCGGCCAGTTTCCTGAAAGTTCCCCATAGCGTGGTCATGCACGGCGTCGATCTCGACGTGTTCCATCCCCCGGTGAGCGACGACGACGGGTTTGCTGCGTCCGGCTTGCCCGGCAAGTACGCTGTCGGTTGCTTCGGGCGCGTGCGGCACCAGAAGGGCACCGACCTGTTCGTGGACGCAATGATCGCACTGCTGCCGCAGCATCCGGACTGGACGGCGGTGATAACCGGCCGCGTCACGGCGGAACACAAGGCGTTTGCCGATGAACTCAAGGAGCGCATTGCCAAGGCGGGACTTACCGACCGCATCCGGTTTCTCGGCGAGGTGGACGACATCAAGCCGTGGTATCGCCGCGTCTCGCTCTATGTCGCGCCGTCGCGCAATGAAGGTTTCGGGCTGACGCCGCTGGAGGCGATGGCCTCGCAGACGGCGGTGGTGGCGAGCGATGCGGGTGCCTATGCCGAAATGATCGTGCAGGGCGAGACCGGCGCGCTGGTGCCGGCCGGTGACGGTAATGCGCTGCGGGAGGCGATCAGGCCATATCTTGCCGATCCAGCTTTGACCGAGGCTCACAGTTTGAACGCGCTGGCCGAAGTCAGGGCGCGGTTTCCGCTCGAGCGCGAGGCCGAGGGCGTGCGCCGCGTCTATGACCATGTCTGGGCCATGCGATGAACGCGCAAGCCTTCATCATCCATCTTCAGCGTGCCGAAGGGCGGCGGCCACAGGTCGAGGCGCTGAAGGCCACGCTTCCGTTGACGGTCAATGTCATCGACGCGGTTGACGGGCTGAAGCTGAGCGAGAGCGACATTGATGCTGTCTATCGCCGCAACGTGCATCGTCCGCGCTACCCTTTCGAGCTTCGCGCTGCCGAAGTCGGGTGCTTCCTGTCGCACCGCAGGGCATGGCAGGAGATCGTCGATCGCGGGCTCGATGCCGGGTTGATCGTCGAAGACGATGTCCAGCCGGAGGGAGAAGCGTTTCGCGAGGCGCTGAGCATGGCGCTGAAGACGATCAAGCCCGGCGACTACATCCGTTTTCCCTATCGCGCCCATACCGACAAGGGTCGGGAGGTGGCGGGCTGGACCGGCGCGATGCTGGTCGAGCCGGATCATGTCGGGCTGGGCATGCAGATGCAGCTTGTCGGGCGCGATGCGGCGGCTGAGCTGCTGAAGGCGACCGAGATTTTCGACCGGCCGGTCGATACGACCATCCAGATGCGCTGGCTGACCAAGGCGCGCATTCTCTCGGTTTCACCTGTCTGCATTCGCCAGATCGATCATCTGCTCGGCGGAACGGTGGTGCAGAAGAAGTCGAAGCCGCTTGGCGAGGTGATTTCGCGCGAGATCAAGCGGGCGGCCTACCGGCTCTCCCTGCGTGCCGTGTCGTATCGAAACCGTCCGCGCCGCGCATAGCCGGCATACCTTCAAACCACTGCAATAATTTCTTTGGCCATTCGGCCTTTGCAGCGCCGCGAGGCGCGCTAGATTCTTGAGGGTCAGGCAACAAACTCAGGACGGGAGGATGATGCTTATCGCATGTGCTACCGATCATCATTATGCGGAATTGGCCGGCGTCATGCTGGCTTCCCTTGCAAAAAACGGTGATTCAGCGGGCAGCGAAGTGGTGCTGTTCGGGGCCGGGCTCAACAACCGGGACAAGAAGTGGCTGCGCGAAAGTGCCGGTCAAAGCATCAAGGTCATCTTTTTCGATCTTGATGGGCAGCGACTTGCCGCTCTGCGGCGGTTGCGCACGACGCGCTACATCACCGCCGTAGCCTATGTGCGCATGCTCATGCCGGACCTCCTGAATGACCGCACTGGACGGCTGCTCTATCTCGACTGCGACGTCGTGGTGAACCACAGCCTTGCCTTCCTGCGCGAGTTCGACCTGAAAGGTCTGCCACTTGCTGCGGTGCGTTCGAGCATTGCGCCGGACAAGCTTGCGGCCATCAATGCCGGCATAGGGCGCCAGGCAGACGCGCCTTATTTCAACTCGGGCGTGCTGCTGTTCGATATCGACGAATGGCGCCGCCGCGATCTGGGACCGCGCTGCATGGATTACGCGGCAAACCGCAAGGGACCGATCCATTTTCACGATCAGGACGTCCTGAACCATGTTGTCGGAGGCGACTGGGCCGCGATCCCCGGCACGTGGAATCGCGGTGTGAAAGGGCTGTCGCTGGAAGAATGCGAGGCGACCGCTGTCCTTCACTTCAAAGGCAAGAGGAAACCGTTCCACTCCGATTTCGTCTGGCCGGCAAAACAGATCTACGATCGTCACCGGGCGGCGACACCCTGGGCGGCACGGCGTCCGGTATCCGCGCTTCGGCGAAGCCTGCGGATGCGTTGGAAAACACTCAAAGGGCGAATTCGCGGTACGGTCAGCGCTTCGGCTGGCGAAGAATGAGTTTAACGCCCGGCTTGAAAGACTTCATGGCGAGCATCTCTTGATACCCGCCATGAAATCGGGGTTCGATCAGATCGGTTTGAAAGCCGGGTCGATCTTCAGCGCCTCAGTGCGCCACTCGTCGCCGTAGTCGACGTCCTGCCAGTCCTTGAACCATGGGCCGCCGCTCGTAAAGTGGACAGCATTGGGCAGGCCCTTGGCCGGCTTTTCGTTCCAGCCTTCGAGCCAGTTCCATTCGATCGGCAGGTCGCCGATCTCATCGTCGGCGGCCCACTGCATGCGGTGCAGATAGGCACCGGTCTGGCTGTTGATCAATTCCGGGGTCAGCTGGCGCGTGGAGGGATGCGCGCAGTTGAAGAACATGAAGGACGACCAGTTCTTGCGCGGATAGCTGGTCTGCACCTTGCCATCCATCTTCACGCCATCCTTGGGCTGATAGTCGTGCTTGGCGCACAGAACGGCCTTTGACGGGTCCTGGCGCTTCCGGAGGTCGGCGAGATCGCCGAAGAACAGGAAATCGCAGTCGCAGAACAGCGCCCAGCCGTCATAGCCGGCAAGATGCGGCGTGAAGAAGCGGGAATAGGTGAATTCGGTGGAGGCCAGCGGGTCTATATCGCGCGAATACAGGCCCTTGGCGACGAGATCGTCGAGCTTGATCGGCTGGATATCGAGCGGGATGGAGGAATTTTTCAAGGCTGTCGCCTTGGCGACTTCGTAGGCGATTGGCTCGCGGGAGTCCCAGCCAATGAAGATTCTCAATGCTTCACTCATCTGAATGTCCGTTTCCTTTCTCGATGTGGGGCTACTTAGATTTGCGTCCACAAAACTCTAATTGACGCCCTCGTCGATGAGGACAATGCGGCCCTGGTCGACCTGTTCGCGAACCCAGCGCTGCTCGTCGGCCCAGGCATGACGTTGCCATCCCTGCCATGTAAAGCCGCAGACCTCTATACGCCACTCTTGGGCAGAATAATGCTCAAGCGCATGCCAGATACCGAAAAAGCCGGTGCTGGGAAACACCTCGTGCATCTTGTCGGCGGGCACGCCGAGGACGCGGCAGCCCTCCATGTAGAATTGCGGCGGCATGATCCGGATTTCCTTGCCGGCAGCGCCGAATTTCTCGATCGCCGGCAAGGTCCAGTCGGTGCGGCGGCCTTTCAGGCGCGACAGGATGTTGGGTCGGCGGAAGTAGCGCGCGATGATGTGCGGGTGATAGGCGAACATCAGCTCCTTCGCCGCGCGGAAGATCGGCGATTCGAGCAGTGCAGGATCTTCAAGCCGGCGCTGCATCGGCTTGCCGGAATTGGCCATGATCAGCCGGTCGGTGCGGACCCCGCTCATGCCGATCGAGGCTTTCGGCTCGTTGAAGCGGATGACGAAATCGGCGCTGTCGACCTCGGCGGAAAAGTCGCGGGACAGCGGGCCGTTGCCGACGATAACCATTCGTTTTGACGGCGCGGACGGCATAAGGCGGTCAGGTCCGATCGCCGATCGCCACCACGCCCTCGTCCTTGACCTGGCGGATGGTGAGCGCGGTGCGCACGGTGTCGACATTGGGCGTCGAGGTGAGGTCCTCGATGACGAAGGCCTGGAACGCGGCGAGGTCGCTGGCGACACAATGGAGCAGGAAGTCGGAATCGCCCGACACCATCCAGGCCTGGCGCACTATCGGCCACAGGCGCGTGCGGTCGGCGAAGGATTTCAGTTCGACCTCGGCGTGATGATGCAGGCCGACAAGGCAGAAGGCGACGACATCGAGCCCCAGCGCCGGGCTGTTGAGCAGAGCGCGATAGCCGCGGATGATGCCCGAATCTTCCAGCCGCTTGACCCGCCGCAAGCAGGGCGGAGCGGAGATGCCGACGCGCCGCGACAATTCGACATTGGTCATGCGACCCTCGTCCTGCAGTTCGCGCAGGATTTTCCAGTCGATAGCGTCGAGATCGGCCTTGAGAGGCATCATTGTCCTTTCGGTGCGTTGGGCGCAAGAATCTGTCGCGATCGTGTAATTAAACTATAAGATTGCTTCCGTCAGGCCCCGGAAGAAGGAAATTTTCCCGGCAGGTCGAGGCCGAAACGGCAGGCATGAACGGGCGCGGGGCAAAGCTTTCCGGGGACTATCGATTCGTTGCCTTGCTGCCACACCCGGCAACACCTAGATTAATGGCACTATTTCGTTGAAATCGCTCTGCCGTTTCCAGTTTACGAAGGCTGTCCCATGACGACCAAACACGCGCCTGTTCTCATCATCGGTTCCGGTCCGGCCGGATATACGGCCGCGATCTATGCCGCCCGCGCCATGCTCAAGCCGGTGCTGGTCGCCGGCATGCAGCAGGGCGGCCAGCTGATGATCACCACCGATGTCGAGAACTATCCGGGCTTCGGCGATCCGATCCAGGGTCCGTGGCTGATGGAGCAGATGCTGAAGCAGGCCGAGCATGTCGGCACTGAAATCGTCAACGACCTGATCACCGAGGTCAATCTCGACGTGCGGCCGTTCCGGCTGAAGAGCGATTCGGGCACGGAATACACCTGCGACGCGCTGGTCATCGCCACCGGCGCGCAGGCCAAGTGGCTCGGCATTCCGAGCGAGCAGACCTATATGGGCTTCGGCGTTTCGGCCTGCGCCACCTGCGACGGTTTCTTCTATCGCGGCAAGGACGTCGCGGTGATCGGCGGCGGCAATTCGGCGGTCGAGGAAGCGCTCTATCTGTCCAACCTGGCCAAGAGCGTGACGGTGATCCACCGGCGCAACGATTTCCGCGCCGAACGCATCCTGCGCGACAGGCTGTTTGCCAAGGACAACATCAAGGTCATCTGGGACACGGTCGTCGACGAGATCACCGGCCAGCCGGGCAAGGCGCCGATGCCGCCTTCTGCCGACGGACTGAAGCTTCGCAACGCCGTCACCGGCGAGGAAAGCCATTTGAAGGTCGACGGCGTGTTCGTGGCGATCGGCCATGCACCGGCGGTGGAACTGTTCGTCGGCAAGCTCAAGCAGAAGCCGAACGGCTATCTGTGGACCGCGCCCGACTCGACGCGCACCGACGTGCCGGGCGTGTTTGCGGCGGGCGACGTGACCGACGATATCTATCGCCAGGCGGTGACGGCCGCAGGGCTTGGCTGCATGGCGGCACTGGAAGCGGAAAAGTATCTGGCAGGCATCGAGGTGCACAGAGAAGCGGCGGAATAAGCGGAACAGACCGGCCCCAATGTTTGTGGATTGAATCAGGGTTGCGCTCTAAATCGTTGTTTTGACGCATTCTTGTCCAAAAGCCTGCAACTTCGGGAGTATAAATAAGGGCCGGCGGAACGAGGGGAACCATGGCACTGGATTGGGATAAGCTACGCGTGTTTCACGCTGCGGCGGAGGCGGGTTCGTTCACACATGCGGCCGAGACGTTGCGTCTTTCGCAATCGGCGATCTCGCGGCAGGTGAGCGCGCTGGAGCACGATGTTGGTGTGCCGCTGTTCCATCGCCATGCGCGTGGGCTGGTGCTGACCGAACAGGGCGAGATGCTGTTTCGCACGGCGCATGACGTGCTGATGAAGCTGGAATCGATCAAGACCCGGTTGACCGAGGCCAAGGACCGTCCGTCCGGCGTGCTCAAGGTGACGACGACGGTTGGACTGGGCGCCGGCTGGCTGACGGAGCGGGTGCAGGAATTTCTTGAACTCTATCCGGAAATCAACCTGCAACTGATCCTCGCCAATGAGGAACTGGACCTGACCATGCGGCAGGCCGACTGTGCGATCAGGTTGAGGCAGCCGCAGCAGCCGGATCTGATCCAGCGCCGGCTGTTCACCGTGCATTTCCACCTCTACGCCTCGCCGGCCTACATCAACAAATACGGCAAGCCCGACACGATGGCTGAGTTGAAGAAGCATCGCATCGTGACGTTCGGACTGCCGGTGCCGTCGCATCTGAGCGAGCTGAACTGGCTGGAGACGGTCGGCGATTTCGAGGGCGGGCAGCGCGTGGCCAATCTGCAGATCAACGACCTGCTGTCGATCCGGCGGGCGGTGCAAACGGGGGCGGGCATTGCCATGCTGCCGGACTATCTGGTGAACAAGGACACCGAACTCGTCCAGGTTCTGCCGCAGACCGAGGTGCCGTCCTTCGACACCTATCTGGCTTATCCGGACGCGATGAAGAACCAGGCGAAGCTGCATGTCTTCCGCGACTTCGTCATCGCCAAAGCGCGAAGCTGGTCGTTCTGATCCGTCTTGTTTTTTGCGCAATTCCGGACGGAAAACCGCGGCACACTTTTCCTGGAATTGCTTATCCGTCTCTCCATGGCGTGAAGCGCGGCCACCAGCCGGGGACCGCGCGGCGGTAGACTTGGTATGAAGCGCCGTAGCGGCGCGCCAGCGTCGGCTCCTCGTAGGATTTGACGAAGGCGAACATGGCTGCGCCGGCGACGAATGCGTAGGCGGCCAGCGGCCAGTGCGCGAAGATCAACGCCTGTCCAAGGATGATCGACAGCACGGCGACGTACATAGGATTGCGGACATAACGGTAGATGCCGCCGACAACCAGTTTCTCGGTCGGCGCGACGGGGGCAGGCGTGCCTGATCCTTCGAGCGCAAAGCGGGAAAATGCGTGGAGCAGCACTGCCAGTCCGGCAATGATGAGCAGCGATCCCGCTGCGACGAAACCGGCAATGGAAGAGAACGGCAGGCCATAGCGGTCGCTGAGCAGCCAGGGCAGCAGCCCGGCCACAACACCTGGAGCCAGGATCAGGAAGAGCACACTGCCTGCAATCGCGGATGGCTTGCGCATGCGTAAAACTTAGCCCCTTTTCGTCGGTGTCTATAAAATAGGCAAGAAGTCTCGCCTGTTCCTCTTCGGACTGCAAGCCTGCGGGATTTCGAAAACGAACGGTCGAGCCTGTTTTCTCCTTGGATTCCCTTGGTCCTATGCCTTCGCCTCGACGATTGGACCACAGCCTGCGTCATTTTGCATGGCAGCCTTGCAAGGTTTTTGCTTGTTTCTTGGGCAGGAGAGGCGCATATAACAATCATCTCCTGGGCGCGTTCCTCCTCCCATTAGCGCCCGAGAGTGTTCCCCTCTGGAGGTTTAGCCTTAATCGGCACTTCCAATCAAACTCAGCCGGGTCTTTCAGATCCGGCTTTTTTGTTGTCTGGCGTCGGCTCGGCCAGCCCACGGTATTTGCTTTGAGGGGTGGGTGATTGCGCCATTGGTTTCCCGCAGGCCGCATCCTTCAGCACTGAAGGGAACGCACGGCCACTCTCCTGATTTCGAGAACGTCGCTCTCGTGTTTGTGAACGCGCAGGCTGTCTTCGTGCGTTACCTTCGCTGTATGGGAGCGCATATGACGCGTAACGTGACGCTGCGAATCCTTGCAGCGAAAAGGGCCGGCGACGTAACAGTGACATGTAACCCCCGGTAACGTGCCGCACGGGTTTCGAATTTGCTAGGCATTGTTCAGGACGCGGCGTTGGGCCGCCGGGAGATGGGGGCATCACTCGGCTGGACCAGGGCTTAGGCAGCCGTCGCGTCCAGCCAGTTTCGCGCCACATGTTTCGGGGCGCAGTCGTATCGGAAAGTGTTGCGGCGGACCTGACGTGCCGCTTTTCCTCCCCACCCACTCCCCATGGGCGGTACGGTCCGCAAAGACGGCGTCTGGATGTTGGTCCAGGCGCCGTTTTGCTTTTCACCATTTGCTTTATGCAGCCTTGCCGTTGGCGTTCATCGCCTCGTCGGCCAGCCTTCCGGTCAGTTCGGCCATGTGGTCGAAACCGGCACGGTAGCTGGCAACGCCGGCGGTGGCCGAGCGCAGCTCGATGATGAGATCGCCGATCTCGGCTTGCGGCATGGTCGCCTCCACCACATCCCAGCCCGGCCAGCCGGGCCGTGCGTCATAGCCGAGGATCTGCCCGCGCCGCTGCGGCACGATGCCGGTGATCTTGGCCGTCGCGTCCGAGGGCGTGAAGATCTCGACCTTCATCACGGGTTCGAGCAGCACCGGCGAGCAGGCGGCCATGCCCTCCTTCATGGCGAGCTTGGCGGCCATCTGGAATGCCATGTCGGAGGAATCGACCGCATGGTAGGAGCCGTCCGACAGGTTGACCGCGACATCGACCACCGGAAAGCCGAGCGGGCCGGTTTTCAGATAATCGCGCACGCCTGTTTCGACCGACTGGATATAGGTCTTGGGCACCACGCCACCGGTGATGGTGTCGCTGAACTGGAAGCCCGAGCCGCGGGGCAGGGGTTTGATCTCGACCACGACATCGCCGAACTGGCCATGGCCGCCCGACTGCTTCTTGTGGCGGCCGCGCTGCTGGACGCCTTTGCGGATCGTCTCGCGATAGGGCACGGCCGGCGTGTGGCCTTCGACGGCGATCTGGTTCTTGCCCTCCAGCCGCTCGACCGTGACGCGCAGATGCATCTCGCCGTGGCCGGACAGCACCGTCTCGCTCGAATCCTGCTGGTGGCGCAGGCCGAGCGAGGGGTCTTCCTCGGCGAGCCGCTGGATTGCCGCCGACATCTTCACCTCGTCCTTGCGCTCCTTCGGCCGCAGCGCGAAGGCATAGACCGGCTGTGGCGCCTCCAGGGCGATGAGGGGCGCGGTGCCGCCCTTGGCAGACGTCAGCGTCTGTCCGGTGTGCACGCCCTCGAGCTTGCCCAGCGCGACAGTATCGCCGGCCTTGGCCGAGGGCTGCTTGGCCTGGTCCTTTCCGAGCATCCGGTAGATGCCGGACACCTTGGCGCTGGCGCCGTCCTGGAGGAACAGTTCGGTGCCGTCGGCAACGCTGCCCGAGAGGATGCGCGCGATGGACAGCTTGCCGCCATGGGCGGTGTGGATGGTCTTCATGACCTGGACGAGGGTAGCAGCACCATCCGGCGCGCCGAGCCGTTTGCGCGTCGCCGCGATGTCGGGCGCATCGTGGCGGATCGCCTTCAGGAGGCGCAGCACGCCGTTGCCCTTCTCGGCGGTGCCGATGAGAACGGGCGTGACCGAGCCATCGCGCAGGTCGGCCGACAGGTCGTCGAAGACGGCATCCTTGGGCGGCTCGATCTCTTCCAGCAGCTGCTCCATCAGCTGGTCGTCATGATCGGCCAGTGTTTCAAGCATGGAAAAACGCGCCTCGATCTCGCGCGCCTTCTCGTCGCCCGGAATCTCGGCGACCTCGCTCTCGGCATATTCGCGGTAGATGTAGGCGCGCTCCAGCGCCAGGTCGATCGAGCCGATGACGATGTTGTCCTTGCGCAGTGGTATCTGGCGCAGCAGCAGAGGCGCGGTGCTTGCCGGCTGCAGCATCTTCAGCGTTTCGCGCACACCGGCGATCGCCTTGTCGACCTTGTTGAGAAACAGGATGCGCGGCACGCCGAGTTCGTCGAGCTTGCGCATGATGAGTTGCAGGGCTGGTATCTTCTTCTCGTCGGCTTCCGCGACCACGACGGCGAGGTCGCAGGCAGCCAGAACCGGTTCGGCCTCGAAGGCGAATTCGATCGAGCCGGGGCAATCGACGAAGGTCAGGCTGTCGCCCATGAACTCGGTGGTGGCGAAGGTTGCCTCGACGCTCATGGCATGCGCGCGTGCTTCGGCGGAATGATCTGAGACGGTGTTTCCCGATGAGACCGGGTTCTGGCGGGCTATGGTGCCCGTTCGGGCAAGTATGGCTTCAAGAAGGGTTGTTTTTCCGCTTGCAAAGGGACCGACGATGGCAATGCATTTCGGTCCCGTGCGTCTTCCTCCGGCGCGATTTCCCATGGTCTGGCGACCTCCTCCTCACGTGTTGACACCGAGGCGGCGGCCGGCCTCCTCCCGGCCGTCGCGCGGCGGGACAGGCTTGTCCCGTCGAAAGGCCATCGTCACATGAGGACGGGCCAAGGGCAAGGGGATTGGCGAGCCGCCATGCCAATTGCGCCATCAAATGTCGCAACCGGCTCCGTGGCCTGATTGGCAGGACGGCCAATATCACCTTGGGGAATGCAACAACCGTCAAACGGTGCTGGAGGAAATTTTCTACCATGTCCGACGAACTGAAATTCCTGAGCCATCATGTCATTCGCGGACGGCTGTCGCGCCGCGATTTTCTCGGTCGCGCCGCTGCGCTCGGCGTCACCGCGACGTTTGCCAACTCGCTGCTGGCGGGTGCTGCGCGTGCTGAAGGTCCGGTCAAGGGCGGGCAGCTGAAAGGCGGTCTCGTCGGCGGTGCTGCCACCGACAGCCTCGACCCGGCGACCTGGGCGAGCCAGGTGCCCTACACATTCGGGCGTTGCTGGGGCGAGCAGATGCTGGAAGTCTCGCCGACCGGCGAGATCGAGCCGCGGCTGGCCGAAGAATATCACGCCTCCGACGACGCCAAGACCTGGACCTTCAAGATCCGCAAGGGCGTTACGTTTCACAACGGCAAGGATCTGACGCCGGCCGATATCGTAGCGACGCTGGAGCGCCATGCCGACGCCAATTCGAAATCGGCCGCACTGGCCTTCGTCTCCAGCTTCGAAAGCATAAAGGCCGACGGCGACAATGTCGTCATCACGCTGAAGGACCCGAATGCCGATTTGCCTTATGTCGTCGGCGATTATCACCTGATGATCCAGCCCAATGGCGGCAAGGACAACCCGACCGAGGGCATCGGCACCGGGCCTTACAAGGTGGCCGTCAACGAGCCTGGCGTGCGCCACGTTGGTGAGCTTCACAAGGGCTATTGGGGCTCGGACAAGCGCGGCCATGCCGACCAGATCGAGATCGTGGTGATCAACGACGCCACCGCGCGCACCTCCGCCCTGCAGGGTGGGCAGGTGCATATGATCAACCGCGTCGAGCCCAAGATCGTCGAGCTGGTCAAACGCGTGCCGGGCGTGGAAATCCGCAACGTGCCGGGCAAGGGGCACTATGTCTTCATCGCCCATTGCAACACAGCGCCCTTCGACAACAACGATCTCAGGCTGGCGCTGAAATACGCCGTCGACCGCGAGGAGATGGTGCAGAAGATTCTTGGCGGTTACGGCTCGGTCGGCAACGACATGCCGGTGACGGCAGCCTATGCGCTGTTTTCCGACGATATCGAGCAGCGCAAATACGATCCCGACAAGGCGGCGTTCCACTTCAAGAAATCCGGCCATGATGGCGCGGTGCTGCTGCGCACTTCCGACGTGGCGTTTCCAGGTGCTGTCGATGCCGCGCAGCTCTACCAGCAGAGTGCCGCCAAGGCCGGCATCACCATCGAGGTCAAGCGCGAGCCGGGCGACGGCTACTGGTCTGAAACCTGGAACAAGCAGCCTTTCTCGATGTCCTACTGGACGGGGCGGCCGACGCAGGATCAGGTCTATTCGATCGCCTATCTCAAGAACGCCGAATGGAACGACACGCGCTTCTTCCGCGACGATTTCGACAAGCTTATCCTCGGCGCGCGCGCCGAACTCGACCAGGCCAAGCGCAAGCAGATGTACCGCGACGCCGGCATGATCCTGCGCGACGAGGGCGGGGTGATCGTGCCGATGTTCAACAACTATATCGACGCGACCAGCCAGACTGTCGGCGGCTGGGTCGACGATCCGAATGGCGAACTGATGGGCGGGCATGCACTGACCAAGTGCTGGCTGAACGCGTGAGGAAAACGCAGCGTTGTGCACCGCCGATCTACTGAGCTGATTGAGCGGCGGCACAGGATGTCGTCATCCCGGAAACCGGAGCGAAGCGGAGGCTATCCGGGATCTATTGGCCGCAGCATCGTCAGGCACGGCCCGGTCCTTGCCTTGGTGCGCTTCAATACCGCAGCGCGAACTCAGTACCCGGCCGTGCTGGTCAATAGATCCCGGGTCTTCCCTTCGCTTCGCTACGGTCGCCCGGGATGACGACGGTTCGGCGGACGTCAGGGCCGGCAATGGTTCATTGCGCTCCGGATGATAAAGAGCAACAGTGCCGCCGCTTCCACAAAAAGGAGCGGGCGGTTTTGTTTGTTCATCCGCGCATACCCGAAGGAGTACCCGACCATGAAGATCGTTGCCTGCGGCAGTGTGCCGACGATATCCGCGCCGGAGAACTACTTCACCGGACGGGTTTTCCAGACGCCCCTGATGACTGAGCCGGAAGAGCCGGCGAGACTGCGAACCGTCCTGGTAAGTTTCGAGCCGGGTGCTCGCACTGCCTGGCATACGCATCCGCTCGGGCAGACGCTGCATGTCGTTTCGGGTGCCGGCCGCGTTCAGAGTTGGGGCGGGCCGATAAAGGAAATCAGGGCCGGCGATACGATCTTCTTTGCCGCTGGCGAAAAGCACTGGCACGGTGCCGGGCCGAACACAGCCATGTCGCACATCGCCATGCAGGAAGCGCTGGATGGTGTTACCGCCGAGTGGCTGGAGAAGGTGTCGGACGAGCAATATGGCGGGTAAGCGCCCGGAAGGCGCATTAAACGCGGCCAAGAAAAAACCCGGCGCGAGGCCGGGTTTTCCGTTTTCGATCTATGCGCCGATCAGGTCAGCGAAGCGGTGAAGCGCTGGATGCGGGTGCAGGCTTCTTCCAGCAGCGCCTCCGACGTTGCGTAGGAGATGCGGAAGTTGGGGCCGAGGCCGAAGGCCGAACCCTGCACGACCGCCACGCCTTCTGCTTCCAGAAGCTCGGAAGTGAAGACCGCGTCGTCGGTGATGACCGTGCCGCCTTGCGTCTTCTTGCCGATCAGCCCTGCGCAGGACGGATAGACGTAGAAGGCGCCTTCCGGCGACGGGCAGGTGATGCCGCGCGCCTGGTTGAGCATCGAGACGACGAGATCGCGGCGCGCCTGGAAGATCGCCTTGTTCTTGGCGATGAAATCCTGCGGTCCGTTCAGCGCCTCGACCGAGGCCCACTGCGCGATGGTGCAGGCGCCCGAGGTCTGCTGGCCCTGGATCATGTCCATCGCCTTGATGAGCTGGACCGGACCGGCGGCGTAGCCGATGCGCCAGCCGGTCATGGCATAGGCTTTGGAGACGCCGTTCATGGTCAGTGTGCGGTCGTAGAGTTTCGGCTCGACCTCGGCGATCGTCTTGAAGACGAAATCGCCATAGGTCAGGTGCTCGTACATGTCGTCGGTCAGCGTCCAGACATGCGGATGCTTGAGCAGGACGTCGGCGAGAGCCCGCAGTTCTGCCTCGGTGTAAGCCGCGCCCGACGGGTTCGACGGCGAGTTCATCAGCAGCCACTTGGTCTTCGGCGTGATCGCCTTTTCCAGCACGTCCGCCGTCAGCTTGAAGCCGTTGTCGATGGAGGTCTCAGCGAATACCGAGGTGCCGTTGCAGATCGCCACCATTTCGGGATAACTGACCCAGTACGGACGGGGGATGATGACCTCGTCGCCGGGGTTCAGCGTCGCCATGAAGGCGTTGAACAGGATCTGCTTGCCGCCGGTGCCGACAATGGTCTGCTCCGGCTTGTAGTCGAGATTGTTCTCGCGCTTGAACTTCTTGGCGATCGCCTCGCGCAGCGGCGCGATGCCGGACACCGGCGGATATTTGGTCTCGCCGCGACGGATCGCATCGATGGCCGCATTCTTGATGTTGTCCGGGGTATCGAAGTCGGGCTCGCCCGCGCCAAGGCCGATCACGTCCCGGCCCGCATTTTTCAGCTCGCGCGCTTTCTGAGTGACCGCGATGGTCGCAGAAGGCTTTACGCGTGAAAGAGCATCGGCAAGGAAGGCCATGACGTTTTATCTCCGGTTCATGGATGGGCCAGTTTTCAGCCGCGCTTCTCATGTCGGATTGTGCGGAGAATCGCAAGTGTTGCTTGGCCGTGGCCAAGACAAATCGCCGTGTGGGCCGATTCATGGATTTATTAACGCGCAATAAAACGTTGCGTGGCAATCTCCGGCGTCAATTCCGGAGCAACGAGCATCGTGTCGCGCAGTGTCGGCCTCAATCACGTCATCCGCGGCGATGACGGTACCGCGACAGGCGTATGGGGTGCATTCACGCTGGAAACGGCGTTCCAGCCGATCTTTGCCTTCCGCGATGGCAAGCTGCAGATCGTTGCCTATGAAGGCCTGCTGCGGCCTTCGCGCGACGGCGTTCAGGTGGCGCCGACGACTTTCTTCAACGAGATCGCCGCCGCCGACCGGCTGTCCGTCGAGACACTGACGCGCACGCTGCATCTGCTGAACGCGGCGATCTGGCTGGACCCGGATGCCACGATCTTCGTCAATTTCGACCCCTCCATCTTCACCGAGCGATCGGTTGTCGACAATGCTCTGCGCGACCTGCGCCTGGTGCTGCACGAGGCCGGCATCGAGCCCTATCGTGTGATCTGCGAGGTGACGGAGCAGAAGGCCGCCTCGCAGGAGGTGCTTTACGCCTTCGTCGAAGCGCTGCGGGCTAATGGCTTGAGGATCGCCATCGACGACTATGGCGCAGCCGAGTCTGACATCACGCGCATCCGGGAATTGCGGCCCGACATCGTGAAATTCGACGCGCAGTGGATTGCCCGGCTGATGGAAACGGGAGCCGGCTTCGCGCTGCTGACCTCCATGGTCGAGAACTTTGCCGAGCAGGGCATCATGACCGTGTTCGAGGGCATCGAAGAAGGCTGGCAACTGGACCTCGCCGAACGGTCCGGCGCCTCCATGGTGCAGGGTTTCGTGCTGGCTCGGCCGGAAACGGTGGTGGCCGTGGCGTCACCCTTGCCGGAAACGCCGCCGGCAGAACTGGCCGTCGAGCCGCAACCCCAAATGAAACCCGTCCACAGTGCCCGGCGCGCAGACAGAAAATTCGGCCGGAGGAGGCCTTCATGACATTCGCATCAGGCCTTTTGGCTGCCATCGACGAGGCGGTTTTCGTCGACGAAGTGGGTATCGAAATCGGCGTCATGGGCGATCTTCGGCTGAAGAGCGCCTGCCAGCCGATTTTTTCGCGCTCGGATGACGTGCTGGTGACGGTAGGGGTCAAACCGGTGCCGGCCTTCTTCCGGCATGGACGGTCTTTGACGGTCGAGGAGTTTCGGGACGGTGCCGCAGCTCCGTCAGCCGAATTTGCCGAGATGCTGTTCCAGGTGCTGCATCTGCGGAACTATCGCAATATCGGGCTCGGCGACGTCGACATGTTCATCGATTTCGATCCGGGATCGGCCGATCTCGATACCTTCTTGAACTTCCTGCCGACCGCCGCGTGGGAACCGGAATGCGCCGTGTTGTGCCCGGATATGCTGGTCTGCGAGATCGACAACGCCATGCAGTTCGCAGCCGGGCATGTTCTGCAACTTGCCGAGCAAATGCGCTGGAAGGGCATTCGGACGGGCTTGCGTGTCTACGGCGTCGGGCAGGCCGGCGACGATGAAATCGAGTTGATTCGCCCGGATGTCGTGCGTGTGGACGAGACATGGTTCGGTGAGATCTGCCGGGACAGCGCCACGGCTCGGCTGTTTGCGCCGATTGTTTCGGCCTTGCAGGACCAGGGCGTGAAGGTGCTTGTCGAAGGCATAGCCGACGCCGCGTCGCTGCGTGTCGCGCTGGATGCAAATGTCGATCTGTTCCAAGGCGACCTTCTGGCGCTTGCCGCGCTGGCCGGAACGGTTTTCGACGAGAAGCCACTGCCGATCGCGCGGCTGCTTGATGGCGGGCGCAACGTGGTGCGGCTGTTCGGATAAACACATCAGCCGCGCTGATAGACTCGTCATTACAAATCACTGGATGGATTTTGCGGCGGCGATAATCTGCGCGCAAACAGGAGATATGGATGATGCGAATCTACGGCATGGTCGACAGCGGCAATTGCTACAAGCCGCGGCTGCTTCTGGCCAAGCTCGGCCAGAGTTTCGAACATGTCGAGGTGAGTTCGCATAGCGGTGCGACACGCTCGGCCGACTATCTGGCGAAAAACCCGAACGGCATGGTGCCGCTGCTCGAGCTCGACGACGGGCGGCTTCTGGCCGAATCGAACGCGATCCTGCTCTACTTCGCCGAAGGCACGCGGTTTCTGCCTTCGGACCGCTATCTGCGCGGGCAGGCCTATCAATGGCTGTTCTTCGAGCAATACAGTCATGAGCCTTACATTGCCGTGCGCAAGGCGCTGCTGACCTTTCCCGAGCGGGCGAAGGATGCGACGCCCGAGCGTCTGGCCCTGACGCTGGAACGCGGCAACAAGGCACTCGGCGTCATGGAAAAACATCTGGCCAAGAATGCGTTTTTCGCAGGCGATGCGATGAGTGTCGCTGACATCGCGCTCTATGCCTATACGGCCGATGCGGGCAAGGGAGGCTTCGACCTCGGTGCTTATCCGGCGGTGTCAGCCTGGCTGGAGCGGGTGAGGGTGGACCCGGGGCACGTATCGATCGACTGGCTGCCTTGAATTGTTGATTGCGCTGCGGGCGACTTAGGAGCGCCCGGCGTCGCTGCAAACTCCAGACAACAAAAAGGCGGGGAGTTACCCCGCCTTCCGCGCCCAAAACAGGCTGATCTGGAATTCATCGGCCAGGTCTGGCGGCAATCTGCCGCTTCAGTTCCTGACCCTGACCTCCGGCGCGCTTGTCGCGCGGCCGCCAGTACATCCGTGACTTGCCGTGCGCTTCGAACCTTTCAGTCCGAGGCGCGCGTAAAATCAGCCGGCCTTGGAAAGAGAACCAGCAGACGACTTGCCAGTGCGGCGGTCCTGCTCGATCTCGAAGTTGATCTTCTGACCTTCGACGAGGTTCGACAGACCAGCGCGCTCAACAGCGGAGATGTGGACGAAAACGTCCGCGCCGCCTGCGTCAGGCTGGATGAAGCCGAAACCCTTGGTCGAGTTGAACCACTTTACGGTGCCAGTAGCCATTTTATATTTCCTTGCGTTTGCAACGTTATTTAACCAAGCGAACTTGGTCGCCTTGTATCGAGATTTTGGAGATAGACGTCAGCAAACGCGAATAAATCGCGGGACTACCATATCGATCGGCCGAAATATCAACGGGGCTGATATAATGCGTATTGCTCGCAAGCACAAGAGCCAGAGAAGATGATCGTTCACCGGGATGTGATCGGCCGCCATGAGCACTTCCGTCGATCCCGCTCGTTCCTGTCTATAGGAGCATTTGGTGATGCATGCGCAGGGAGGTGACCTTGAAACGTGTTTTGCTCGTTCTTTGCCTGTCTTTGATCGCGGTCGAGGCACAGGCGATTTCCCGCTATACCTCTACCAGCATGAGTTGCGGCGAGGTTCAGGCCACGGTCCGGCGCGATGGCGCTGCGCTGCTGCGTTATCGTTCGGAGCGCAATCCTTCCATCCTGCGCTATGACCGCTATGTCGCGGATCGCCGGTTCTGCAAGAGCGATGAGAGCGCCGAGACCGTCTTCGTCCCGACAGCCGACCGGTCCTGTCCGGTGCGCCGGTGCGAGCGGGTAGACCCGGACGACCGTTTCCTGATTTTGCGCGACTGAGGCGCATTGATATTCAGGTGAGGGCGGCCTGCCCAAGAAGTCAGGCCGTTCAGAAGCCGAAAGACGCCTGTGCGGACGGCGGCGGGCCAACCCGTACGCCTTCCATGGTCAGAAGCTTTTCCTTGGTGGCCGAGCCGCCGGGAGCCGAAAAGCCGCCTATCTTGTTGCCGGCCGCGAGAATGCGATGGCACGGAACCACGATCGGCACCGGGTTGGAGCCCAGCGCCTGGCCTGTTTCGCGCGCCAGCCCGGTGTGGCCGGCACGCTGGGCTAACTCGCCATAGGTCGTCGTCTCGCCAAACCCGAGCTTTCGCGCCGCGTCGTAGATCGCCAACCGGAAGTCGTTGATGCCGGCGAGGTCGACCTTGATGTCCGAAAAGTCCACTATCTCGCCCGCTGCATAGCGCGTGATCTCATCGACTGCGGCGACGATGTTCGCCGGCAGCTCTCTCGCCGTCTGTTGCGACGGCTCGCCGGACTGTGAGATTCGGGACATCGTCGCCAGCAGCCGCCTTTCGGTGGCTACACGGTCGCGCTCGGGCAATTGCACCCGCGTCAGGCCCCGCTCGCTCCAGGCGATCCCGATCCAGCCGATGGCGGTTTCGAAGAGATGATAGGGTATGGTCATCACGTTTTTGCCCAGAAAGCCGAGGTGTTTCATACCACAGAAGCCGACCGGTACAAAGCGGGAACAGTCTCTTATCAGTGGACTGCACTAAGCCTCCTGACAGCATGGCGCGATACACTTGCAACCGGGCCGTGTTGCCGAAACGGTGCGGCTGATGTATTGGGGTTTCCAATCGTTAACAATTGATTTGCAGACAACGAGCGCGGCTTTGCCTTCTTTTCTGAGATTTCCTCTCGTTGCAGCGGTGCTATCGCCCTTGGCGCTAGCGGCCTGCGCGACGACTGGAGAAGACACGCCGACAAGCTTGGCCATGGCGCCGACCGTCGATCTGGCACTGCCTGACACGGTGTCGATTGTGCCGAGTTCCTATACGCAGACCGAGGCGCGCGTGGAGGCCTCGCCGGCCGAGACCGTCACGGCCAATGCCTTCGCCACCGCGGATGTGCCTGTTAGCCCGCTCGCGCCGCAAAACGGCACTGTCGTGGACAAGCTCATCACCAAATATGCCGCGATCTACGAAGTGCCGGAAACGCTTGTGCGCAGCGTGGTCAAGCGCGAGAGCACTTTCAATCCGCGTGCCTATAATCGCGGTCACTGGGGCCTGATGCAGATCAAGCACGCGACCGCACGCGGCATGGGCTATGACGGCCCGGCGAACGGCCTTCTCGATGCCGAGACCAATCTGAAATATGCGGTGAAATATCTGCGCGGTGCCTATCTGGTGGCCGGCGGCGACCACAGGCGCGCCGACCGCCTCTACCAGACCGGCTATTACTACGACGCCAAGCGCAAGGGCCTGCTGGAAGAGACAGGCCTGGGCAAGGATCGCCGCCGCATGCGCCGCCCGGAACCTGAGATGAACCCGATGGCTGGGGCCTCGGCGCCTGAACCTATCCCCGGTGCAGCTAATATTGCGCCGGCGGCTATTCCAGCGGCGGCGCCGGTGTTTCCGCCCGCGCCAACGCCGCTTCCTGCCGCCGCACCGGTTCCGACTCCGGCTGCCACGCCCGGCGCTGCCTGACAGCTCTCTGCAGTTTCCACATCCGATTTGGCCAGCAAGCGGATTTCCGTTTCCGGTCTGATGCAGTAAGTCGGCATGGTCCGAATGCAAGGGGATCGCATGCTCACGCTTCACCATCTCAACAATTCGCGCTCGCACCGCATTCTTTGGCTGCTGGAAGAGCTCGGGCTCGAATACGACCTGGCTCTCTACCAGCGCGACCCGAAAACCATGCTGGCGCCGCCGGAACTGAAAAACGTCCACCCGCTCGGCAAGGCGCCGGTGCTGACCGACGGAGAGCTGACGGTCGCCGAATCCGGCGCAATCATCGAATATCTCCTCGACCGGCACGACGACGGCACCCTGCGGCCTGCGCCCGGCACGCCCGAGCGCGTGCCCTATCTCACCTTCATGCATTTCGCCGAAGGCTCGGCGATGCCGCCGCTGCTCCTGAAACTCTATTTTTCGCGCATGGGCGAGGCGGCCGCCGCCGTTCTGCCGCGCATCGACGGCCAGATCGCCGAGATACTGGCCTTTCTCGATGGCGAGCTTGAAAACCGCGACTATTTCGCTGGTGACGACTTTACCGCTGCCGATATCCAGATGAGCTTCCCGCTGGAAGCCGCGGTGGCGCGCGGCGGGCTCGACCATCGCTTTCAGAACCTCACCGGCTTTCTCCAACGCATTCACGCACGCCCGGCCTATCAGCGCGCGGTGAAGCGCAGTGGCGCGGTAACGCTGGGGCGCTAGGGTTCGTCGAGATTCAGGTGATGACGGCCTGCAAATGACGGCTTTCTGCGCTTCCGGTGCTCACGTACCAAATGTACGCTCCGCTCCGGTTCTCGAAAGTCATCATTTTCGCCACGTCCTGACCTGAATCTCGACAACCCTGGAGCGTAATCTCGAATGCGGTCGAACAGATCGGAAGATTGGCCCAATGAGTGAAGAGCAGGTGGTGCGGTTTCGCCGCGACCTCGACGGCGATTTTTCGGCGCCAAAGTGGCTGGCCGGGTTTTCGATGCGGACCTTTCGCGCAAGTGACGCCCGAACCCTGCATGCGCTGCTGAGCGAAGTGTTCGACGATGGCGAGGAAGGCCCTTTCGATACCTGGTGGCAGAAAGTGTCGAACGATGATGAGTTCGACCCGGCACTGTGCTTCCTGGTGTTCGACGGCGACGAGCGGCTCGTTGCGGCAGCCTTGTGCTGGACCAGCGCCTATCTGAAGGACCTCGCGGTGCGCCCGGAGGCGCGCCGGCGCGGGCTGGCCGAAGCGCTGCTATGCCAGGTCTTCGGCACGTTTCAGGCGCGGGGTGCGGCCCATCTCGACCTCAAGACCGGCCTCGTGAAAAACCCGGACGCCGTGCGGCTTTATGAGCGGATGGGCATGCGCCGCGTTCCGCTGGAAGGCTGACCGCGACGCCGCTCAGGCGGCCAGCGGCAGACGGCCCAAAATGCCGTTCTTCTTCTGCAGGAAGCGCAGAAGCCGGTCGTTGTAGTCGGGCACGACGGCGTTTTTGACCGAAGGCCGCGCGGCCAGCGCCTCACGCCATTTCTGCACCTTGGGCAGGCCGTCGAAAACCTCGAGATCGGCGAGGCGGTCGATGACTTCGAAATAGCGGAAGGCCGGGGCGAAGACGGCATCGACGATGGAAAAATCCTTGCCGGCGAAATAGGGGCCGTCGCCAAGCTCGCTTTCGACGCGCGCCAGCTTCTCCTTCAGCGCGGCGCGGGCAACATTGAAGGCGGCTTGATCGCTCGTCACTTCCAGTGTCCAGATATCGCCGAGCACTGCCGAGCCAAACTCCATCCAGGCGCGATGGCGCGCCCGCGTCACCGGGTTGGCCGGGTGTAGGGCGGGCGGGTTGGTTTCGTCCAGATATTCGACGATGGCAGCGCTTTCGAACAACACGTCGTCGCCGACCTTCAGCAGCGGGACCTTGCCGAGCGGCGAGATTTTCAGGAACCATTCCGGCTTGTTTTCGAGATCGACGTCGACGCGCTCGAAGGGCACGTTCTTCTCGGCCAGCACGATGGCGGCGCGCTGCACAAAGGGGCAGAGGTCGAAGGAGATCAGCGTGAGATTGTTCGTCATGGCAGGCACTCCGTTGAATTGGATGCAATTGCATCTAACTAGATGAGCGCATATGTTCTGTCAATCTTGATGCAGATGCATGAAATCAACTATGTGTGAGAGATGGACAGACAACCGGACGACACGACCATCGCGGTCTGGATCGGCCTTTCGCGTGCCCAGCGCGTGGCAACGGCCGGCATCGAGGCGCGGCTGAAGGCGGCGGGCTTTCCGCCGCTTGCCTGGTATGACGCGCTGTGGGAACTGGAACGCGCCGGCGGCGGCGAGGGGCTCCGGCCTTTTGAGCTGGAGCGGGCGCTGCTGTTCGAGCAGTACAACCTTTCGCGGCTGATCGACCGGCTGGAAAAGGCCGGGCTGGTGGTGCGACGCAGTTGCCCGGACGACAAGCGCGGCCAGATGTTGGCGATCACGCCTGAAGGTTTGACGCTTCGCCGCGACATGTGGGGCGTCTATGCGCCGGCGATCGAGGCGGCGGTTGGAGCGAAGCTTGATGCGGATGAGGCGAAAGTGCTGGCGGGGTTGCTGGCGAAACTCGCCGTAACATCTGCGTGACATGCCGACGCCAGGGATGGTTCGGCCTATCTTTCGCCGTTCACGCTCCCTAACTCGCTTTCCATGAACAGACGCACAGCACTTGCCCTTCTTGCTTCCGCCGCGATGCCATGGCCGGCTTTCGCCCAGACGCAGGCCGAGCCAGCAACGCCCCGCGCTCTGCCGGACCTGCTCGACGAGGCGGAAAGGCTGACCTCGCTCAAGACCGTGCTGGTCATGCGCGGCGGCAAAACACTCGCCGAGCGCGGCTATCGCGGCAACTCGTTGACAGCTCCGACCAACATCAAATCGGCCTCGAAATCGGTTGTCTCGGCGCTGGTCGGCATCGCCATCGATAAAAAACTGCTGCAAGGGCCGGACCAGAAGATCGCGCCGCTGCTGCGCGCCGATCTTCCGGCCAAACCCGACCCGCGCATCGAGGACATCACCATCGGCAATCTGCTTTCCATGCAGGCCGGGCTGGGGCGCACTTCGGGGCCGAATTACGGGCGCTGGGTTTCCAGCCGCAACTGGGTGCGCACCGCCCTTGCCATGCCTTTCGATGACGAGCCGGGCGGGTCGATGCTCTATTCCACCGGCTCGACGCATCTGCTTTCGGCGATCCTGACGCGCGTCGGCGGCAAGTCGACGCTGGCGCTGGCGCGCGATTGGCTCGGGCCGCTCGACGGCTTTCGCATCACCGCCTGGGACCGCGACCCGCAAGGCATCTATGTCGGCGGCAACCAGATGGCGATGAGCGCCCGCTCGCTGGCAGCCTTTGGCGAGCTCTACCGCAATGGCGGCAAGACGCCTGAAGGCCGGCAGATCGTGCCGGCGGCATGGGTCGAGCGATCCTGGCAGCCACGCACCACTTCGCGCTTCAACGGCGATGGCTACGGCTATGGCTGGTTCCTGCGCGAGCTTGGCGGGCGGCCGGTCAGCTATGCCTGGGGCTACGGCGGGCAGATGCTCTACATCGTGCCGTCGCTGGAACTCACCATCGTCATGACCTCGGCCGAGGACAATCCGTCCGCCCGCACCGGCTACCGCGACGACCTCCACGCGCTTGCAAGCGGTATTATCGGCGCGGTCGAAACGGCCTGACGCCTCACGCGCCGATCGGCACTTTCAGCTGCTGGCCGACGAAGATCTGGTTCGGATCGTTGATCACCAACGGGTTGGCGCGGACGATGCGCGAGAACAGGGCGGAATCGCCGTAATGTTCGCGCGCGATCTTCGACAGCGTGTCGCCGGCCTTCACGGTATGGATGCGGAAGCCGATATAGTTCGCTACGATGCGCGGCCCGTAGATGACGGGCACGATGACCTTGTTGATCTCCGACCCGTCGGCAGCACTCTCTTCGAACACTTCCACGAACAGCCTGTCGAGCTGGAAGGCGGCATTGCCGATGGCTGCCGCAATCTGGAACTGGCCGTGCTCGCCGGTGCCGCCGCCGACATTGAAGAAGCCGGTGCGCTCGTCATGGCCGTCATGCACGCGCCAGTTCAGGGTCGCCTCAAAACCCTGGCCGATGCCGGCAATGAGGACGGGATCGCCGACGAGATCGAACGGCTTGGGCTGCTGGATTTCATTGGGCATGGCTCGGGTGCTCCCTCCTGTGCCGCCCACCGCCTGACATTTGGGATTGTCACGCGCCAGCTTGGTTCGGGAAGGCGCAAAAGTCGATTGGCCGGATATCCCCAATATGGCGGATGGCGAGGTCATGCGGGCGATATCGGCCCAGCGGCCTTTTCGCGCATCCGAAGGCAGGCAGTTGCAGGATCGCGCCGGCTGCCGTTAGCTGCACCAGATGATTTGCGCGCAAGAGGAGGCAGTTATGACTGACTGGAAACGCGAAGGCGGGTGCCGCTGCGGGCAGGTGCGTTTCAAGGTGAGTGCCGCGCCGCTGGTCACCATGGCCTGCCACTGCACCGGCTGCCAGAAGATGAGCTCCTCGGCATTCTCGCTGTCTGCCGCCATCCCCGCAGACGGTTTCGAAGTGACGCAGGGCGAGCCGGTGATCGGCGGGCTGCACGGTGCCTCAAAACACTATTTCTGCCCGCATTGCATGAGCTGGATGTTCACGCGGCCGGAAGGCATGGACTGGTTCGTCAACCTCCGCTCGCCCCTGCTGGACGACACCGACGGCATGGCGCCCTTCATCGAGACATGGACCAGCGAAAAGCTGCCCTTCGCCGAGACCGGCGCCCCGCACAGCTACGAGGCCCTGCCGCCGATGGAGGCATATGAAGGGCTGATGAGGGAATATGTGGAGTGGGCGGGGAAGTAGGCGTTTCCCCTTCTCCCCTTGTGGGAGAAGGTGGCCGAGCCGAAGGCGAGGTCGGATGAGGGGTGCTGGAAGAAACGAGAGCTCTCAGAATGAAGCACCAAGTTCCAATCTCGCCCTTTCTGTATCTTCGCACTCCGTCCAGCACCCCTCATCCGTCTCGGCGCTGCGCGCCGATCCACCTTCTCCCACAGGGGGAGAAGGGGTAGGCATGCCGCACCAGCCCGTTCAGCCAGCCAAACGCCGCTTCGCACGATCGCTCCGGCGGGAGCTGACCGAAGCCGAGGACAGGTTATGGCAGGAACTACGCGGCCGTCGTCTCGACGGGATCAAGTTTCGCCGGCAGGGGCCGGTCGGTCGCTTTGTCGCCGACTTCCTTTGCGCTGACGCGATGCTGATCGTCGAGATCGATGGCAGCCAGCATGCGGATTCGGAATACGACCGCGATCGCGATGCGGAACTGAAGGCGCGTGGCTTTCGCGTGCTGCGGTTCTGGAACGACGATGTGCTGCGGGAAATGAATTCCGTTTGCGACACGATCATCGCCTATGTGCGGGACACCAGCTTGCGGCCATGGAGGTGAAGCGCCGTAAACGCCGACGCTCCCTTCTCCCCTTGTGGGAGAAGGTGCCCCGAAGGGGCGGATGAGGGGTGCTGGAAGAAACGAGGCGCTTCAAGGCTATCGCCAAGCATCCATGTCCGCACACGTCCTGCAACAGGGCACTCCGTCCAGCACCCCTCATCCGACCTCCCCCGGATCAAGTCCGGGGTCGGCCACCTTCTCCCACAGGGGGAGAAGGGGAGCCGCAACCTCAAATATCTGGCGCGTTGCCGATGCGGGTCTTGAGGTCGAGCGCCCAGGCGCGGCCTTCGTCGCCGCCCCATAGAAGCCAGGCGATGTAGCCGGCCGAGGGGTTTTCCTCGTTGCCGAAATTCTTGGCGCGTTTGTCGACCTCGTGGCGGGCGAAATAGCTGACCATGCGCTTGATGACAGAAGGCTGGAGCGCGCGCCGCGCGACCAGCTCCTGCGCCCGCCCGACGCCGATCTCCGTTCCACCCCGCCCGAATTTTGCACGAAAGGCAAGCCCCTTGGCGGCGTTGTCGGCGACGGGTTGGGGTGGGACTAGGGAGATGAGGTTGTCGGGTTCCATGTGCCTGTGTGTCTTCTGTTCAGAGTGATTTCGACGTGTAGCCGATGTTGTGAGGTTTCAGCGTGGGCCGTTGGAACGTTATCTCTCCACGTCGTCATCTTCGGGCTTGACCCAAGGATTTTGACCCGAGGCTGATAAACAGCCTGTTGGCGCAAGCGATCGTACCTTGCCTCTCCAGTATGTATACGCAAACATGGCACGCATAATTGGCCCAGTTCACGGTTGGGTTATTTGGCGAAAGATACCTCCTTGAAGGGTGTGCGTTGGTGAAAACCGATAGTCGGTCAGGTTTCGATCGAAGCACTTATAGATGGATCGAGAGGAACGGTGGGCCTGATCCGATCACGCCCAGATTTTGTGCCTTTCTCCAAGAAAAGATGTCCGGTCGCTCCTTAGACTTGGAGGGTGACAAGGAGAAACGACCAGACTACGAATGTCTAGGCGGAGCCTTAGTTATAGAAATCAAAAGCTTAGAAGGCAGTCCATCCGAAAGACTTTCAAACGCGATTGCCCCTGCAAAAAAACACGAAAGCTGGCCTAAGTTCTTTGGCCATTGGCCAATCGAGGCGATCCTAAAGAACCTTCCGGAAGAAGAGAGAGAATCACTTCGAAAAAGCATTTTTGATCGATTGGCGCGTGCAGTAGTTACTCATTTCAAAAAAGCAAATAGGCAGATTGCCAATTTCGTAGGAAATAGAACAGGTGTTCACCTCCGCCTTCTTGTTTTGATAAACGAGGATTTCGCTGAGTACGATCCAAATACCGTCACATACATTGCCCAAAGAGAACTAAGTAGGAAAGGATCCGACGGGGCAGTAAGGTACTCAGACATAGATGCCATTCTATATTTGACTGAGCGGCATGCTACCAATCTGAATGGTAGAGTGACCTTTCCCATCTGACCTGCCACTGAACTTTCATCCAGCGGCGATTAGAGCCTCGGCCGTTTCTGATCCGATACCATTCTTTGGACCGCCGGAAGGTGGAGTTTCCCGGCTATATCCCGATGGCGGGCTGGTGGCGCCAT
>NZ_JBBBDZ010000013.1:0-175026 GCF_037153935.1 Mesorhizobium sp. CCNWLY176
GCGGGGTGGAGCAGCCCGGTAGCTCGTCAGGCTCATAACCTGAAGGTCGTAGGTTCAAATCCTACCCCCGCAACCAAATCAAGCATAAATCAATCGCCGCCCCGATCTAATAAATCGGGGCGGCGTTTTGCGTTAGACCGTCTCGTGCCGCCGGCGGCACTGGTGTGAGCCGAGGCGCGCATTCCCGACTAGTAACGACGGGCCGGCCGAAACAGAAGCGCTGGGCCAAAGGCGATTAGATGTCTTTCATGCAGCGAGGGGATGTCTGCACTTCTGATTGCGGACATTGTTGGCTTTTGCGGCTGACGGAAGCTGAGGAGCTGATGTTGCGAATGTAGGAATTTGGATTGGGCCGCTCACGTAAACGCAAAGCGCGACATGCCCGCCGTCGCCAACTCGGCGTCTATTTCTGGTGAAGTGAGGAATTTCAAAATCAAGGCGGCACGCTCGTGAGGCGAATGACTCAGGAAGACTGATATGTCGATGTGCGCCCCCAAGTCGTCCGGGAAGATCGCTGCCGGCACGACGCCCGCTGCCGACAGGACCGTCGTCAGCGGCACCACACCAAATTGGACATCGCCGGCGGCGACTGCGGCCATCGGTTCGCCGGTGCCCATCGGTCTGCTCGTTGACTTCGTCATTTCAGTAAGGCGGAGCCGCTCCATCACCTGTAGATAGGTGTGACCGCTTGTGCCGGCTGCTGTGTATCCAATACTTTCTGCATCGTTGATGAGTGAAATGATGTCGCGAACACTTGTCACGACCGGGACGAAGTCTCCTTCTCTGCGACCGATGGCAAGCGGGACGCGGCCGAAGGCGCGATGACTCGACTCGCCGATGTGACCTTTAGTGATCAACGCAGAGACAAAATGCGGATTGGTGAGACCTACATCGAAACGCTCCCCATCCGCGATGCGCTGGGCAATCGCCGGATTAAGGTCTATGGCCAGATCGAGTGGTGTGCCCAACGCAGCCTCCAACCGGGGCACGAGAACCTTCATCAGCGCGCGCACAGCTACTGGATAGATAATCTTCGGGGCCGTCTCCTTCATATCCAGAAGCTACAGAAAGCCTGGCAGGCTGACAATCTTGCAATGCTTTACGTCCGAATATCACGGGTGGGCTCGCCAGCGCCCCTCCGCGGCGCGGTGAAGGGGTGGCAGCAACGCGCCTTCCTTGTTGCCCTTCATCATGACCCTGATCTCGTCCAAAAGCGGTCATCCCGTTTGCTTTCTTGGCGACGTATGACAGCTGATCGTAGGATTTGTCTCAAACTCGGATTTCGCTGCTAGAAAGAGATTGAGGGACAAACTCAACCCGTCGTTTTTGTATCGGAATCGCTATGGGTGTTTTCAAGCGGGGAGGCTGAGGTGCTCTTGGTTGGGCACGGAGATTGCAAATATCTTGCAAGCCAGCGGCTGAGCGAGCTAGCCGAATGGCCCGACCTGCGCATGGAGCGCCGGCGCATCGAAACCGGCCAGCAATCGGACATCACACTCGAATTCTTGGATCAGTGCGCGGAGATGGCACGCGGTCACTGAGTGTCGAGCATTTCGGCAAAACTGGGACGATCGCCGATCTCTGCAGGCGTTTCGGGATGGATGCCACAGGTATCCTCAAGGCCGCCGAGACGCTCGTGCCGAGCGGGCCCATTCGGCATTCGTCCATTTAAGAGCTGAGCTCGACATACAAAAATCGAAATTGAAGTCGCGTAGCGTCCGCCTGCTATCCGTAATGCTGCTGCAATCTCCGCAGGTGCAAGAACGGTCCAAAAAAGGGGCGGCCGCGATGCGGATCTTATTGATCGAGGATGAAAAGGCATTGGCGGAAGCGCTTACGGGAGCGCTGCGTAAACAGGGCATCGTTATAGATCACACCATGCTGCTCGGAGATGCGATCGAGCTGTCGCGCCAATACGTGTATGACGCAATCCTTTTGGATCGCCGCCTGCCTGATGGCGACGGTCTTGGTTTCATCCCAAAGCTGAGGCTGGCAGGCATCGACACGCCGATAATCGTTCTTACGGCACGAAACGAGCCGAAAGAGCGCGTTGAGGGGCTCGACGCCGGCGCGGACGACTATCTGGGTAAGCCCTTCCTGATCGACGAGTTGATGGCCCGCCTGCGTGCGGTGCTGCGCAGGCCGGCAAATCTGGCAGAACCGGAAATCACGGTCGGCCGAATAACCATTGATCCCGTCCATTTTAATGTGTCTGCCAATTCCAGGCCGATCGACATCCCCAGAAGAGAACTTATGGTCCTCGCCGCCCTGGCAAAGCGGAGCGGAAAAACCGTTCTTCGCTCCACCTTGGAGGCTGCGGTCTACAATTATGAAGACGAGATCCAGTCGAACGCGCTCGACACCCATATTTCGCGCCTGCGCAAGAAGCTGCTCGATGCCGGCGCCGGAGTGGCAATCCACAGCATAAGAGGCGTCGGATATCTTCTGAAGGAAGAGTGATGTCGGAAGGAAATACTTCGCTCAGGTGGAAGCTAAGCTGGCAGCTCAGCCTTGTATTCATCGTGATTGTCGCGCTGTTGATAGTCGGCCTGTCGCTCTATGGGGCAACAGTCCTTTCGCCCAATCTGGTCCTCGAGAAGAAAGTCTCCTCGGCCATGGAGGATGCGATAGTCCTTGATTCTCAAGGGCGCCTCGAAATACGCGACACGCCGGGTCTTCGGTCCATCAAGAGCCAGACCGAAGGCTTGTGGTACGTCGTTGCGACTGCTCGTGGCGAAATGGTTTCCTACGGCGAGATACCTGCATCCTATGCAGACCTCGCTCCCTTTGTGTATCGATTTCATGAAGCGGACATGAGAGGGGCGAATGCACGCGAAATCGCCTCGATCGAAAGCATCGATACCGCCGCGGGCAAAGTAAGGATCATGCTTGGAAAGACCTCTGGGCGCGACTGGGTCGTCCCGGCTCTTCTTGTTGAGCTGAACCCCATTTATTTACCTCTGCTCGGTCTCACGCTGCCTGCGATATTCCTGGCCGTACCCCGCATTGTCCAACGTTCGCTCAGTGGCGTGAACGATGTCGCCCGCAGGGCGAAGGCGATCGAACCGCGTAGCCGTGGCGCAAGACTTCCAACCAAATCTGTTCCGCGAGAGGTTGCCCCGCTGATCGCGGCGTTCAACGGAGCGCTTGAGCGTCTTGACGCCGAATTCCAGAAGAGACAGCGCTTTCTGGTGGATGCTGCCCATGAGTTGCGCACGCCGATAGCGATTATGCAGACCAGGATCGAAGGCATGGCAGAGGGGCAGGACCGTCAGCGCCTTCTGAAAGATGTTGCACGGTTAGGGGGAACTGCCGAACAGCTGCTCGATTTCGAGCGAAACGACCTGAACGAAGACCCCTTCGAGACGATCGACCTGGTCGACATCGCCAGGATGGCGGTTGCCGACCTCGCTCCTCTTGCAATCGCGGCCGGATACGAAATCTCGTTCCACGCCGACACAGACAAGCTGGAGCGGCAGGGCAGTCCATCGGCAATGACGCGGGTCATCAGCAATCTGGTTCGCAATGCCATCGACTACGGCGGGAATGTCGGCATGATTTCCGTATCCGTCTTTGCGGACGGACACGTCGAAGTCGCGGATCAAGGGCCGGGGATACCACTGGACCAGCAGCAACTGGTGTTCGAGCCCTTCTACCGGGTTACGCCGCGCTCGACAGGCGCCGGGCTCGGACTGAGCCTTGTCCGGCAGATCGTTACGAACCACGGTGGCCGGGTTCTGCTTGATAGCGGGACAGCCGGAACGAAGCTGAAAATCCGGATTTAGCTATTCAGGGAGTGACGGGCCGGTCTGCGCCGTGAGTGTTGTAACCGGCTTCCTGCCGGATTTGTCCGTCCAGGTAGGCGGCGCGCCGAATTTGTCGGCCACCATGCCGGCGATGCCGGGGGATCGCCCGAAAGCCTCGCACGCGGCATATTTCGGTTTGCCGCCAAGCATCGATTTCATTTTCTGACCCGAAGGTATCGATATCTGAAACCCGGAGGCGTCCCTGCCCGTGACAAGCAGCCTGGAAAAATCATTCCCGAATGTAGTGGCCAGGCTGTAGGCGTCGCCAACTTCGGAGACCCTGGGATTGTTCGTGATGGAATTCGCTCCACGCGACCAGACGATCGCAGCGCGCTGGATACCATTACGATCAAGCGCCTCGGCCTCGACTGCGAGACCGCCCAGGCCCATCGGCAGGCGAGGGATGCTGACCGGCAATACGGCGCCGCTGCCCAGCGTTACGGCTGTCGAAACGCCGGCCATCGTCTTGTCAGTCGGCACCAGGTCGGCAACCACTGCTCGCACGGTCAAGTCGGCGGGCTGCCCCGTTGGCACGACCTGATACTTATCGCTCAGAGCAACACACATCGCCCGATCCAGAGCATTTGCAACCAGTGCCCGGTCTTCTCTCTGTTTCACCCGAGCAAAAGCGCCGGGCGAATACGAAGTCGGTGAAATACTGACGGTTTTCACACCCGCCAAGGCCGGCCCGTCCACGAAGGAGCGCGACTTGCTGAACTTGCCTTTGACCGCGCCAAGGCTGCCATAGGATGTCAACGTTCCGGCTTCCTTGAGTGGAACCGTGCTGCAACCCGCCATGACCAGGGTCACGGGCAGCGCGATGCATGCGATTTTCAACTGGGACAGGCGGGTGGGGCCGATCGCCAGCTTGCTTGGCTCGGATATTGCGATGCTGCACATAGGTATCAGGCTTCCTGTGAAAGATGTCTCGGAAGACCCTGTGAGTGCAACATTGCCGCATCATTACGGGCGGATGACCAGCGCCAACGATCTCTCCAATTGCTTCGAGCCGTGAACGGAGGCGATCTTGTCATCAAAAGTGGCATTCCGTTGGTCATGGCCATGGATCGTCAACGACTGACGTGGTTGCGTCGATCCGAGCTGTAGCCGCCGCGCATGATGTCAAGCTGCGCCGATCCAGTGTCTGCCGGCTAGCGGTGACAGCAGAAGGCGTGAGCGACGCCATTCCGTATAAAACCAGGCCGTATTGTTCGCGCACCGCGAGGGTGTGATCATCGAGCATTTCGGTGACGCATTCCCGCTCCGGCGAATACGTCTGCCCAGACCTGACGAAGCCCAAGGTGCGACGGAGACTGCTGGAACTTGTCAGCACCCCCGCCTAGTGCTCGGCCATCGCCTTTGCCGTGTTTGGAGCGACGGCACTCTTCGTTTCCTTCGAGATTGCCACGCTTACGCCCGCTCGCCTGAGGTATCCAGCGGCACAACCTTGTCAGCGAACGAAGACACGACGCGCGGCTGATGGCTGATCAGAACGATTGCGACGTTCTGCTGGTCACGGAGCGAGCCCAGAAGCTCGAAAACGTCGCGCTGGACAATCGGGTCCACGCGCGAGGACGGCTCGTCGGCGACTATCAGGAGCGGGTCGAGCATCAGAATGCGCATCAGCGCCAGCCTCTGAGCTTCGCCGCCGGAAATCTCGTTGACCGACCGCTCCATCAGGCGTGCAGACAGCTTCATGCGCTCCAGCAGTTGGTCCAGGCGCTCCTTGAGTTTTGCTCCGCCTATGACATCTGCGAGGTCGACGAAATGCTGACCAATGGTTCGGTGGCGCGCGAAGACCGATGCCGGGTCCTGATGGAGCTTCTGGTACTTCCTGCGCAGGCGGGGCACGGTCCCTCTCGTGGCAGCGATATCGATGCCTTCCCACAGCACCGCGCCGGATGTCGCACGGTGGAGGCCCAGAAGGACGTCGCCAAGTGTCGTCTTGCCGATTCCACTTGGCCCGGTCACGGCTACGACCTGTCCTGCGTCGATCGTAAAGGAAAGATTCTCGAAAAGCGGTGCCTCGACACGATATCCGAAGGAGACATCGCGCAATTCTGCCACCGTCTTGCTCGGGGCCTTCGCGCGTGCGATGCCGTTCGACCAGTTGGAAGGATCTGCCTGGAACAGGTCACGTGAATAGGCATTGCGTGGGTTCGCGAATAGTTCCTGGGCAGGCGCTGCCTCCACCACTTCGCCCGCTTTCATGACCACCGTCGTGCCGTCTAACTGCCGCGCCAGGTGGAGGTCGTGAGTGATGACGAGCACGCTTCGGCCTTCCGCGCGGAGGCGCCTTAATGCCGCCAGGCTCTGAGCTGCGCGAGCTTCGTCCAATCCTTTTGTCGGTTCATCGGCAACGACCAGAGACGCGTCGCTAATGAGTGCGGTGGCAAACAACGTCCGTTGAGCCATGCCTCCGGAGAGCTGGAAGGGGTACGCTTTGCCGACCGACGGAGAGAGGTCGAGTTCGTTCAGCGCGGCATCGATCCGCCTGTCATCCGATCCTTTCACCTGCATGAGCTGGCGACGGATGCGCATGGTCGGATCAAGCGCCCGGAACGGCTCCTGCGGCACCAGAGCCATCGTCGTCGACCATTGCGCCCGGAGCGCCGCCTCGTTCTCCAGCGCTATGCGATTTCCCTTGATCCAAACGGATCCCTTGGCCTGGAAATCGGGGGGCAGGAGGCCGAGGATCGACTGCGCGACGAGGCTCTTGCCGCTGCCGGTCTCGCCGATGAGAACGCACGCATCGCCGGGCGCCTCCCAGCGGAGCGACACCGGGCCGACCACGCGATGGCCATCGGCATCGGCAATCTCATCCAGCTGGAATTCGATCCTGTGATCGCTCATGACGGGCGTCCCGCGACCGCGGTGCTTCGTTCGGTTGTAAACAGGTGAGCGAATGCCAGAACCGAGAGGAAGATTGCGATGCATGGCGCAGCCAGCTGTACCGGCGCCTCGGAGATATAGGGCATCATCTCGCTGATCATGGCACCCCACTCCGGTGTTGGGGGGCGGATGCCAAGACCGAGGAAGCCGAGCGATGAGACCGAGAGGATTGCGCCGCCGATGGAAAGGATGCCGATCGGCAAGGTCGAGCGTATCACCGGAAGCAGGACGTGACGGCGCAGGATTGCCGTCGTCCGGAACCCCGCCATCTCGGCCGCCTCGACATGCGGTTCGGCCAGCACCTGGCCTGCCGTTGCCCGGGACAGCCGGGCGAATTGAGGCATGAGACCGAGAGAGATACCGAGCAGGATCGGGCCGGGGCCGGCTCCCAAGAACCCTGCCAGCAACAAGGCCAAAAGGATTCCCGGAAAGGCGAGAAGCAGGTCGACAAGGCGCATCAGTGCAGCTTCGACAAAACCGCCTCGGTAGGCGGCGATCATTCCGAGTGCGATCCCCACGACATAGGCGAATACGACGCAGAGTGCGGCAAGACCAAGCGATCTCGGCGTGGCATGCGCAACACGCAGGAAGACGTCACGGCCGAGATGATCGAAGCCGAAAGGATGCGGAAGGCTCGGACCCTCAAATGCCTTGAGCAGGTCCTGGGCGTTCGGGTCTCCCGGCAGGATGAGATGCACGCTGGCCGCAACCGCGAGGACTGTGATCGAGACGACTTGCATACGGCGCATCATCGGAGTGCCGCCCTTCGTTGGCCGCGCTGCGAGAGCCGGGGGTCCAGCGCAAGGCTGGCGAGGTCTGCAGCGAGGTTGACGAGACCGTAGCCGACGGCTGCGACCAGTCCCGCGCCCATCACCATGGGAACGTCTCGCGACAGCATGGACGAGACCAGGAGATCGCCCAGGCCGGGAAAGTTGAAAAGGGTCTCGATCATGATGAAGCCGTCGACGACGGCGGCGAACTGGAGGGCGGCGAAGGCAACAATAGGGATCGCGGCGTTGCGCGAACCGTTCTCCCGCAGCGCTGCCGAAGCCGTGAGGCCCTTCGTCCGGGCGAAAGTGATGAAGAAAGCTCCATTGACCTCGCGGACAGTGTCCCGGATCAAGCGGATCGAAAAAGCCGACAGGCCGAGTGCGAGGGTTGCCGCCGGCAGGATGAGATGTTCCCACGAGCGAAATCCGGCCGGCGGCAACCAGCGCAGGGAGAGCGCGAAAATCGATATCAGTCCAATGCCCATCAGGAAGCTGGGAAGCGATGCCATCGTCACGCAATAGAACGAAGATATTTTGTCCACCCAGCCACGCGGGCGAAGCGCGGCGTAGATCCCGATCGGCAATGCCACCAGATAGGAAGCGAGCCAGCCGGCGATACCGAGGATGAGCGTGTTCTGCCCTCTGTTCCAGAGCTCGCTCGCGACGGGCTGGCGGGTGACGAGCGACATGCCGAGGTCGCCTGTCGCGATGCGTTCAATCCATTCGCCATATTGAAGGAGAATAGGGCGGTCCAGTCCTTCTTCCGCGGCAATCTCCCGGGCCTTGCCGACGTTGAGGAACTCACTGCCACCCCTGGCCTCGGCGATGCGGAGCGCCGTGTCTCCGGGAAGCGTGTGGACGAAAACAAAGCACATCGTGACGAGCGTCAGGGCGACCAGCGCAGTCTGCGCCAGCCTCCCGACGATCATGTTCGTCCAATGCGTCATCAGGCCTTGAAGCTCAGCCGGTCGAGATAGAGGCGCTGTTCAAAGGGATCGTTGACAAAACCATCGACGCGGTCGGAAACTGCGAAAATCTGGCTGTACCAGACGATTGGGATGGCAGGCAGATCCTCCTGAAGGATTTCGGTCAGGCGGCGACGGCTCGTCGCGCGAACCTTCTCATCCGTTTCACCATAGTAGGCATCGCAGAGCTTATCGAATTCCTCGTTGCGCCAGTTCGTGGCGCCCGTGTCCGACTGGTTGCGGGAATCCTCCACGACGAACTCGCTGGAAATGACCGCGATTCCGTCGGGTACGATCGCAAGATGGCGCGATGAGAAGCCAATGTCGAGCGTGCCGTTCTGCTTCGCCTCTACGATGGCGCTGGCTTCGCCGATGCTGATCGCCAGCTCGTAACCGACCGTCTTGAACATTGCCTGGAGTGCGGCGGCGATGACCGGCATCTCCGGGCGGTTCGGGAAGGTGCGGATGATACCTGCGAAACGGACGCCATCTTTCGAGCGGATGCCGTCCGGCCCCTTCACCCAGCCTGCATCGTCCAGCAGGGCCTCGGCGGCGGCCACGTCATAGTCATAGCGAGGGAGGTCGTCGAAGTGCCAGTCCGGCATCACGGGCGGGAAGAGCTGCGTCGCCGCGAGATCGGCATTGCGCATGATGGTCTTTGCTATGGCCGTCCGGTCGATCGCGAGGCTCAAGGCGCGGCGTGTGCGAACGTCGGAGAACTGTGGTTTGCCGCAGTCGGGGTAGAGAGCATGTACGCGGGGATTGATGACTTCATGCACTTGCATGGTACCGGAACTGGCGATCCGCGAGACGCTGGGTGTCGGGATGTTCATGATCACGTCCGCATCGCCCGCGAGCGCCATGTTGGCGCGGGTCTCGCCATTTGCGACGGCCTCGAATTCGGCCCGCTCCACAACGGGTTTCTCGCCCCAATAGCCGTCATGACGCACCAGCGACAAGCGCCGTGGCAACTCGATGGCATCGACCTTGAATGGTCCCGTCGAGATTACCTGGGCGACCTGACCGTCCGGGCCGAACGCGGCCGGAGCGTAGACGCTGATTGCGTAGTCGCAGAGATATGCCGGCAGCGGTCCGAAAGGCTTTTCGAGATGGAATACGACCTCTTTCCCCTCGGCCGTGATCGACGCGATGTGGACTGCCGACAAGCGCCTTGCCTGAGGAAGGAGTGCCTCCATCGAGGCCTTGACTGCCTCGGCGGTGACCGGGGTGCCATCATGGAAGACGACGCCCTCCCGCAACACGAAACGCCATTCTTTGGCATCGTCGGAGGCGGTCCAACTCGCGGCAAGGCAGGGCACGACGCTGCCGTCGGGCTGAAGCGCAGTCAATCCTTCGACGATGCTTGCGCGGTTGAGGACGAAGCCGCTCTCGGCGGGTTGAATGCTCTTGAACTCCCAAGGCTGGATCGCGCGAATGCTCTTCGGTGCGTTTTCCTGTGCTTCAAGCCAACGCGGCGCGGCAAGAAGGGCGGCAAGCGTGCCGCTGCCAAGCAAGACTGTTCTGCGGGAAATATCGGTCATGAAATCCTCTGGATGTGTTCAATGGGGCTCAGGTTTCGGATGGGCGACGTGCAGTCATGATGAAGGACCGGCCGAGCGACTGCAGAAGGCCAAGACGGTCGCGCCACAGCCGGCTGCACGAAGCTGGGACGCCAGGACCCCCTGGAGCGGACTGTGTGTGAACGTCGGTGAAGCCGGCGTCGCGCAGCATCCCGGTAAGTCGGTCTGGGAGCAGTCCTTCCCGGAAATAGAGCTGATCCTGGATCAGGCGGTGCGCGACCGCGTCATAGAGGACTGCGCGCGGTGAGATGCGGTCCCATATCTTTGCGACCCGAGCCGCTACCTTCGCGACAAGTGCCTGGTGCTGCCAGTTGCCGTCGATGATCACGAGGTGCCCGCCGGGTTTCAGGACACGCAGCCAGTCGCGGAACGCGTCTTCTGGAGCCAGCAGGGTCCAGATGAGATGCCTGCAGACGACCGCGTCATAGCGCCCGTCCGGAAGCATCGCGTTCTCGGCATCGCCGAGATAGAACCTGACATCATTGCCATGCTTCCTGCTGGCTCGCTCAATCATCGCCTCGGAAAGATCGAGACCTTCCACCTCGCAACCAAGCGCCCGCAGCACGCGTGTGAATTCGCCGGTCCCGCTCGCCAGCTCCAGAACGCGGCCGCCGCCGATACCCTCGGCGCTGTCGCCGATCAACCGTTTCCAGGTCGCCAGTTCGCGCTTGGAATGGATCCCGTGGGCGGGAGATTGATCGAACGTTTCCGAGCGACGCGACCAGTATTCGCGAATCTGCTCCTTCACATCGAAGTTCGAGCGCACGTGCGTCGTGTGGAGATATGGAACGTCGTGCATGGCGGACCCGGCCGAGCCTTTTACGAGCGGGGTGCGCCTGGGACCGCTTCGCCGTGGGAGGCCAAGCCGAAGCCTCCGAGACACCCCGCCCGGCGACAGTCCATGGTTTCGATGGCAGGTTTCCTGGCTCGCGGAGAATGCCTGACGCCTTCCCGGGATCACCCAGTGGCATATGTCAGGCTCATACCGCTTACAGTTGCGGGGGCAGCCGCGGCTTTGGACGATACCGTCCACACCGCATTCCCTTTTAACCTCTCGCAAGAGAGGCACCATCAAAGAATGGGTTAGCCAAAGCATCGTCGATACACAAGATATAGGGCTGAAGATTCTGTCGAACGCTGCCTGAAATCGAGTTGCTAATCATGAGCAACAAAGTGGCAGCTGTTCGAATGAACCTGGGAGATCGCTAAAAGGCAGTTTTACGGTAGAAGCTGTTCGACAGCGACCAGTTTGGTGCCGACCCCCAAGCTGCCGGGCGGCGACGCGCCCCGCTCAAGACGCTGATTGGCCGCCGCCTAAACGGCTAGGAGGGGTCGCTTCCTGCCATATTGGCCCTTCACGCGAAGCGAGACCTAATGAATTGTTCGAACTCGGGACTAGGCCTTACCGTGTGAGTCGCGATGTAATGGCGACAGCCTTCCGGCCAATGCCATCCTTCTAACTCGTACTCGACGCTGCCGTTTTTTCAACCGCATAAGCGGCACTGAGAAAATCCGTGAAATGTCATCCTTTCCGCCAGGGCTTCAGTTCGATCGAGCGCTGCGAGGAAAGATGACAGTCCACTCCATGCCGGATTGCAAGCCGGCCAAGGCAGTTCCGATACTTTATCGACGCTCTGCCGCCAAAACCCCTCCCGCCTTGTTTGGTTCCCCAAAAATTTTCCTCCTGCATAGAAGCAGAACGCGCGGCCGAAGTGCGGTTGATAGTGGAGCGCTTTCGCCTACGGTTTGAGATAGTTAACCTTTGCTACTTGCTGCTCCAGTCGAATGCTGCAGCGACGGCAGATTTACATGTGAACCGGGGTGAGACCTAGCGTAGATCACTGTAGAAACTTTTCGCCGTCGATATCGGTGATTTTGAGAGGATGGGCGGCAGTCATCCACCGCCGCCCATCGTCACGGACATGAAGGCGCGGAAGGTGGCGCCGGCAGGGCCGATGGGCCGGTTGCGCGACCATGCCAGGCCGACATCCATGCTGGGGATCGGCTCGACGAGGCCGCGAACCTCGATCCGCTGTCCCTCGAGCGACCATGGCCTGTAAACCATGTCTGACAGCACGGTAACGCCTATTCCCGCAGCCACAAGGGAGCGCACGGCCTCCACCGAACTTGTCGTCAGAACGGTTTTGGGTGTGAGGCCTGCGTTGTCCCAATAGCGAGACGCGGTCTTGCGTGCTTCGTCGACGGTCAGCATGATGTAGTCCTCGGCCGCGACATCGGCGAGGGTAATGTCCTTTCGGCCGAGCAGGTGATGATCGGCTGAAAGCCACAGCCGGCGGTTTGAGCGCATCAGCACTTCCTGGACGAGGTCGTCGGTATGCGCCAGGTTGGAGACCAGCATGACCGCCATGTCGATCTCCCCCCGCAGCAAGCCCTGCTCGAGCTCCTCTCTCGGAAGCTCGAGCAGCTCGACGTCGATTTGCGGATAGGTTTTGCGAAAACGCGCATAGTGCCGCGACATGTAGTAGCCGACGACCGTATAGGTCATGCCCAGGCGGAGCTTGCCGGACAGCCCGCTCTTTTCACGCAGCGGGCTCCGCACCGCGGCGGCGACCGCGCCGGTTATGACCCGCGCATGTTCCAGAAATCGCGACCCCTCCATAGTCAGTCTGACGCCGGTGTGGGTGCGTTCAAAAAGCTTTACCGCCAGGTCCGCCTCCAGCCCCTTGATGGCGGCGGTGACTGCCGACTGCGAGAGATTCAGCTCGGCCGCAGCGTGGCTGACCTGGCCGGTTTCCGCCGTAGCAATGAAATAATCGAGTTGTTTCAATGTGATGGTCATGTTCTTGGCTCGGATATCTGTTTTTTTGATATGACAATCAAAAAACTACTATTTCACAAGTCTCCCGCGTTGCGTACAAAATGCTGCAACGCCACAAAAGATGGCAGCTTCCAGGGGTAACAACACGATGACTGTCACACTGAACTGTGACATGGGCGAAAGCTTTGGCCTGTATAAGATGGGCGATGATGCCGGCATGATGCCGCTCATCGACGTCGCCAATGTCGCCTGTGGTTTTCACGCTTCCGATCCGGATCACATTCAATCGACCGTGCTTCGCGCAAAAGCCAACGGCGTCAAGGTTGGCGCTCATCCAGGCTTGCCCGACCTCCAGGGTTTTGGCCGACGCGAGATGCGCATGACGCGCGACGAAGTGAGGAACAGCGTCGTCTACCAGGTGGGAGCGCTCATGGGCTTCCTTAAGGCAGAGGGCGTGGAACTCCACCACATCAAGCCGCATGGCAGCCTGTATTTCATGGCGACGCAACAGGAAGCCGTTGCGCATGGTGTGTGCGACGCTGCCGAAATCTTCGGTGTGCCGCTCTTCGGCATGACCGGAACCCTGCACGAGAAGGTCTATCAAGAACGCGGCATTCCATTCGTCGCCGAGTTCTACGCCGATCTGGACTATGACGCTTCCGGCAAGCTCATCGTGACGCGAGTGCATGACGCCAAGGACCCTGCGGCGATGGCCGAGCGCTGCGTGCGCGCCATCACTGAGGGCAAGGGCACGACGGAAGATGGAGGCGTCTTCCCGGTTCGCTGCGAAACCATCTGCGTCCATTCCGACACGCCGAATGCCCTCGAAATTGCAAAGGCCGTGCGCGACGCCATCGCGCCCTGGCACTAAAGTCGATCCCAGCCGTCCCTACGGGCGGCTTTCTATCAGTTAGTCCGCAGATTTTTGGAGTTCTTCATGGCCCAGATTCTTTCGCCTCTTCCTGGTACCTTCTATCGGAGCCCTTCACCCGACAAGCCGCCTTACAAGGTTGATGGCGATGCGGTGGCGGCGGGAGAGGTCATCGGCCTCATCGAGGTGATGAAGTCTTTCCATGAGGTCACGGCCGAGGCGTCCGGCACCAACATCCGCTTCCTTGCCGACAATGAGGACCCCGTCATGGCGGGCGCCCCTCTCGCGGACGTCGACTGATGCTGAAGAAACTTCTGATTGCCAATCGGGGCGAGATAGCAGTCAGGATCATCCGCGCCGCGCAGGATCTGGGTATCGCCACCGTGGCGGTGCATTCGGCAGCCGACACGGAATCGCTGCATGTCCAGCTTGCCGACGAGGCCGTCGACATTGGCCCGCCGGCGGCGAAGAAGTCCTATCTGAACATCGACGCGCTTTTGAAGGCGGCCCGTGATACCGGCTGTGACAGCGTTCACCCCGGCTATGGGTTCCTCGCTGAAAATGCTGCGTTTTCCGATGCAGTCACTGCTGCCGGACTGGTCTTCGTCGGTCCATCCGGGGAGGCGATCCGCCTGATGGGCGACAAGGTATCCGCGCGTTCGGCAGCAGCCGCCGCCCATGTTCCGGTGGTGCCGGGCTCAACGGGCCGGGTAGAGGGCATCGAGGCAGCCCGCGAGGTGCTGATCGACACTGGCTTTCCGGTGATGATCAAGGCTGCCGCAGGTGGCGGCGGGCGGGGAATCCGCATCGCCAACTCGCTGGCCGAATTCGAGCAAGCCTTTCCGCAGGCCGAGGCCGAAGCGCTCGCAGCCTTCGGCGACGGTGGGCTCTATATGGAAAAGGTCATCGGCAAGGCCCGCCATATCGAGGTTCAGGTGCTGGCGGACGGAAAAGACGCCATTCACTGCTACGAGCGCGAGTGCTCGCTGCAGCGGCGGCGGCAGAAGGTGTGGGAAGAGGCGCCGTCACGCGCTTTGCCTGATCGGTTGCGGCAAGAGCTCTGCGCTTCGGCGGTCGCGCTGGCAAAGGCCGTCGGCTATTCCGGCGCGGGCACGGTGGAATATCTTTACGACGACGAAGCCGACCGCTTCTACTTCATCGAGATGAACACCCGCATTCAGGTGGAGCATCCGGTCACCGAGGCGATCACTGGCATCGATCTCGTTGCCGAGATGCTGCGCATCGCCGGCGGCGAGAAGCTGCGGCTTCGCCAGGGCGATGTTTTGGTCAGGGGACATGCGATCGAGGTGCGGCTCAATGCCGAGGATCCCGCGAGGGATTTTGCACCGTTCCCCGGCCAGGTCGGCGAGCTTCGCATACCGGGCGGTCCCGGCGTGCGCTTCGATTCCATGCTCTATCAGGGCTATCAGGTGCCGCCCTTCTACGACTCGCTGCTCGCCAAGCTGATCGTTCACGCCGAGACGCGAGAGGCCGCGATCACCCGTCTTGCCCGCGCGCTTCGCGAGCTGAAGATCGGTGGCCTCAAGACAACCAAGCCGCTCTTTCTCGCGCTTGCCGCCGACCCGTCGGTGCAGGCCGGGGAGGTGCATACACGCTGGCTGGAAGGCTGGCTCACCGAAAACGCTGCAGCATTGGCAGACTGAAAGGAGACCGATGTCGATACGTTTCAACTTCGGCGGTGACGAACACATCTTCGGCGAAGTGTCCGAGGAGATGTCGCTGGCCTCTTTCTTCACCGGCCTTTCAATGACCAACGCGGTGCGCGCTGCCAACATCAAAGGTGTGACGGAAATCTGCCCGGCGAATGCCAGTTTTCAGATACGGTTCAATCCGGACCTGCTCGCACCGCAGGACCTGCTCGCCGAGCTCCAGTCGATGGAAGAGGCAGCTTCCAAGGCAGATCCGGTGCTGAAGACCCGGATCATCGAACTGCCGGTTTATTTCCAGGATCCGTGGACGCATGAAACCTGCCTGCGCTTTCGCGAGCGTCATCAGGATCCCTCGTCCACCGATCTGGAATATTCGGCCCGCATCAACGGCTATGCCACGGTGGAGGAGTTTATCGCAGCCTATTCCGGCCAGCCCTGGTTTGTCTCGATGGTCGGTTTCGTCGCCGGTCTGCCTTTCCTGTACCAGATGGTTGACCGCCCGAAGCAGATTCAGGCGCCGAAATATCTGCGTCCGCGCACCGACACGCCAAAACTCACCATCGGCCATGGCGGGTGCTTTGCGGCAATCTATTCGGTGCGGGGCGCTGGCGGCTACCAGATGTACGGAGTGACCCCGGCCCCAATCTACGATCCGGCCAGGAAGGTGCGCTATCTCTCCGACGAGATGTGCCTGTTCAAGCCAGGCGACATCGTCAAGTTCAAGTCCATTGGCCGCGACGACTACGACGCCACGCTTGAGGAAATCGAAGCAAACCGGTGGCAGCCGGTGGTGCGCGACTGCACCTTCAGCCTGACGGACTTCAACCGCGACATCTACGGCACCAACGCGAAGCTGATGGAGCTTATCAATGGCCGTTAAGGTAATCTCTCCCGGCCTCTCCACCTCTGTGCAGGACCTTGGCCGTCCGGGCCACTACCATGTCGGCATCCCCGAAGGCGGCGGCATGGACCGCTTCGCCACCCGCATCGCCAACCTGCTTGTCGGCAACGATCCCGGTGCTGCCCTGCTCGAAGCTACCTTCATGGGGCCGGAACTCGAATTCACGCAGGCTGCAACCGTCGCCGTCACCGGCGGTGAGCTGCCGCCCAAGCTCAACGGCGAGGAACGGTCGACCTGGGAAAGCTTTCCGGTGAAGGCGGGCGACCGGCTTTCCTTTGGCTACCTGAAGGGTGGCGCGCGCGCTTACATCGCCGTTTCCGGCGGCATCGACGTACCCTTGGCCCTTGGCTCGCGCTCCACCTATATTCTGGGCGCGCTCGGCGGCCATGAGGGTCGTACGCTGAAGGCAGGCGACGAGCTTCCGATCGGCCAGGGCTCCGGGAGAGCCGGGCGTTCGCTGCCTGTAAACCTGCGCCGCGCGCAAAGTGCTCCGTCAGAACTGCGGATGCTTCCCGGCATCTACTGGCACCGTATCACCGAAGCCGCCGGCAAGCGGTTCTTCGAGGAAACATGGAAGGTCGCGCCGGAGGCCGACCGCATCGGCTATCGTTTCCGTGGCGGCACGCCGCTGGAATTCATCGAGCGTGAGCAACCCTTTGGTGCGGGCTCCGATCCGTCAAACATCGTCGACGCCTGTTATCCCTACGGCTCCGTGCAGGTGCCGAGCGGGACCGAACCAATCGTTCTTCACCGCGATGCAGTTTCCGGTGGCGGCTACATGATGGTGGGTGTGGTGATATCGGCCGACATGGACCTGATAGCCCAGCTCCAGCCGCACACGCCGGCCCGGTTTGTTCCCGTGACGCTGGAGGAGGCGCTGGTTGCTCGAGCGGAAGGCAACGCCGCATTGGCTCGCGCTGAAGAGTATCTGGCCGGTTGATATCGGTCGGGGGACTGCCGGCGGAGGAGCCGGAAGGGAGGGGATCGGTCGGCCAAAACCGGCCCCGGCGTGCCAGAAGACAAAATCCGGCGCGCGAAACGACAAGACGATGCCAGCAAATGGCATGAATTTGGCCATCCGAGCGATCCGCTAGAGATCGCCGGAACCGACAGGGGAAGACACTCGCAACTTGGCTGGCCAAAAGGCCGGTCGCTGCGCGCCTTTCCGTCGGCAACAAGAAGGAAAGGGACATGAGTCATCTGAGCGCGGAGAACGTCTCGGTGGCGTTTGCGGGGCTAAAAGCCCTGTCGGCTGTCGACCTCCAAATCACGCCGGGCCGCATCAGCGGCCTCATCGGTCCGAACGGCGCGGGCAAAACCACACTCGTCAATGTGCTGACGGGCTTCCAGACACCAACGGAAGGCGCCGTGAAGCTCGACGGAGAAGCGCTGACGGGCCTCGAGCCGCATCTGGTCAGGCGGCGCGGCATTGCGCGAACCTTCCAGGGCGGCCGTCTTTTCCGCGACCTGGCGGTCGTGGACAACCTCGAAGTGACGGGCGTGGGGCTCGGCATGAGCCGGCGCGCTGCCATTGCAGAGGCGGAAGCGATGCTTGACTGGATCGGCATCGCCTCGCTGGGCTCGCGTATCGCGGGAACCTTGCCCTATACGGACGAGCGACGGGTGGCCATCGGCCGCGCCCTTATGGGCCGCCCCGCCTACATCCTGCTCGACGAACCTGCTGCCGGCATGAGCGGACCAGAATCGAAGGAGCTTTCCGCACTCATCCGCCGCATCGCCACCGACCTCGGATGCGGCGTTCTGCTCATCGAGCACAATGTCGGGCTCGTGCTCGGCCTTTGCGAGCATATCGTCGTGCTCGATTCCGGAGCCATCATCGAGGAAGGCTCCCCAGTGTCGATTCGCGGCAGCGAGAAGGTGCGACACGCCTATATGGGCACGACCGCGGATGCCGACCTGCCGGTGCTGGAGGTGATGGAATGAGCCTTCTTGCCCTTTCCGATATCACCATTCGCTACAGCAGACTCACAGCAGTCCGTGAAGTTTCCTTCTCGATGGCCGAGGGAGAAATCCTGTTCATCACCGGCCCGAACGGAGCCGGAAAATCGTCGCTTCTGCGAGCGATCGCCGGGGTCACGCCGGTAGCGGGCGGGCGGATCGACCTTGCCGGCCAGGAAATCACCAGCCAGGCGCCGGAGAACATCGCCCGCCTCGGCTTTTCCATGGTGCCGGAGGGACGCGAGGTCTTCGGCTCTCTGACTATCGAGGAAAATCTTCTGATCGGCACCGGCATGCACGCCAACAATCGCGGCTGGCGTACGCGTGCAGCGAGCGAGCTGGAAGCCGTCTACGCAACCTTCCCGATGTTGAAGGAGCGGCGGAATGGACAGGCGGGACTGCTTTCGGGCGGCCAGCAGCAGATGCTGGTGATCGGACGCGCGCTGATGACCAATCCGAAGCTGATCGCCATCGATGAGCCTTCGCTTGGCCTTGCTCCCAACATCACCGACCAGGTCTACGAGCGGCTGATCGTGCTGCGCGCCCAACGCGGGCTCACGCTCCTCATCGTCGAACAGAGTTCGGCTCGCGCGATGATGGTGGGCGGGCGGATGATCCTGATGCGGGGCGGTCAGATCGTACTCGACGGCGACGCCCGCACGCTAGGCAATGGCGAGGCGATACAGGCTGCCTATTTCGGCTACGAGGACCATTGAGATGCTGCAAATCCTGTTCGACGCACTGTCGCTCGGTTCGCTGTATGCGCTCGGCGCGCTCGGCATCGCCCTCATCTTCGGCGTCATGCGGCTCGTGAACTTTGCTCACGGCGACGTCATTGCCTTCTGCGTCTTCGCCCTGTTGTGGCCGTCAACGGACGCAATGGCTATCGTCTTTGCCGGTCAATTGCCGTGGTACCTGCTGGTACCCTTCGTTCTCCTGTGCGGGGCGGGTCTGTCGGTGCTTTGCGAAATCGTCGTCTTCCGCCGGTTCCGAAAGGCAAATCCGGCGACGATGATGATCACCTCTTTCGCGCTTGGCTTCGTCATCCGCTACTTCCTGCTGATGCTTTACAGCAGCCGGCCGAAATCCATTTCATTGCTGCCGACACTTTCCCAACCGGTCGAAATCTTCGGCGCCCGGCTTCCGCTCCTGCAACTGATAACGATCATCGCCACCATGGCCATACTGATCGGCCTGACGCTGTTCCTGCGCCAGACACGCTTTGGTCTGGAAATGCGGGCGGCGGCGGAAAACTTCTCGATGGCGCGCATGCTCGGCGTTCGCGCCAATCGGGTGATCATGGGCGCGTTCGCGTTGTCGGGCGCACTTGCCGGGGCCATAGCCCTGATCTTCGGCAGCCAGACGGGCACTGCCGATATCCAGATGGGCGCCTCGATCATGTTGATGGCCTTTATCGCCACCGTCATCGGTGGCCTGGGCAGCCTTGGAGGAGCGGTACTTGCCGGCTTCCTGCTCGGCGCGGCTTCGGTGGTGATGCAGGTGATGCTGCCCGTCGACGCCCGGCCTTTCCGCGACGCCTTCGTCTATGGCGCCGTCATCCTCGTGCTTCTCTTCCGTCCTCAGGGACTTATTGCCGCCCGCGGCACCAAGGAAAGGGTCTGAACCATGTCCGCAGTGGTATCGGAAACTCCGCTTGCCATCGATGTCATAGCTGCCAAAAAGCCGGCGCGTTTCTCGCTGGCACGCCGCACGATCATAACGCCGATCCTGCTCTCGCTCTTGCTGATCGCCATCACGCTGATCACCGTGATGACGGGGTCGCGCCCCTTCAACCAGACGGTGATCGACGTTCTTGTCCGCGTCATCTTCGTCGTGGGGCTCTACATTTTCATCGGCAATTCAGGCGTGCTCAGCTTCGGGCATGTCGGCTTCACCTGCCTCGGGGCCTATGCCGCCGCCTGGCTGACCATCAACCCCATCATGAAAAGCAGTGCCTTGCCGGGGCTGCCTGAATGGCTGCTGCAGACGCGGCTTCCTTATTGGGAGGCAGCGGTTCTTGCCGCGCTTTTTGCCGGCGTGGCGGCGTTGATATTCGGCAGGGTGTTGATGCGGCTTTCAGGCATCGCCGCGTCGATCGCCACCTTTGCCGTGCTGGCGATGATAAACACCATCTATTCCAACTGGGACAGCGTTACGGGCGGAACCTCGTCGGTCGTCGGCATTCCCATCATCCGCACGATCTGGCCATATCTGATCGGTGCCGTCGTCGCCATCTTCATTGCCTGGGCACATGCCATTTCGCGTTCTGGCCTCGCGCTGCGTGCGGCACGGGACGAACCCATCGCGGCCTCGGCGTCGGGCGTTGACATCCCCAAGGAACGCCTCGTGGCCTTTGTGGTTTCGGGCGCGGTGATGGGTTTGGGCGGCGCGCTCATGGCGCACTCAATCGGTGTCGTCACACCCGACACCTTCTATCTCAGCCTGACATTCACAACCCTCTCCATGCTGGTCGTCGGCGGCATGGGCAGTCTCTCAGGCGGAGTGATCGGCGTCGTGCTTCTGTCCGCCCTCATCCAGGCGCTGCGCTGGCTGGAGGCGGGCGTGCCGATCGGCGAGTCCACTTTCGCAATGCCGAAGGGGCTTCAGGAAATCGCTCTCGGCATCATCATGATCGTGATCCTTGCGCTTCGCCCATCCGGCCTCATGGGCAATCGCGAAGTCACCTTACCCCGCAGAAACCGTGGCTAACCGGCGGCAGGAAGCCGACCGGAGATCAACAAGGAGATGTCCAATGGCGTACAAGATGAGAATTGCGATGACAGCTTTGGCTGTGTTGTCGGTGGCGTACCCCGCACTGGCCGATGACGACAAGATCGTTGTCGGTTTCGCCACGGCGGAATCGGGCTTCATGGAAGCCTATGACAAACCCGCCCAGGAAGCGGCCATGATCCGCATCCAGGAGATCAACGCGGCGGGCGGTCTGCTCGGCAAGCAGATTGAGGTGGTCAAGGCCGATACCAAGTCCGACCGTGCCGAAGGCGCCAAGGCGGGTCTTTCGGTGCTCGACGGGGGTGCGGACCTTGTCGTCGTCTCGTGCGACTACGACTTCGGCTCCCCAGCTGCGCTAGCCGCCGAGGATGCAGGCCAGGTCTCATTCTTCCTGTGCGCGGAATCGATCAAGGCCGGTATCCAGGGCGTTGGCCCGCATAGCTTCTCGGCCTCGGTGCTGGCACCGGTTCAGGGCGCGACCATGGCCGAATGGGCTTTCAAGGAAAAGGGTGCAAAGGATTTCTACCGCCTGCTCGACACCTGGACGGTCTACAACAAGGGCATCTGCGACGGTTTCGACTGGATGATGCCGAAGCTCGAAGCCCAGGGTGCAAAGCTTGTCGGTGAAGACACCTTCAAGAACGAGGACGCGTCCATCGCCGCGCAGATCACCCGCATCAAGTCCCTGCCGAAGGAGCCGGATGCGATCATGCTGTGCACCATGATGCCGGGCGCCGTCTCGGCCATCAAGCAGCTTCGTGCCGCCGGCATCAACTCGATGATCCTGAACGGTTCGGGCGTCGATGGCAGCTACTGGCTTTCCGCAGTGCCGGACCTGTCGAACTTCTTCGTTCCTGTTCAGGGTTCGATCTATGGCGACGATCCGAGTGCCGACGTCAACAAGTTCAATGCCACCTACAAGGCAAAGACCGGTGCCGATCCGTCGAGCCAGTACGTCTATCCCGGTTACGTCATGATCGACATCTGGGCCAAGGCGGTTGAACGCGCAGGCACCACAAAGGCCGACGCGGTCGTGGCGGAACTGGAAAAGATGAAGGACGAGCCGACGCTGTTCGGTACCCGTACTTTCACGCCGGAACTGCATCACCAGAACAAGGCACGCTACCTGATCGTTGAAACCAAGGGTGGCAAGCCTGGTGTCGTCGGCAATTGGACGATCTCCGAGCCGGTCCCGATGGAAGCCCTGCTGAAATAAAGGACGGAAGAAGGGCCGGACCAGCTCCGGCCCTTCATGCAAAAGGCCCGGTCGTTGCCGGGCCTTTTCTTTTTTCTGCGAGGGACATTTCGAACTCAGGAGGGACCGCCGTTTGGACCGCGCCTTGGCAACTTGAGATATCGGCTATCCGCGCGCCTTGCGGTAGGAATCCTTCAGCGAGATGAGGTCGCCGGAAAAGGCGAAGATATCGCAGCCATCGACTTCGACCTGCTGCCCCGCTGTTGTGGTGCCGACGAAGCGCCAGGACGAGAGGCCGGTGTCGCCGGTCACGATGTGGCTTCCCCTGGTCCATGCCGCTTGCGGAAAGGCATCGATCAAAGCCGCATAGGCAGCGCGCACGGCGGTCCTCCCCAAATGCCTGCGCCCTTCCGCGTCGGGACCGGCAGAACCGTGGAAGGCGCAATCCTCGGCCATGCAGTCCATCAGCGCGTCCACATCGCGAGCATTCCATGCCGCCAGGAAACGGTCGAGAACCGCAAGCCTGCGGGCGGAGAGGTCGCTGTCCACCACCTCGACCTCCAGGAAGGCGAGGGGCGCGTCGCCCGCATTGACGACATTATGGGCGACGCCGGTTCGCCGCGAATAGGGAACCCCCTGGGTGAGCGCTGCCTGCGATTGAGCGCCGTCAGGACCCTCGAGGCCGAGCTTGCCGTCAGTCAGTGGCACGATGACGTAATCATGGCCGTGGATGTGCCACCCCGTCTCGGCCCCGGTGGCAAAGCGCCATTCGGTCACACGGAAACGGTCGTCGTAGATATGGGTAACGGATTCAGCTTTCGGGCGGCTCATTCCAGTCCCTCCTCCGCCACGGCACTGGTCAGGCGTTCGAGTGTCCGGCCCATGCGCGCCATGATCTCCCTGACATCGTCTTCCGTCGAAATCAGTGGCGGGCAAAGGGCCAGCTGATCGCCAATGGCGCGGAAGATGAGGCCTTCCTCGTGGCCGATCCCTGACGCGATAGCACCGGCACGCCCGACCGTCGCGAAGGGGCGCTTGGTGGCCTTGTCGGCCACCAGTTCGACGGCTCCGATAAGACCTGTGCCGCGTGCTTCGCCGACCAGCGGGTGATCGGCAAAGGAGCGGATGCCGGCCTGGAACGAAGCTTCAAGCCTAGCTGCGTTGCCGATCAGATCATGTTCCTCGAAGATGGCGAGGTTTTCCAGCGCCACCGCGGTTGCCACCGGGTGGCCCGAGGCGGTGAAGCCGTGGCCGAAATTGCCGATAGTCGCCGTGTTGTCGGCGATCGCCTGGTAGATCGCTTCCGAAAATACCACGGCCGCCAGCGGCATGTAGGAGGACGTGATCTGCTTGGATAGGGTCATGATATCGGGCGTGAAGCCGAATTTCTGGCAGCCGAAGGGTGTGCCGAGACGGCCGAAACCGCAGATCACCTCATCGGCGATCAGGACGATGTCGTTTGCCCGACAGATTTTCTCGACACCTTCCCAGTAGCCGGCCGGGGGCGGCAGAACGCCGCCGGCGGCCATGACCGGCTCGCCGATGAAGGCGGCAATGGTGTCGGCGCCTTCCTCTGCGATTACGGCTTCGAGTTCGGCGAGCAGGCGCGCGGTGAAGGCCGTTTCGTCCTCGCCTTCCATGCCGAACCGGTAGAAGTGCGGGCAGGTCAGGTGGCGAACCGGGATCGCCGGCAGGTCGAAGTCGCGATGGTTGACCGGCAGGCCCGTGAGGCTGCCGGAGGCGACGGTGATGCCGTGATAGCCCTTGGTGCGTGCGAGGAACTTCTTCTTCTTGGGCCGGCCGAGCGCGTTGTTCATGAACCACATCATCTTGACGATGGTGTCGTTGGCTTCCGAGCCAGATGACGTGAAGAACACGCGTGTCAGGTTCTCAGGTGTTATCTCCACAAGTTTCTCGGCGAGCCGGATGGAGGGCTCATGCGCCTTTGAGGAGAATGTGTGGTAGTAGGGCAGCTTGAGCATCTGCTGATAGGCCGCATCGGCCAGCCGCTTTTCCGAAAAGCCGACCGCCACCGACCAGAGCCCGGCGAGGCCCTCGATGTATTCCTTGCCGCGCTCGTCATAGACGCGGATGCCGTCGCCACGGCTGATGACCAGCGGGCCGGTTTTCTCATGCTGGCGCAGGTTGGTGTACGGATGCATCGTGGTCGCGATGTCGGCTGTGGCGAGAGAGTTGGAAAGCGTGTCCATGAAAGTCCTCAGTGGCTTGGGGAAATGGTAAGCGGTTTGAGATCGAGATACGCTTCGATCCCGTACAAGAAGCCTTCGTGGCCAAGGTCGCTATCGGAAAGCCGGGTATCGCCAGCAGGCAGCATGATGAACCTCAGGAATGCGTGTCGATGACCCGCCGCATCAGCGCGGCGACATCGCGCGCGTTGGGCGGATCGGAGTGAATGCATGCCGTGCCGAAGGATATCGGGCGGACCTTGTTGTCCGTCGTCACCAGTTCGTTGCGGGTGAGCGCACGCGACATGCGGTCTTCGGCGAGCGGCAAATCGATGGCCGAGTGGACGCGGGGGATGATCAGGCTGCCGTCCGGCGCATAGGTGAGGTCGGGGAAGAATTCGCCGATGAACTCCACGCCGAGTGCCTGGGCCGCCGTCTCGTGACAGGTTCCCGCCATGCCGAAAAGCGGTACGCCAAACGGCTTGACGGCTGCGGCAATGGCACGGGCGGTGTCCATGTCGCGCGCGGCCATGCCGTAGACGATGCCATGCGGCTTCACGTGGCTGAGTTGACCGCCCTCGGCGACCAGCATCCCTGTCAGAGCGCCAATCTGGTAGAGGAAGGCCGCGGTCAGTTCTTCCGGCTGCAGTTTCATTTCGCGCCGGCCAAACCCCTCGCGATCCGGAAGGGAAGGGTGCGCGCCGACATTCTTGCCATGCGACAGCGCCAGCCGGACCGTCTTCAGCATCGTCCATGGATCGGAGGCGTGGAAGCCACAGGCGATATTGGCGCAGTCGATATATGGCATGATGCCGGCGTCGTCGCCGAAGCGCCAGTTGCCGTAACTTTCGCCCATGTCGCAGTTCAGGGTGACCATGGTTTGCGTCCCTCAGCCCAGGGTATTTGCCGCCCAGCCGGGGGCGATGTGCGGAAATTCCGGTTGTGTTTCGTGCTCGTGGAGCAGGCGAAGCACGCGCGGCGGTGTCAGCGGCAACTGTCGCACCGGTTTGCCTATCGCGCGTGCCACCGCGCAACCGATCGCGGCACCTACCGCCAGGATCGGCACCTCGCCCGCACCTTTGGTGCCGAGCGGCCCCATCGACGGTGCACCCTCATAGAGGTCGGCCGTGACGGGAACTACGTCCGGAGCCAGCGGCAGGCGATAGGTCTCGAAGTTGTCCTGCGCGATGCGCCCGTCGGTGGTGATCGTCACCTCCTCGTGCAAGGCGTAGCCCAGCCCTTGCACGACGCCGCCCTGTATCTGGCCCATGATGGCACGTGGGTTGAGCGCGCGACCGACATCCTGCACGACGCGATAAGCCAGCACCTCGACATGGCCGGTGTCGGGATCGACCGCCACCTCCGCCTCGTGAACCACGAAGACCGGGATATCGAGTGCGTCGATGAAATGACCCATGGCGCAGCCGGACATTGCCGGAGTGTTCTTGGCCGTGAACGCTCCGCTGCCGGATATCGGACCGGTGGTGGCCTGCGCATGGGCGACGACGGCAGGGATTGTCGCGCCCGAACCAGGGCGGCCCGAGATTTCCACGCGACCGCCCTGCAGAAGGAGGTCTTCCGGCCGGGTCTGCAGCATTTCGCCTGCGGTACGCAGCAGTTTTTCCTTCACTTCCGTGCAGGCAGCAACGCTGGCGGCGCCGATGGATACGGTCGTGCGGCCACCGCCAACGCCGACGTCAAGGCCGGCGGCGTCGGTATCGGCCTCGCGCACGATCACCTGGTCGGGCGCTAGCCCAAGCTGTCCTGCCACGATCTGTGGCAGGGACTGCATCATCGTGCCCGAGCCGATCTCGACGCCTGACGTGACCAATGTCGCACTGCCGTCGGCGTTCAGGTTGACCGTCGCAGCCGATGGTCCAACGAAGACGAACCAGGTGCCGACAGTCGTAGCAGTACCGTAGAGCCTACCGTCGGCCTTCGCTTCCGAGGTGCCGGTGTTGGCTCGCAAGGTTTCCATGCGGTCAAGCATCGGACCCAGCACGTCGGCCTCGAAGACCTGGCCGGTGGCGCCGAGATCGCCGTTCCGCAGGACGTTTTTCTTGCGGAATGCGATCGTATCGAAGCCGAGCGCCTCGCAGATCTCGTCGGTATGCCGCTCCAGCGCGAAGGTGTTGTAGACGCCGTTGCAGGCCCGAAAAGCACCATTGGGCGGGGTGTTGGTGTATATCGCACGGCTGACGAGGCGCATCGCACCGACCCTGTAATTGCCGCCCAGCGTGTGTGCGGTCATCGTGGTCAGAAAGACCTGCTCGCCGCCATAGGCACCGCAATCCATCAGCACGACCGCCTCGCGTCCGACGATTTCTCCCTCTGCCGTGACGGCGGAACGGATGCGGATTTCCGCATTCTCGCGGCAGAGACAGGTGGCCATCTCTTCCTGCCGGCTGTTTTCCAAGATCACCGTGCGCCCCGTCATCCGCGCCAGAAGTGCGGTGATCGGCTCGATGGAGGCATCGAACTTGAGGCCGAAGCCACCGCCGACCGGCGGCACCGTGACCCGCACGCGCCCGGGCGGCAGCTGCATCACCCTTCCGGTGACGTTGCGGACCGTCCAGGGCACTTGCGTTGAGGTCTGGATGTGGGCGCGTCCGTCTTCCCAGGAGCCGATGGCAACGCGCGGCTCGAAGGGGACATGGCTCTGCCGGCCGACGGTGAAGCTGCTCTCGACGATGCGGACATCGGGGCGGGCGAAGGCAGCGTCGACGTCGCCCCGGCTGGACTTGGCTTCCCAGGCGATGTTGCCGGCGCGCGCGCCGCCTTCGGTGATTATCTCATAGTTGCGCCAGTCCTCGTGAACGAGCCGAGCGCTCGGCTGGAGCGCTTCGGCCATGGTGAAGACCGGTGCAAGCGGTTCGATCTCCAGCACGATCGCCGCAAGGGCCGCTCGCGCCTGCGCCTCTGTCTCTGCTGCGACGACCGCGATGGGTTCGCCGTGATAGCGGATCGTGTCGATGGCAAGGAGCGGATGGTCGGCAATGCCGATACCATAGAGCCCGGGGGCGTCGGCTCCAGTCGCTACTGCGCGGACACCGGGACAGTCGTGTGCCGCTGACACGTCGAGCCGCCGGATACGTCCTGCCGGCACCGTCGAGCGCAAAAGCACGGCATGCAGCATGTCGGGGCGAACACGGTCAATGGTGTATTTCGTCCGCCCGCGCAGCTTGTCCTGCGCGTCGCGGCGGGGAAGATTCATTACCGTGGCGGACAGCTCAGACATTCATGCTCCCTGCCGTCTCAGTGGTTTGCTGATGTGTGTCGAGGCAGTCGACGACGGTGTCGACGATCCGCTCGTACCCGGTGCAGCGGCAGATGTTGCCGACCATGGCGGATTTGATTTCAGTACGGCACGCGCCCGGATTGTCGCGCATGAAGGCCGAGAGGCTCATCACCATGCCGGGAAAACACATGCCGCATTGCACGGCATCCGCCGCCTCGAACGCGGCCTGAAGCGGATGCAGTGCTTCCTGGCCGGAACTCAACCCTTCGATGGTGACGACCTCGCATCCGTGCAGAAGGCCGACCGGCTTCAGGCAGGAAGGCACCGCCTCGCCATCGACATGGACCGTGCAGGCGCCGCAGAAGCCTTCGCGGCACACCGCCTTCGTGCCGGTCAGGAAGCGTTCCTGCCGCAAAATGTCGACGAGCGGCGTCATCGGATCGTCGCGAAAGCGATAGTCTTCGCCATTCAGCCGGAATGTCACCGTCATGCCAGACCCTCCGTCTTGAGAAGTGCCGCCATGCTCCGCTTGACCAGAGCCGGAAGAACCTGACGCCGATACCAACCCTCAGCTTCCGTGCTGTCGCGGCCGTGAAAGTCGTTGTGTTCTGCTGCCAGCTCAGTGACGCGCTCCGGATTGAGCGCGAACCCACCCGGTTCTGCAGCCAATGCTTCCTCCAAGGCGGTCCAGCGCCGCGCTATCGGCTCCACAGAACCGACCGCGATACGAAACCGTTTGTCTTTGTCCACAGCGATGGAGACGATCGCTACGGGATAGTCGCCGGCCATGCGAAGCGGCAGGCGGATATGTGCGCTCGCGATCAGGTCGCGGCGCAGGTGGACCTTCGTCAGGATCGCATCGGCCAGCAAAGTAGGCCGATCTCTGAGGAAATCCGAAATGCCGATGAGCTTCGGGCCGTCGAAAGTCTCCATTTCCACCATCGCTTCGCAGACAAGAAGGGCAGGGGCAAGGTCTGCGGCGGCAAAATCCAGGGTGCAGAGGTTGCCGCCAACGGTCGCAACCCTGCGGATGCCGGGATTGGCCGCACCGTCCGCCGCTCCAACCAGAGCCTCGAAGCCCGCCAGCCCTCGCAGCGCACGACCAAGGACCGCGTGAGTAACCGCAGCGCCGATAACGGTATGATCCGGATCGACTTCGACCTCGGACAAGGCCGGAATTCGGTGAAGTGTGACGACCGCCTCGGGAAGATCGACCCCGCGAAGGGGGTCACGCATCATCCATGTGCCGCCGGCAAGCACCGCTGCGCCTTGCTGGCGTGCGGCCAACGCCTCGTCAATACTGCCGGCCACGGTGAACGACCGTTCCACGCTTTGCGCCATTTGTCTTTACCCCTCGGAAACTGCCATCTTTTTGTGGCGCTGCAGCATTGATGCTCCAGCTTTTGGCTCCTGTGAAATAGTAATTCTTGGAATATTATATCGAAAAAACAGATATTTCTGACGGATGGCGAGCGCTTGCAAGTTTCTGCGGCGCTCGCCTTTCTCCAGCGGTCAGGCCCAGTGGGCGACGCTGCGTTTCTCGAAGCTCTCGCGGAACTGCGCCGTGGTCTTGGGGAGGACTTCGCCCGTCTCCCAGTCGAGGATCACGGCATAGTGCCGAACCGCATCGAGCGTATTGATCTCGCCGGCCTGATATTTGCGCGCGACCTCGGCCGGATCCATCCGTGCCCGATCCTTGCGTGTGGCCCGAATGTCGGCGCGACAGGCTTCGGTCGCCGCCTCGTCGATTTCATATTGGCAAAGATCGCGGTCGATCTCGCGGATTACGACGCCATAGTCGGTCTTTGCGCGTTCCAAGGAAACGTAGTCGTCGATGACGTCCTCCTTCACCTTGGCGGGATCGCGCTCAAGCGGATCGCCGAAGCCGCCACCGCCGGCCGTCGGCCGCGCGAACTCATCGCCAGTATAGACGGCATGGTCGGAGAACACCGAGCCGAGCCAAGTCGCCGTGTCTTCTCCGGCCCGCTTCAACGTCAGGCCGTGCGGCATGGACGGCAGGCCGCCTTCGACGCCCCAGACCACAGCGCGCTCGCGGTCGCAGATGTAGGACATGACGGCGTTTTCCGCGTCGAGCAGCACGGAGGTCTTCTGCACGCCGACGCCGCCTCGCCATTTGCCGGGGCCGGCTGAATCCTGCTTGATCTGGAACTCGGTGGTCCGCGTCGGGTTCACCCGCTCGTTGCCTTCGTTCGGCTGCGACATAAGGCCCGTGCCGAAGCAGGCGGTGGTGACGTCGGCGCCATCCTTGCCGTTGCGGCCGCCCCAGCCACCGGGCAGCCATTCGTAGAACATGAAGATCGGCTTGTCGGGTTTGCGCGCATCGCGACCGCCCGCCAGCAGATATTCGAGGTTGAAAGCGCAGGCGATGGCGCGTTCGGGCATGATCTTGGACCACATTTCGAAGATCGCGTTCATGATCTTCTCGAACGGCATCAGGAAGCCGGTCACCGCCACCGGCCATTCCGCACTGACCACGCTGTTCTTCGGCGCGGTCACCTCGATCATGCGATAGAACCCGCTGTTGAGCGGAAGGTCGGGGAAGAAGGTCTTCATGCCGGCGACCACGGCCGAGAAGGTCGCGCCCGGCGCGGAATTGTACATCGAGGCAATGGTCGAATGGCTTCCGGTGAAGTCGTAGTGGATCGTGTCGCCCTTGATCGTCATTTTGATGCGGATCGGGATCATTCCTTCGCCGGCGCCTAGATCCCGGTCAATGTAGTCGACCGTCTCCCAGGTGCCGTCGGGCAATTCGGCGAGACGCTTGCGCACGGCACGTTCAACGTAATCCTGCACCTCCTCCATGCCACGCGTTACCTGGTCACGACCGTATTTCTTGACGAGCCTCAGCAGTTCGCGTTCGGCCGCCTGCGTTGCCTGGGCCTGGGAATGGATGTCGCCGATGATCGATGCCGGATCGCGCGTATTTGCGGCGATCATGTTTGCCACGTCGGAGCAGAAGCGGCCGCGCTGAAAAAGGCGTATCGGGGTGATCCGAAGGCCCTCGCGGAACATATCGCGGGCCGTGACGTCGAAGGAGCCCGGCACCGAGCCGCCGAGATCCGACCAGTGACCGTTGGACTGCGAAAAGCCGATCAGTCTGTCTTCATCGAAAATCGGCCGGACGAGACGAACATCGCTGAAATGCGTGCCCCCAGCATAAGGATCGTTGATGGCATAGACATCGCCGGGCGCCATGTCGCCCTCGAAGACGCGGATCACGTCCTTGCAGGTGTTGTGCAGCGTGCCGACATGGACCGCGATGTCGTAATTGCCCTGGGCGACCGAATTTCCGTCGGCATCGTGCAGGGCGTTTGAAAAGTCGCGATTGTAGATGACGAAGGAATAGCAGGTGCGCAACATCTGCTCGGCCATCTGATCGACGGTGGTGATGAATGAGTTCTTCAGAACCTCGAAGGTTACCGGATCGAGGCTGGCGGTGGGTTCAACCATCTTTGTCATGTCTCAGCCTTTCGTTCCGATGAGGATGTTGAGGAAACCGTCGACGGTCGCGCTCATTCCCGGCGGAACCACTGTGGTGGAATCGAACTGTTCGACGATTGCCGGGCCGGCAAAGGCCGCGCCCGCAGTCAACCGGTCGCGCTCGTAGACCGCGGCATCGTGGGCAACGCCGTCGAACCAGACACTGCGGCGTCCAACCGGTTCGGCCTTGTGCGGCGAGACGTCGTATTTGGCTATTTCGGCTTTGGGGACAATCCCGACCGCCTTCACGGCGATGCGGAAGATGGAGACAGGCGCTTCTTCGCGGCGGTAGTTGAACTCGCGCTCGTGCTCGTTGTGGAACGCCTCGATCATCGAGCACATGCTGTCGATTTGCGCTGGTGCAGAGACGGCAAGCGAGCGCCACTGGCCCTGATACATCATCTCGACCGTGCGCTGCAGCGCCATGTCTTCCTGCGCCACGCCCTCATGGGCAAGACGCTCGACGGCCTGTTCCTCCATGCGGGCGAAGGCTGTCTGCATCTCGGCAGGCGAGACGGTTGAGGCGTCGGCCATGAAGCTTTCGGAGAAATCGTGCTGCACGTCGACAAGAAGGCAACCGAGCGCGGAGGTGACGCCGGGATTGAGCGGAACGATCACGGTCGGGATCGACAGTTCCTTGGCAACCGCGGCGCCATGCAGGGCACCGGCACCGCCGAAGGCGACGAGCGCGAAGTCGCGCGGATCATAGCCGCGGCTGATGGAAAGCAGCCGGACGGCATTGGCCATGTTGGCGTTGGCCACCGCGATGATCGCCTCGGCGGCCTTGTGCAATTCCATGCGGAAGGGGGTTGCCACGGTCTCCTGCACTGCCTCGGCTGCTAGGGCAGGGTCAAGCGTGATCTTGCCGCCGGCAAGGCTGGTGCCGAGACGGCCGAGCATGACATTGGCGTCGGTGTTCGTGGCCGTGCGGTTGCCATTCTTGTAACAGGCGGGGCCAGGATAGGCGCCGGCAGATTGCGGTCCGTTGCGCAAGCTGCCGCCCTCGTCCTGCCAGGCGAGCGACCCGCCGCCCGCACCGATCGTCAGCACCTCGATGGAGGGGAAGCGGATCGGATAGCCATATTCGATGTACCAGTCCTTCGTAATGCGTGACTCGCCATTTGAGGCGAGCGAGACGTCGGTGCTGGTGCCGCCCATGTCGAAACCGATCGAGTTGGGGAAGCCGCAGAGATTGCCGATGAAACGGCTGGCGATCGCGCCCGCGGCAATGCCGGACCCGGCAAGGCGGGCCGAGAAGTCCTTGACGCTTGCCGGTGTCATGACGCCGCCGCCCGAATGCAGCAGCAGCAGGTCGCGCTTGTAACCCGCAGCGGCAAGCTTTTCGCCCAGCCGCGAGACGTAGTCGACGACGACCGGCGCGCAGACGGCGTTCGCCATGGTGGTGGAGAAGCGTTCGTGCTCAAAGATTTCCGGCATCACCTCGGAGGAGATCGAGACCGGCACGTCCGGTATGACTTCCTTGAGGATATCGCGCATGCGGCGCTCGTTTGCGCCGTTGACGTAGGAGTTCATGAAGCAGACGGCGATGGACTTGACTTCGCGCTTCTTCAGCACTTCGGCAACACGGCGGGCGTCCGCTTCGTTCAGCGTTTCGAGGATCGTACCTTCCGCATCGATCCGCTCCCGAACCGTCAGCCGGTCGCGGCGCGGGATATAAGGTTTGGCGACGTCCTTGTAGGTGTCCCAGAGGTCTTCCTTGTTGGCGCGCCGAATTTCGACGACATCCCGAAACCCTTCGGTGCAGACCATGGCGGTGCGCGGCAGGCGGCGGGTGATCAGCGCATTGGTCGCAACTGTGGTGCCATGCGAGAACATCGTCACCTCCGACAGGTCGATCCGGCCTTGTTCCACGCCGTTCATGATCGCCTGCATGGGATCGTCAGGCGTGGACGCTGTCTTTTCGATGCGGATCGCGCCGCTGTCTTCGTCCATGATGCAGATGTCGGTGAAGGTTCCCCCCACATCCACGGCAACTCTGGTTCTGCTCATAACGTTTCCTTCGCAGGCTTGAATGGTTTCGGGCATGACCCGTCAGTCGCCGCCCCAGCGGGAGCGGCGTCAGGAAAAATCAGTCGGGAAAGCGGCTAGAGCATCGGACGATGCGTGGTTCAGTGCCGTCCGCGTAAGGCCGATGCGTGTCCTGCCCGAACGGCCGCCTCGCGACGGGTATCGGTGGGAGAGCAGCCGAACCGCGTCCGGTAGTGCTTGCAGAATTGCGACTGGTCGGCAAAACCCCAGCGATAGGCGATCTCGGCGATGCTGCTGGTGTTGGTCAGCAGCATCAGCTCCTCCGCGCAACGGTCGAGGCGATGATCGCGGATAAAGCCGTTGATAGACTTGTTGCTGTCCTGGAAAAGTCCCTGCAAATAACGCAGGGAAATGCCGCAGGCATCCGCCACGGCTTGTGGTCCGAGGTCGAAACTCTTCAGGTTATCGCGAATATACTGCTCGGCCCGGTGCAGATGACCGGCTCGGATCGGCGAAATACTGCTGTCGAGAACGCGGTCGTCACTAACGATAGACAAGCACAACATTTCCAGGATGTGCCTGCCTGCCATCTCGCGTGCGGCTTCACCGACGTTGTCGGCGTGGCCAATCGTGGCGCGGACCGTATCGATAAAGAGCGCGGCCACGCCTTGCGTCGCGTCGAAGCTGAGGGCGCTGAGCCGTTCGGCCGATCCGATCCGCGCGCGGACGCTCGACGACGGTACTTTGAGAACCCAAAGCGCGTTCGGCTTGCCGTGCCAGAATTCGTAAGGGGCATCGCCACGCTCAAGGAGGAACCCGCCCGGCGCGCATTTCACGGTGCGCGACCCTTGCGAGAAATTCACCTCCGACATTTCCGGAATGGTGATGAGAAGACTGGCGTCGCGCTCGTTGAGGAAATGGCGGCGGTGACGGCGATAGCTGACGGCATTGCAGCGCATCTTCGAAACACTGACAGGCCCCAGCGAAAAGATTTCCAACGTACCGGAAAATTCCCGACGATTTTGATACTCCGTGTCGAGCGGAAAATAGGCTTCGGTTACTGCGGCCTGCCAGGCGTCTCCGCCCGTGGGGCCGCCGATCGTATCGACGACGTATTTCATTCCCCGACCTTTCTGTTTGGTCCCCGGTTTTCCCGGTGTTTTTTGCAGAGTACAGGAAATCGGCGGCGCGTATTGTTCAAAAACGAATAAATTTATGTTGCTGGAGCCTTCACGAAGCTTTGTCTCAGGCAACGTAAAAGCGTGCGACATCACTCCAACTTTTCATCAAGCTGTCCTAGTCTCTGGCGATCCATTTGGCCTGCAGCACTGTAGCCGAACTGATGGGTTTTGATGTCCCTTATGAGGGGCGACCGGCGAGCCGAAGTGGCCACCCTCAGTGCCGGTCATCAGCCGGCGGTGTGGGGTTCTTTCAGGTTCCGTGCTGAAGCGCTTATGATCTTCTTAACGGGACGGCATTCGGCGCTGTTTCGGCTGCTTCCGCGATGTCACGATCACCTTCGTCGCGAGCAAGCGTCTTTCGATCACTTCGATCCGAGGCTGCCTCTCCAAAATACCGCGCGGGCGTTGTTTCCAGCATTCGCCTGAACATCGGGATGAACGCGGTGACGCTCTCATAGCCAAGATCGGCGGCGATGTTCGTGCCCAGTTCGCGTTGTGCGAGACGCTGCAGTGCCAGACCGATATGCAGTTGCTGGCGCCAGTGAATAAACGACATGCTGGTTTCGCGTTGGAATAGCCGACTCAGCGTTCGGTTACTCGCCCCAACCCAGGCACCCGTTTACTGGCGGCAGCGGCGAAGACATCACATTCGCTACACTGCTAAAGCAGTTGGCCATGTGGCGTTCTGGCCAAGGGGTCGAATGCGAATACTCGCTAGTTCGTCAGGCAATGGACACGCTCCGGATTATCTCGGCACCGGGGCAAGGATAATGATGCGAGACAATGCGACTATGCTGCATAGTCTCGTTTTTCTTCGCGATCGTCCTAGAACGTGCGTATTGCACGGAACGAATTCGGTGGCGGCGAAGGTCAGTGGGAAGCGTTGCCGGCGCGCGATAATTTCGATTGAAAATCAATGGCAGTGACCGAAATGAGATTACGGCCTCTGAAACCAATGCTATGTCGCCCCGAAGACGAACGGCCGGTCGAGCCCGAGACCGAGACCGGTGAAGCCAATGTACTCTCGACATCTACCGCCGCCGCCATGCCTGGGTGCGTGTCAGTAACGTGCGCGATATGCCCGCGTGCACAAGCCGGGCAACGACATTCGTATAGAAAATCATCATGCCCATGGCCGCGGCAGGCGCCACGTCGCCGGCGTCGTCCATGTTGAGAACAGCGACCGATGCGAGCTGCGTGTGTGTCGAATAGAGGAACACGACCGCAGACACCGTCGTCATCGCATTCACGAAGAGGTAGATCGAAATGTCGAGAATGGCCGGCAGTGAGACCGGAACCGTGACGCGGAAGAACAGCTTGTAGAATGGCTGCTTGAGCGATGCGGCAACCGGCTCGAACTCGCGGTCCATCTGCTTCAATGCCGTCAGTGCGGTCAGATGCGACACGGTATAGAAATGCGTCACGGTGCTGACGACGAGGATGGCCATCGTTCCATAGATCGCGTTGAACGGGTTCGCCGGATTGTTGAAGAAGAAGATGTAGGCAAGGCCGAGGACCATGCCGGGAACGGCCATCGGCAGCATGGCAAGGAACTGGAACAGCGTACGCCCGAGAGGGAAGCCTTCGCTCTTCTCGACCATATACGCGCCGACGAAGACGATGACCGTGCCGAAGATTGCCGTCAGCAGCGCCATCTTGATCGAATTCGCATAGGCGCCCCAACCGCCGCCATCGACCAGGTCGAAGCGGAAATTCTTGAGCGTCGGCGTCAGGTCGTAGGGCCAGAATTTTACCGTCGCCGCCAGCTGGCAGACGCCGATCAGGGTGAGGATGAACAGGGCAACCGCTGCGCAATAGGCGAAGCACATCCAGTCGAAGCGCGCATTAGGCTTGGGCTGATAGGGCACCGAGCGAGCCGACAGCAGCGCGACCTGTTTCTTCTGGATCAGGCGGTCGACGAAAAAGGCAGCAGCGGCCGGCACGAGAAGGATGACGGAGACAACCGCGCCCATCTCGAAATTCTGCTGGCCGATAACCTGCTTGTAGATATCGACCGCCAGCATGTTGTACTGGCCGCCGATGACCTTGGGCAGGCCGAAATCGGTCACCACCATGGTGAAGACCACGAAGGCGGCCGAGATGATGCCGTAGCGTGCGCCAGGCACCGTGACGGTCCAGAACGTGCGCCATTTGCTGGCCCGCAACGAGGCCGCCGCCTCGTAGTGGCGGGCGTCGGCAATTGCGAGAGCCGTGGATACGATCAACAGGGCGTGGGGCAAGGTGAAGAACACCGAGCCGACGACGATGCCGATCGGGCCGTAGATGGAATAGCCCATCATGGCTTCCTTCAGCAGGCCCTGATTGCCGAACAGATAGACCAATGCGATGCCCGGCAACAGCGATGGGACGAGGATCGGGATCGTCGTGACGAGCCTGAACAAACCCTTGAGGCGCATCTGGCTGCGGTTCAGCGCATAGGCGAGGCCAAACGCGATCGCGATGACAAGTACCGTCGTGATCACGCCCATGAGGACGGAGTTATAGATCGCCTGCGTCAGCGACGGCGTCGAGAAATAGCTGACGAAATTGTCGAGGCCCGTGGCGGTCGACGGTCGCAGCGAAACGCGCCGGAACGTGTTGGAGTCGAGCTCGAGCCAATCGGTGCCGCGATGCAGTTCCGAACCGACAAGGAATGAAGCGGCGCCGTCCATGCCGCGTATGCGGTATTTGACAGGGCTGCGGAAGCTGAAATCGGGGAACAGGCCTGTCACGGAAAGTCGATCGCCAGAACCGGCGTCGAGTTGTTCAGGCTTTATCGCATCGGTCTCGGAGTTCAGCGCCGCCGCGGTCTTGGCCGGGCCGAAATTCGCGCCTGTCTCGTCGCTGCGCTGGATCTCGAAGGCGGCGAGATCGAAGTGATAGGTCGTCACGGATTTTGAAAGCAGCACATAGAGCGGCGCGGCCAGCGCCACCAGAAGATACAGCGAAATGACGATCATCAATCCGCGCTTGATGATGTCGTCCGAGGACATTTGCGGGCGCAACGCCCGGCCGGCCGGTATGGTCAGCGTCGCCGCGGCCATCTCAGGCGGCCTTTCCGAAGACGAGCAGACGTTCGCCCGGCAGTTCGACGCGCATCGCGCCGCCCACCGCGATGCCGAGCCGGCGAACCGCATTGATGGAGAAATCGGCGATCAGGATGCGCGAGCCGAGACGCGGCGACGACAGCCGCGTACGCCAGAAGCTCCCGAGGAACTCCATCTCCTTAACCGTCACCTCGATCAGGTTCTCCGGCGTTCCGACCTTGTCGGTGCTGCCCATGGAATGCGGGATGATGTCGACGGGCCGGATCACCGCCGTTGCGTCGCAGGCGAGCGCGAGCTGATGAGGCGCGCACGCCAGTTCGGTCCCCTCCACGGCCAGCCTGTCGCCTGCCAGAACCTTGGCCGGGATCTGGTTGGTCTCGCCGATGAAATCGGCGACGAAAAGCGTCGACGGCTGGCGGTAGATTTCGGTCGGCGTGCCGATCTGCTCGATGACGCCGTGGTTCATGACCACGATGCGGTCGGCCATCGACAGTGCTTCCTCCTGGTCGTGCGTCACCATGATGGTCGTCACGCCAAGCTTGCGCTGCAGTTCCTTGATTTCGTGGCGCAGATGCACGCGCACCTTGGCGTCCAGAGCCGACAGCGGCTCGTCGAGCAGAAGCAGCCCGGGCGCCACGGCCATGGCGCGCGCCAGCGCGATGCGCTGCTGCTGGCCGCCGGAAAGCTGGGCGGGATACTTTTTGGCCTGACTGGCAAGCCCGACAAGGGCAAGAAGCTCGGCGACACGCGCATTGATTTCCGCCCTTGGGCGTCCGGCATTCTCCAGGCCGAAGGCTATGTTCCGTTCGATCGTCAGGTTGGGAAACAGCGCATAGGATTGGAAGACGATGCCGTAGTCGCGCTTCGACGGCGGCAAGGTCGAAATGTCCTTGCCGGCCTGATGGATCGTTCCGCGCGTCTGCAGGTCGAGGCCGGCGACGGCGCGCAGCAGCGTGGTCTTGCCGCACCCCGATGGCCCGAGGAAGCAAACGAACTCGCCTTCCCGGATCGAAAGGGACACGCCCTTGAGAGCGATGAAATCGCCGAATGCCTTCCACAGGCCGTCGATTTCAAGATAGGCCAGCTTGCCCGTTCCGGTCATTGGATGCACCCCGGCCGGCGTCGCCGGTTGACCGGCCACGATCTCATGTCTCATTCCAGTCACCAGTGCTTGGTTGCGAAAAGGGCGCCGCATCGCTGGGCGCCCCTCGTCAAAGCTGCGATCAGCTCTTCGGCTCGGACTTTGCGTCGTAGCGCTTGGCCCATTCCGTCAGGATCGCCTTGCGGTTGTTGGCCGCCCACTCGAAGTCGTTCTTGATCATGTGGGAGGCAACGTCGGCCGGCAGGTTTTCAACCGGCTTGGCGATGCCCGGATAGGCGAGCACGGCATAGCCTTGGTTGTACATCTCGTTGGCCTCTTTGGAGACCGAGAAGTCGAGCAGCTTCTTGGCCGCGTCGAGATTTGCCGTGCCGGCGATGATGGCCGTTGCCTCGGCCTCCCAGCCCGAACCCTCTTCCGGGAAGATGATGTCGATCGGCGCGCCGGCGCTCTTGGCCTTGGCGCCGGGGAACTCGAAGGAAACGCCAATCACCGTCTCGCCCGCGCCGGCCATCTTGCAAGGCTTGGAGCCGGAATGGGTGTAGGCCGAGATGTTTTCATGCAGGCCGTCCATGAAGGCCCAGGCATCCTTCTCGCCGAAGGTCTGCATCCAGGCGGAGACGTCGAGGAAGCCGGTGCCCGAAGAGTTGGGGTTCGGCATGACGACGTGGCCCTTGTATTCGGGCTTGGTCAGGTCCTTCCAGGATTTCGGCGCGGCGATGCCGAGCTTCTTGGCCTCGACGGTGTTGAAGCACAGCGCCGCGACATAGGCGTCCATACCTGTCCACGATGGAGGCGTGGTGCTGTCGACGAAGCGCGGGTCGAGGTTTTCCACGCCGGCAGGAGCGTAGGGCTCCAGCATGCCTTCGCCCTTGAGCAGCAGGAGCGAAGTCGCCGCCAGTCCCCAGACCACATCGGCCTGCGGATTGTCCTTTTCGGCCAGCAATTTGGCGGTCATGACGCCGGTGGAATCGCGCACCCAGTTGATCTTGATGTCGGGATAGGCCTTCTCGAACTCGGCCTTGTAGCGGTCGAGATCGACGGCCTCGATCGCGGTGTAGACGGTGAGGTTGGTTTCGGCAAAGGCGGTTGAAGCAGAGAGCGCTGCCGCCAGTGCAGCAACGATGATGGATGCGGTATTTTTCATTGTTTGGTTCCCCATTTGACACAATCTGCGATGTATCGAGGCGCTCATGCTCTACGGCAGTTCACCGGTCATTCGCGCCGGTCGATGTCGCCCATGTGTCAATCGTGAAGCCGTATGGTCGATAAGTAAAATCTATTTATCCTATAAAGCCATCACCTGAGGCGATAGTAGTCATGCTGCTGTCATACTACTCGGAGACAGCCAGCGTTATCACGCCGAGGGCAACGACGAGGGCTGCAAGAACGCGCCCGAACCATGGTCTTTCACGAAAGAAGACCACGCCGATCAGGGCGGCGATGATGACGCTGGACTCTCTCACCGCCGATACCGCGCCGATGTGAGCGATCGTCTTGGCGTAGAGCACGAGGCCGTAGGCGGTGACCGCGAAGAGCCCGCCGACCAGACCGATGCCGACGATTTTCCAATCGATCCGAATGCCTGCCCTGCGGCGGCTTGCCAGTATGGCCAAGGTGACCGGCGACTCGAACAGGAAGAGCCATCCCATATAGCCGGTGGGGCTTTCGGAAAATCGAACGCCGATGCCGTCGGCGACGGAATAGGCGGCGATGCTGAGACCGAGCATTGCGGCGACGACAACTGCCTTGCCGTCCGCGTGACCGGCGCCACGCTGCAGCGCCAGGAAAGCAATGCCGGCAGTCACGAGTGCGAGGCCCGACCAGCCGAGTGGCGACAGCGTCTCGCCGATCATCAGGAAGGTGCCGATGGCAACAAGTGCGGGCGCCATGCCGCGCGATATCGGATAGACCTGACTGAGGTCGCCCAGCCGATAGGCCTGGAACAGCAGGACATAATAACCGTAGTGGACGACGGTCGACACCGCTATCGAAGGCCAGCTCGCGACGGCAGGCGGCGGCGATATCGCGATCAGCAGGATGCCGGCCAGCGCATGCATGGCGGACACCGCAGCCAAAGTGAGCGCGCGATCGGGCGCGGCCTTTACCAGCGCGTTCCAGCTTGCGTGAAGAAGTGCCGCGAAAAGCACGATCGTCAGTGCGGTTGCTGACACGCCCGTTAACCGAACAGCTCGGTGATCGTTTCCTCGCCAATCGCAAAGCCGGTGCTGGCGCCGGTTCCGCTGGTAACCATCACCAGCCTCACGTCTTCGTGCGGCTCGTCCGTGAAGCTCGCATGATCCGATGCGGAGGCGTAGGTGCCGGTCCAGCGCGCGAGAACATCCGGCGTTGAGCCTCCGAAAAGGGCTGCGAATTCGTCGAGGATCAGGCGATCGACCTCGTCGGAGGCAAAAGGGTCCGGCGTGAGGCCATAGTGGTGGGAATCGCCGACGACCAGCGACCCGTCCGCGCTCTGGACGACGATCAGATGGACGCCATTGTCCAGCGCCCGGGAACATTGGCTGGTCAGCGTCTTTCGTAGCGATGCAGCTTCAGGTAGCGCCGCATAGCCGGAGTAGCGCAGCAGGCTGAGATCCGAAACCAGCGCCGAGCGAAGCTTGTGACCGGGGTTGGCAAGCCGCAGCATCTGCAGCTTGCAGCGCCGGATGCCGTAGCGGCCTATGCGCTCCGGATAGAGAGTGGCGAGGTCATCGCCGGGACAGACTACGATCTTTGCCGCCCGCACCGGACCGTGGCTGGTTTCCACAACCGGCGGCGCAATGGCCGAAACGGCGACGCCGCGACGGAACTCGACGTCGTGATGGTCCGTCAGGAACGATGCAAGCTTCGGCAACGCCTCGCGCGATTCCACGCGCAGCTCGAACGGGCTGTAGAGGCCACCGACGATTTTCGAACCATCGAGGCCGGGCTGGTGACTTGTCACCTCGTCGCTGGTCAGCAGCCGGCAGTCCTGCCCGTGCGCTCCCGCCTTGAACGCTTCAAGCAGCGCGAGCGCTTCGGGGCGCTGCGCGGCGACGAGTTTTCCGTGCTGGAGGATTTCTATTCCGGCCTGCCCGGCGAGGCTCAGCCATACCTCACGTGACCGTTCGGCATATTGGCGCGAAATGCCGACTTCCTGACCGGTGACCACGACGAGCCCGAAGTTGCGGATCGAAGCGCCGTTCGCCTGTGCATCGCGGTCGATGACGACGACGCGCAGTCCGCGGCGCGCGGCAGCGAGCGCATGCGCAAGGCCGACGATGCCGGCTCCGACGACAGCCAGATCATATTGCATGTCGGTCATGGATCACCAGGGCAGGGAGAAAGTCTTGACGTTGGTGAAGCTCTTCATGGCTTCGATGACGCCTTCCTTGTAGCCGTTGCCGCTATCCTTGATGCCGCCGAAGGGGCTCATCTCGATGCGGTATCCCGGGACTTCCCAAATGTTGACGGTGCCGACCTGAAGGCCGGCGATGTATTTCTGCATGCGGCGGAAGTCGTTGGTGCACACGCCTGAGGAGAGGCCGAAGGCGGTGGAGTTGGAGAGCGCGATCAGCGCGTCGTCGTCGTCGGGGGCGCGGATGATCGGGATGATCGGCCCAAAGGTTTCTTCCATGACGAGTTCGGATGAATGCGGCACCCGGTCGACGACGATGGGCGGAAGCAGCGCGCCCTTGCGGCCGGGATTGTAGAGAATGTCGGCGCCTTGCTCTGCCGCCATGTGGACGCGCCTCTCGAACAAGGCAGCCGCGCGCTCATGCACGACGGTGCCGAGATCGGTGGTGCGGTCCATCGGGTCGCCGAACCTGATCTTCCTTGCCCGTTCCAGCACCAGCGGCACGAAGCGGTCGGCGATGCTTTCCTGGACGAGGATGCGCTTGACCGCCGTGCAGCGTTGGCCCGAGTTCTTGGTCGCACCCGCGACCGCCAGATCGGCAGCCTTGGCCAGGTCGTCGTCGGAGAGGTCGTTGAGGATGATCAGCGGGTCGTTGCCGCCAAGTTCCAGCACCTGGCGCCTGTAGCCGGCCTTGGACGCGATCAGCTTGCCGACAGGCACGCCGCCGGTGAAGGTTATGAGATCGATGTTTTCGTTGGTGATCATCTCGTCGCCGATATCCTTCGGCCAGCCGGTCACCACCGACAGCATCTCCGGCGGCAGGCCGGCCTCGTAGAGGATGTCGGCCAGCACCAGTGCCGTCATCGGTGTCAGCTCGGTCGGCTTGACGACGACGCAGTTGTTGGTGGCAATCGCCGGCGCCACCTTGTGCGAGACCATGTTCAAGGGATGGTTGAACGGCGTGATCGCCGAGATCGCGTTGAGCGGCTCGCGCATGGTGAAGATTTTGCGCGCCTTGCCGTGCGGGGTCAGGTCGCAGGAGAAGATCTGGCCGTCATCCTGGATGCACATCTGGCCCGACAGGGTGAACACGTCATAGGCGCGGCCGACCTCATAGAGCGAGTCCTGCTTGGAGATGCCGAGCTCCAGCGTGATCAGGTAGGAGATTTCTTCCTTGCGGGAGTTCAGCAGTTCCGCCGTCCTGAGCAGGATTTTCTGGCGCTCGTAGCGCGTCAGCTTCGGCTTGTAGGCGGCAGCGATCGCGAAGGCCTGCCGGGCATGCTCGGCACCGCCTGCCGGCACGGTGCCAACCACCGTGTCGTTCCAGGGATAGCGCACCTCGACGACGCCGTCGGCATCGACTTTGCGGCCGGCAATGCGCATTGGCTCATGGCGGACTTTGATCGTAGGATCGAGCTTGGTCACGGCAGTTGTCCTCAGCTCGCCGGCTGCGCTGCGGCCATCACCGCATAGTAGAAGGCATCAAAATTGCGCAGCTTCGGCGCGCCGGGCTGGTCCGGCAGGACCCGGTTGGTGATGAACGGCACCACCTGCTCGGTCAGGCCGCCATGCGAGCGTAGCGGCTCGTTGAGGGCGGCGAGATCATGGCGGTGCTCGCTGGTGCCGATCGTCTTGTTCTCGGTCGAGATCATGACGATGTCGCCGATGCGGTCTTCCGGCAGCTCGAAACGGCGGCAGGCTTCTTCGCGGTCGACGACAAGGTCGATGCCCTCGATCCCGGCCAGCCGCTTCATGATGTCGGCGCGGTCCGCGCCCTTGGGCAGATAGGCGGTGGCGAACGAGCCCAGCGCGCCGTGGTGGACGACATAAGGATCGGTGATCGGCAGGATCACACGCCCGACATCCTTGCCCAGCCATTCGTCGAGCAGGTCCTGCGCATAGACGACGTCCGGCGAGCCATCGGCCTTGTGCTTCGGCTTCATGCCATGGTCGGCGGTCACGACGACTGCAGCACCCAGCGCGTCGAGTTCGGCGAGATACTTGTCGAACATCTCGTAGAAATCGTTGGCCTGCTTCACGCCCGGCGCATATTTGTGCTGCACATAGTCGGTCGTGGTCAGGTACATTACGTCCGGCCGCCATTCCTTCAACAGCTTGACGCCGGCGGCGAAGACGAATTCCGACAGTTCGGCCGAATAGACTTCCGGCACCGGTCGGCCGAGCCAGGCGGATGCATTGTCGATGCCGTGCTCGGCCTTGGTCGTGGTGTCCGACTTCTCCGAGGAAAAGCAGATGGCGCGGTCCTCATCGAACTTCAGGCCATGACCGAGCAGCGAGCGCAGCTTGTCTTTCGCCGTCACCACCGCGACACGGGCGCCAGCATCGTAGAAGGCCTGGAAGACCGTCGGCGCGCGCAGGAATTTCGGGTCGTTCATCATCACCTCTTCGCCCGTCTCGGGGTTGTAGAGGTAGTTGCCGCAGATACCGTGGACAGCCGGCGGACGACCGGTGGCGATCGACAGATTGTTGGGATTGGTGAAGCTCGGGATGACGCTGTGGGCCATCCGCACCGTGCCCTTCGCCTTGATCCTCTCCAGCGCCGGCATCAGCCCCGCACGGATCGCCTCATCGAGATAGGCCGGCTCGCAGCCATCAAGGCAGATCGCGATCGCCGGCACTCGCGGCCAGGCATAATTGCGTCCATTCGCGGACACGGTGACAGGTGACATCTGGTTCATCGGGGCGTTCCCTGGGATTGGAGAGATTTTCAGGCGGCGAGCTTGGCGCGCTCTTCGAGCGCGGTACGGGGCGGCGCCGCATCAGGCACGTTCATTTCTGCGAGCGACTCGCGGGCCGCTTCAACGACCCGCCGCATGACGTGCTCGTCCATGCGGCCGATGCAGCCGACGCGGAACGATTCCACCACGGTCAGCTTGCCGGGATAGATGATGAACCCCTTGTCCTTCATCAGTCCATAGAAGCGGTCGAAGGCGAAGTTCTCATGCGCCGGGCAAAAGAAGGTGACGATGATCGGCGACAGCCAGTGGTCCAACAGTAGCGTCTCGAACCCAAGCTCACGCATGCCGGCAACCATCACGTCGCGGTTTTTGGTGTAGCGGGCGCCGCGGCCGGCAACACCGCCTTCCGCCTCGTGCATCTTCAGCGCCTCGAGAAAGGCGGCAACGACATGCGTCGGCGGGGTGAAGCGCCACTGGCCGGTCTTTTCCAGCGTCGCCCATTGGGCATGCACGTCGAGCGAAAGCGAGTGGCTGCGGCCCTTGGCCGCTTCCAGTTCCGTCTTCTTGGCAATGACGAAGCCAAAGCCCGGCACGCCCTCGATGCATTTGTTAGCCGACGAGACCATCGCCTCGTAGCGGATTTCGTTGACGTCGAGCGGGATGGCGCCGAAGGCGCTCATGGAGTCCACCAGCAGCTTGCGGCCCTTGGCGTAGACGGCTTCGGAGATCTCGGCGACCGGGTTGAGGATGCCGGAACTGGTCTCGCAGTGAATGGCGATGACATGGGTGATCGCCGGATCGGCGTCGAGTGCGGCGGCGACCTCGGCACCGCGCGGCGGCAGGTAATCGCCCTTGTCGATCAGCGTATAGGCGCGGCCCAGATACTGCATGGTCTGCGCGGCGCGAAGGCCATAGGCGCCATTGGCGAGCACCAGAACCTTTCCGTCCTTCGGCACGAAGGAGCCGAGCATGGCCTCGACGCAGAAGGAGCCGCTTCCCTGCATGGGCACGCAATCGAATTCGCCCTTGGTGTCGCCGGTCAACGCCAGCAATCGGCGGCGCATATCGGCAGTCATGGCGCGGAAATCGCCGTCCCAGGAACCCCAGTCGCGCAGCATGGCCTGCTTGACGGCGTAGGCTGTGGTGAGTGGCCCCGGCGTGAGCAAATAAGGTTCGCCGAGCGCCGGTGGCTCAAAACCCTCGACTGGCGAAAACTTGGTCTCGGCGCTCATTGATTTTCCTCCACACGGCGTTCTGCAATGGCGTGATTATCGCCGCCGATGATGTATTTGCAAAATCGTTATTTTGTATCCTTACATAAGTTATAACGATGATCATCAGGCCAGACGCACCAGCCGACTGCTCAGCAGGTCTCCGCTTTGCGTAAGCAGCGGATAAGCGATCGTAACCAGAAGCGAATTGATCTCCTTGAAAGCGCGGACGGCTTCGAGATGGATATCGCTGGTCTCGATGCTTTCCATTTTGCCCGATTGCAGGCGGCGCAGATGCTGTTCGTGGCTTTGACGCTCCTGCATTCGAATGCGCTCCTTCTCGGCCACCAACTGGCGGGCTGCGGCAAGGTCGTTTGAAATCAAGACGTTCAGCGCAAGCTGCATGTTTTCCGCGACACGCGCATGAAGGTCCGTCATCTCCGCCCAGCCCTCCTTGGAGAAATTCAGGTTTTTCTCCGAGCGCTCGGCGGCAAGCACCAGCAGATTCTTGGCGATGACGTCGCCGGCATGCTCCAGGTTGATCGCTACGTCGGTCAGTTCGATGCCGCGCCGCGCTTCCTCCGCCGTCAGCCGGCCCCGGTTCACCTCGGCGATGTAGAGCTTGATGCCGGTGTGGGCATCGTTGACGTCTTCGTCCAGGCTGCGCAGGCGTGCGATCTGCTCGCTCGTCCCGGACTTGAACATGTCCATGACCGGCCGGAACATCAGTTCGACAAGTTCTCCCATGCGCAAAAGCTCGCGCGTGGCGCTCGCCAGAGCCAGGGCCGGAACGCCGGTCACCGCACGATCGAGGGCTGTGATGCGCCGCGCGACATGATCATCATCTTTCGTCCTGGCCGGAGCTTCCGGCAGCAGCTTCGTCGTCAGCCGCGCCATCGCGCCGGTGAGGGGAAGGCAAAACACGCCCAAACATGCGTTGAAGAGGACGTGGAGATTGATCAGTGCCACGCCTGCATTGTCCCCCAGCCAGCCAACCGGCAGGTTGAACAGCTGAATGGCAACCAATGCGACGACTGTCCCGCAGGCTCGAAAAATCAGATTGCCGAGCGGGAGGCGGCGGGCGGCAGGTCCCATGCCCCGTGACAGCCAGAATGCTATCAGCCCGCTGCCGACATTCGCGCCCAGTATCAGCGGTATGCCGGCTTCCAGCGAAACCAACCCCTGCGAGGCCAGGGCGGTGATCATCAGAACGGCGGCGACGCTGGAGTGAATGAGCCAGGTGAACACCGCACCAAGCAGGAACGCCGTCAGATAGTCCTGGGCGAGATAACCGGAGATCATGGGCAGAAGCTCTGCATTCCGAAGCGGACCGGTTGCTTCGCCCAGCAGCTTCAACGACAGGAGCACAAAGCCAACTCCGAGAACCATCCGTCCGGTCTCGCGGATTTTCTCGCCCGGCAGCTTGAGATGCATGACGCCGCCAGCCAGCAGGCAGACCGGGATGAGCCATCCAAGATCGAAGGAGAGCACCCGCACGACCAGCGCCGAGCCAAGATCGGCACCGAGCAACAGAGCCAGCCCGGTCGGCAGCGCCAGTACAGCGCCGGCAGCGAAGCCGCAGGCGAGCATCGCCACCGCCGTTGAACTTTGCAGCATCACGGCCATGGCCGCGCCGCCGGCAGCAGCCCGCACGTGCCCGCCTCTTGCCTCGCCAAACAGCTGGCGCAAGATGGGGGTGTGGGCGTGCTCCATCCCGGTGCGCACGAGATGCACGGCATAGAGCAGCAGCAAGGTTGCGCCCGCGAGGTGCAGAAGGATGATCGAGAAATGCATAGCCGGCTTCCTGTCAGAAGGAAAAGTTCGGCTTCCCCTTTACATAAGTCAATTCGTTAGTTTCTATACTTGCATTGATTTTACTTATGGAGGATGCCCCGGTGCGGTACGTGCAGCTGAGAGCTTTCCACTACGTCGCCATTTGCGGCGGTTTCTCGCGTGCCGCGGAGGCGTTGTTCCTGACCCAGCCGGCTATTTCGGATCAGGTTCGCAAGCTGGAAGAAGAGTACGACGTGCTGCTTTTCAACCGGCACAAGAAGCAGGTAACGCTTACGCAGCAGGGCGAGCGCATGCTTGAAATCACGCACCGCATGTTCGACACCGAGCAGCAGGCACTCGATCTGCTTTCGGAGTCACGCGCGCTTCGGGCCGGCACATTGCGCATCGTCGCTGACGCCGCGCATCACCTTCTGCAGATACTGGGGCAATTCCGGGCCAGATATCCCGGAATCCAGGTGACCGTTCGTGCCGGTAATACCGAGACCGTGATGGCCAGCCTCTACGCCTATGAAGCCGATATCGGTGTCCTGGGCGAAATTCCGGAAGGGCGCGAATACAATATGCTGAAGCTCAATTCCTCACCGATCATCGCGTTTGTGGCGCATAATCATCCGTTGGCCGAAGCGCGTAAGCTCACGCTGGCCGAAATCGCCGAACAGCCGCTTGTGCTGCGTGAACGTGGTTCCAAGACCAGATCCAAGCTGGAAGCGCTGGCCACGGCTCAGGGTATCGAACTCAAGCCGGCCATAGAAGCCGAAGGCCGTGAGGCAGTGCGTGAGATCGTGGCCTCCGGCGTCGGAGTCGGCTTTGTGTCGCGGGCTGAGTTTGGCCTAGACGGACGCCTCAGGCCGATCATCATCGATGGACCGGAAATGCTGATGGACGAAGCGCTCATCTGCCTGCGCGAACGCTCCAGCGGCAAGCTGGTGAAGGCTTTCTGGGATCTCGCCCGGCAAACCGTCGAAGGCTGAGCAAGCACCGGTCCATGTAGGTAGTCCAAAGCTTGGGTATCAGTTCCCACCGGAACTTATAGTGGTGCCACATATATGTAGCTCGCCCAATCCTGATGACAGTGTCGCTCATTACCGTGGCGCGGGCAGATTCAACTATATTAGAATTTAGTGAAATTGAAACTTCCATGGTCAGCTGACGAGACAGGTTAGAAAGCCGGTGGCTCTGGTTGCAGATAAGACACAACAACCAGTAATTGCCTGTTTGTCATGTGATTTTCACGTTCATGTTGTTGTTCGAAATGTGGCGGCTGGGTATCTCTTAGGTTGAGCAAATCACAACGAGGATCAGTGATGCGGAAACTGGTGCCTATTGCCTTTCTTGTAGTTCTAGGCGCATGCGCCAGCCCTTCTGATGGCCCTAGCGCCACCAATATTCGTAACGCCTCCCTGCCCAATTCAAACGAGAAGATTCCCGTTGTCGAACTTGCCGATGCGCCGCTCGGCATCATGGGCGCGACGACGATGTCCTATGCGTCGAATGATGCGGGGCTGAGCAGCTTTCGATCCGGCGGCTATGTCGACAGCCGGTTGCGTCGCGGCGACGTGATCGATGTCACCATCTTCGATACGGGGGAGGAGGGAATACTTTCGACCACCAACAGCAAGACGCTCAATCTCGGCCGTTTCACGGTGGACGAGAGCGGCTTCGTCACGCTGCCCTTCGTGGGAAGGCAACGTGTCATGGAGTCGTCGCCCGAGGCGCTACAGTCAAGGATTGTAGCAGGTTTGAAGGGTTCGGCGGTCAATCCGCAGGCGGTGGTGTCGGTCGTTGAAAAGCCCGCCAACGGCATTACCGTGAACGGAAACGTGCGCGCGCCCGGCCGCTTCCCGCTGACGGCCCGCAAGGAGCGCGTGCTGGATGCAATCGCGCTTGCCGGCGGCGCTTCCGGAGCGCCGGGGGGCACGACGGTTACGATCGTGCGCGGCAAGCAGCGGGCAAGCGCTTCCCTTGACCGCATCATGGCTGACAGTCGCCAGAATGTTTATCTGCTGCCCGACGATCAGGTCATGCTCGAAGGCGATGCGCCGAGCTTCATGGCTCTGGGCGCGTTCAAGAGTGCCGGCGAATTCGAGTTCGAGAAGGGCAAGCTGACGCTGGCGCAGGCGCTTGGCCGCGCGGGTGGATTGCTCGACGATCGTGCCGACGCCCGCAATTTCTACGTGTTCCGCAATCAGCCGGTCTATTCCGATGCTGCCTTCGCGAAGGCCGGCAAGAACCCGGGCGCGCCGTTCGTGACAAGCAAGCCGGTGATCTATCGCGTCAACCTGAAGGACGTATCCAATTTTGCGCTCATGCAGCAGTTCCAGGTTCAGGATGGCGACATCCTTTTTGCGAGCAATGCGGGCCTCGTGGATGCAGCAAAGCTGATCACGGTCTTCCAGAAGAGCGTGGCGACAGCAGCAGCCCCGCCGCCTGGCGGCGGGAACTAAGCCACGGTTCAGACGGCCGCCGATCTTTAGTTTCGTTCGGTTCTAGATGTCGATCTTCATCAGCAGCCTCAGGGCTGCTGATGCGCTTTCGGGCCGGTTTTCACGGTCCTGTTGCGACAGGTGTTCTGCAAGGGCCGCAAGCTGTTCGCACACGCCACTTTCGTCTCCGCAGCGTTCCAGCAGCAGATTCAGGATCAGGCCGCAGGCATAAAGATCGGCTCTGCCATCGAGAACCATGCCTTCCTTCTGCTCCGGCGCGGAAAATTCGCTGTGGCCGGCTGCCGCCAGATCGAGGTCGGCATGACGCTGGCCCCGCTCCAGCGCGATGCCGAAATCCACGATCTTCAGGTCTTTGAGGTCTTCGCCGGAAAGAAGCAGGTTGTCGGGAGCTATGTCGGCATGGATGAGTCCTGCCGAATGTATCGCTTCCAGTCCCGACAGAATCGAGATCATCACTTGGTGGACATCGCGTGGCGAGAAAGATCGCGTGTTCAGGCAATCGGAAAGGCTAAAAGGCATCCACGCTGCGACTAGCGCCGGCCTGCCGTCGGGAAGCCTCAGTGCGGTCTGAACACTCGCGACATTTCGGTGATTGATTGTCATCGACAGCCGCGCTTCGCGCAATAGCAAGTGCCTTGAAACGGCGTCGTCGGCCCGATCCGGGCGAAGCGTCTTCAGCGCATGAAGCGTTTGCAGGTCTCGATGCCGAACACGATGGATTTGCGCCGGCATGCCGTCATGCACGAGTTCTTCGACCACGAAGGTGCTGGCGATGAAAGTCGCATTTGCCTCATCGAGGCGGGACAGACGGCGGTCGAGGGCATCGCGCACGCGATCGGCCAGCATGGCCGTTTCGGCCGGTGCGCGCGGCACGTCTCCGTCGTGGCTCAGCGCCCGCCACAGCGCGGAAAAGCGCGCTGCAATATCCTCCAGCCCATCAGGTGGTTGGTCCGCGCTCATGCGGCGCGGATGCCGATCACGATGGCGCTGATATTTTCGCGGGCATTGGCGATCAATCCATCCTGAATGAGAATGCCTGCGGCTTCCTCAACAGGTTTTTCCAGCAGAGTTTCGGCGATGCTGCGCTCGTCGAGCGTGCGGGTAAGTGCTGCGCTGCAGAGGAGAAAGCGATCGCCGTCCTGCACTGTGTCCGTAAAGACTTCCGGCACCAGTTGCCGCTGCGAGCCGATGCTGCGCGACAGCGCGAACCGCAACCCGATCTCGACATGATCGCGCGTGAGGCATCGCATCATGCCGTCCCGCACCAGATAGCAGCGGGCATTCCCCGCCCATATGATAGCGAAGGCGCTGTCGCGGATGGTGAGTGCTGCGACACTTGCACTCGGCGCCTCGCGTTCGCTCAACGCATGCGCGGATTGCAGCAGCCCATGGGCACGGCCGAGCTTGCCTTTTACGTCCTGGATCAGTTCCTCGAGCGTTTCATGGGCCGAGACATTAGCGAGCGTATTGGTGGTCACTTTGGCCGCGTCGGCGGCACCGTTTCCATCGCCGACGCCGTCGGCTACCGCAAACAGGCGTGGCTTTTCGGAGACCAGCAAGGCGTCGGCATTCACCGAAAGGCGCGTGCCGGGATGCGTCGCGTAACTTCTTTCGACTGCGAATTTTCGCGCTGGAACCCGCTCCATTACGGCAGCAATAGGTGCCTTGCGAGCAGGATCAGGCGGCGCGTCCGGTTCGGGCTTTGGCGTGTCCGCGATCGGCTTGCCGTTCAGGAGTTTCAGGAAGTGAGCCGCCTGGGGCGGGCCGTTGGTCTTGAACCCATGGGGACGTCTGGTATCCACGTCGACCGTCCACCAGATGGAGATGCGGTCGTCGCCGTTCGACGCTGGCATCTCACCGCGGGCTGCGAGTTTGGCATGCGGCAGGCGCAGGCGCTTCAGGCCTGCGGTGAAGCCTGCAATGTCGAAGTCGCGCGTCAGAGATGTTTCCGCCAGAGCTTCGGCTGCGGTGAACCAGGTTTCATCGAAGCACAGCAGGCGTGGATTGCCGCTGAAGCTGCCGAGCTTGGCGGCGATGACCAGCGGGAAGCTGCGGCCGACGCGATCCGTGCTCGGCAGCAGCACGCCGACCATCGTGGACTGGCCCCATAGCGAGCGCTCGATGACGAAGCGCCATGGCGGTGCTGCGCGAAAGAGGCGCTGCCATTCCTTGCCATGGGCCTGCTCGCTTGCTTGCAGGCCGGCCTGTATCCAGTTGTCGAGTTCGGTCTGGAACGTCCGGCCAAGTCCGGTCGATATGAAGTCGCCATGCGTCGGAACCTTGCCGAAGAAACCGATACGGTCGGCTTCCGTTGCGGCGTCGATGACATGGCGTTCATTCATCAGCCCGGCGTCTCCCTAGAACTGCGTGGGGCAGGTGAAATCCGACAGCGCCTTCAGGCGAAACGGATTGAGCACCGAGCCGAACTGGACATCGAATTCCGCGGTCTGGCCGGCGCTGGTAAAGCGCGCTCGGAAAAGATCCTCGCCCTCATTGGTTATGTCGGCCTCATCGAACAGCCGGAAGGGCGACCAGTCGCCATTCTCCGTAAGCGCCTGCTGCCAGCCGCCCGGCTGGAAGGCGATGCGCGAGACATTCGTCGCCTCGCTCGACGGCCACGCGATCGACTTGGACTGTATCGGGCCATGGAAGTAGACGACGCGCTCGCCCTCGATCTCCATCATGACGGCATTGGCACTGTCACTCAGTGAGATCGGCTTGACGTTGATGCTGACGGCCGGGCTCTCGCTGCCCGCCGGGAAGAAGGCGCGGCGGATCTTGTCGGCATTCTCGAACTGGGCAATCGCCTGGGCGGGAATGCCCTCGGTGCCGAATGTGCCGCGCCAGGTCCATGGCGTAGCACTCGTGTCGATGAAAGCCTCCAGGCGGTCCTTGAAGAAGCTGTGGAACAGGCCGCTTGGCCCGAAGAGGCGAACGAAATCGGCCATCGCCACATCGCGGGCTGAGGTGCGGTCGAAAGGATATCTGCCGATCACGACGCTTGAGCACAGGCTCGCGCCGTCCGCCGCCCACAAATTGCCGAGGCGTGTGCGAGCGGTCTTGACCGCAAGCGAGCCGATATCGGCGGCAACGCCTGCCATCCATGTATCGACGGGAGCCGGCAGTCGCCTGGCTTCTTCAAGCAGTGCCTGGTTGGCCTCGGTGAGCTGGCTGTCGACATCGAACACCTTGGCGACCTCTGCCGTAGAGGTGGTGGCGCGCGAAAGCTGGCCATAGATGGTTTTCAAAACGGGCTGAAGGGCGGCCACCTGCGAGCGCGGCTTTTCGCCCTGGCTCTGGTTCTGGCCGGCGTCGCCCGCCTTCAGCGTTTCCAGCGCCTCGCGCAGCCGGCCGAACGGGTCGGGCGCGTTCGCGGCACTTGCCAGGGCAGAAGTCGATGCGCTCTCCGGTACGGTGCTAATCGTGGCAACGATGGCGCTGCCTTGCGGCCGCAGATCGGTCGCCGCCACGATGGCGCGCGAGACTGCCTCGACGGGACTTGGGTCGCCGGCGAGAACGCGCACGGTTTCGGTGGCGTCCGAAAGTGTCTGCGAGGATCGCACCCGCATATCCGTCAGCAAGCCCGACCAGCGCTGTTCGAAATTGTCGAAATAGAGCTGCAGTGCTGCCTGGGTGACGGCATCCACCGTCATGCCGGCGGCATTCGGCTGGTCGCCGCGCACCCATTGCTCGTCGAGCGCTTCGCGCGCCGCATCGGTGACTTGCGGCAGCACCACCGTGCGGTAGCCTTCGCCGGTGAAGAGACCCGGAACCCCTTCGCGCAGAGCTGCCTTCGAGCTGCGTTCGAAAGCCTGCTCGCCGAGCGGACCGAGCGCATCGGCAGGTATCCAGGGTGCCAGCGCGCGCGCCTCGCGGCGATTGGCCAATATGTCGTAGGCGCGCGCCGCAATGCTCTGGTCCCGAATGGTTTCGCGTGCCTTGGCGATCAGGCCGGCGTCGAGATCGAGAGTGGCCAGAGGTCCAGATGCCATCGTCTCGGCATGACGGACCAGCGCTTCGCGAGCGGCCGCGCGGCCTTCGCCGGGATAAAGCGAGGCGAACATGTCCTCCGCCTCCAGCGAGACGAATTCCGGATTGACCGGACCAAGTCCGCCAAGCATCCCGTAGAGTTTCAGCGCATCGAATGTCTGGCCGACATCCTTGCTGCCGGCCATCGTCTTCTGCAACTGAACCAGCATGCGAGGCAGCAGAAGCGCATTCAGCGCACGCTGATAGGCCTCGCGCTGGCGGCCGGCGATCTTGCTTTCCTGATCCAATCCGAAGCTGACCGGCCAGACGCGCTTGTCGGAAAAACCAGTCGTCACGCTGTGCAGATTGTCGAGCGCGGGAAGGATGCGCAGGAAGTCGGCATCAGAGACGTCGCGAACCGGAACGCCTCGGACAAGCTGCTCATAGGCGGCGATGCGCTCATCGGCTTGCGCCAGCGCGCTGGTGTTCTGGAAATAGGTCGCGGTCCAGCTTGTCAGCACGACGGCCAGAAGGGCCGCCGCCACGCCATAGGCTGCGCGCCGCAGTATCATCTGGCGCCGGGAAAGCCGCTTGTCGCGCGCGACGAGGGAGGCTTCGTCGAAGACGACTTCCTTCAACAGCCGCGACAGGAAATAGCTGCGGCGCATGCGCGGCGCACCGGCCTGCGCCTTGGCGGTCGTCATCTCCTCGGTTTGTGTGCCCGAGGCGAAATAGACACCGCGCAGAAGCGGGGATTCAACCAGCTTGGAACTGGCGCAAAGTTCCGTCAGCACCTCGTGCAGCCGCTCCTTGAGCGCGGCGAGTTCGGCGGGAAAGCGGAATATCCGCCCGCGAACCTGGCTGTCCGGTTCCTGCTGCAGTCGTTCCACCAGCATTGCGCCGACGCGTTCCTGCAGCAGCCCGAATTCCTCAATATACCGGTCCGGCAGGTTCTCGCCCTTGTAGCTCTCCTCCAGACCGAAGGTGGTGCCCCAGACCTGGTCGCGGTCAGTCTTGCTGAACCCGTCGAAGAATTCGACGAAGCCGGTGAGCAGATCGGCCTTGGTCAGCACGAGATAGACGGGCACGCGAGCCTGAAGAAATTCGTCGAGTTCGGACAGGCGCTGGCGTATGGCCCGCACTTCCTCGAGCCTCGCGGCGGGGTCGCGTGTCAGCAGGTCGCCGATCGAAAGCGTCACCAGCACGCCGTTGATGGGCTGCGAGCGGCGATACTTTTTCAGCAGCTTGAGAAACCCTTCCCAACCGGCCTTGGAAGCGCCGTTGAGATCGTCCTGCGTGGTGTATCGGCCGGCGGTGTCGATGAGGATGGCCTCGTCGGTGAACCACCAGTTGCAGTTGCGGGTGCCGCCGATGCCCTGCACCGAATTGCTGCCGAGCGCGTCGCCGAGGGGAAACTTCAGCCCGGAGTTGCTGAGCGCCGTGGTCTTGCCGGAGCCGGGCGCGCCGAAGATCACATACCATGGCAGCTCATAGACATAGCCGAACCGCTTCTTGGTGATGCGGCGCAGCAGCGCCAGCGCTTCCTTCAGCCGGTTGCGGATTTCGCCGACCTCGGCCTGCTGGCTGGCGGCTGCTTCGGCTTCCGCGTCCTTTTCGAGACTGTCGACCAGCGCCTTGTCGCGGCGGCGGGCGCGGACGGTCGTGAACAGCATGTAGGCGATCCACGCCACCAGCACGACTGCGATGACGATGATCCGGTTGCGCGTGCTTTCCAGCGGCTTGAAGTCGCCATAGCCGAGCAGGTAGCCGTAGAACCAGATGACGACGCAGATCGCCGCTACCCAGATGATCGACAGGAAGCGCCGGCCGACGATCCCGGCGTAGGAATCCACATAGGAACGCAGCGTGTAGAAATAGCTGAGAGGGTTCACGGCGAAACGCCTCCTGCTGCGGGCGCGGGTGTGCTGCCGGTCCCGTCGTTTCGGATCGTGGGCATCACGCCGGCTGCGTCGAGTTTCTCGGTCGGGTCGGTCAGCACGAGAATCTCCGTGCGCCTGTTGATCTCCCGTCCTTGCTGCGTGTCGTTGCCGGCAAGCGGATTGCTATCCGCACGGCCCTCGGTGAGGATCGCCTCGGGCCCGGTATAGGCCGACAGGATCTTGCCCACAGCGCTGGCGCGCGCTTCCGACAAGTGCCAGTTGGATGGGAACTGGATGGTGCGTATAGGAACGTTGTCGGTATAGCCGACGACGACAGCGCGGAATTTCTCGGCCGCGAGCGCACCGCCGATGCGCTCCAGCAGGCCGCGGAATTCGGAGCTGACTTCGGCGCTGCCGACCGAGAAGAGGCCGGAATTGTTGATGCGCACGAGCAGCCTGCCATCGGCATCGGAAAGCGTCACCAGCTTTCGCTCCACCTCGGGCTGGAGGAATGCGAGAAGGTTTTCCAGGCGGCTCGGCTTCTTCGGTTCCGGCGGGGTTTCCACCTTTGCCTCGACCTGCGGCTGTACGGGGGCAGCCGGCGGCGTCGCGGGTGGCTGAAGATAGACGCTGGGCGCATCGCGTGGCGGCAGGTTCGCCAGACGCGAGAAAGTGCCGTCCGAGGCCCGATTGAGCGAGAGCGTGAAGAAGAGATAGCCAAGGGCAAAGAGCAGCACGAGTGCTGACAGAAGCGTCCACAGCGCGACGGCGGTGCGCAGCGGCTTATGGCGAGCCGAAACGCCCCGCCAGTGCGGGGAAAGCTCCCGCTCGAACACGCCGTACTGGCCAAGCAGCGTCTTGTAGAGGCTGTCGCGAATGCGGCCGAGTTCGAGCGTTCCGCGCGGCGACACGCGGGTGCGCCCTTCGAAGGCAAGCGACAGGCAGAGATAGATGAGCAGCAGGAGATCCTTGTTGGTGCCGGGGCTCTGGTGGAAGTGGTCGAGCAGGTCGAACACCCGGTCGCCACCGGTCACGTCCATATGGAACGTCGAAACAAGACCGGACCGCGCCCAGCCGGCGCGAACGCCCCACGACTTGCTGAGCACGACGTCGTCCACCGTCGCGCAAACCACATAATGCGCTGCGCGCGCCCGCTCCGGGCTGATGCGGGCGCTTGCGAGGTCGCGTTCGTAGCGGCCGATGGCCTCCGTCGTCGTGCGCCGCAACTGCTCTATGTCGGGCTGCTCGTCTGTATGGCGTAGCGCATGCGCGAGGTTGAGCAGGGGTGCGGCGGAGGCGACGATGGTCGGCACCTCCTCGCCGCCAAAGCGGAAATCGCGAACCAGCGCGTCCACCGACCAGCCGCTCGCCCTGACGGGCTCACCGCTTACGCCACTGTCCAATGTGTCGTCCAGCATCTCGGCCATCTTGCGGGCGGTCTGCTGCTTGCGCGCGCCGTCCTCGGTGAGCTCGACGACCGTGGGCAGGTCCTGCCAGGGGATAGTGGTTCCCTTGTTCATGCGGTGCGGTCCCCTATTCCCTCAGAGCCCAGAGCTCCAGCTCTATGCCCGGAAAGTCCCCGGCGAGATGGAGTGCTATGGCGCCCGACGTGTCGAGCTGCTTCCAGAGAGGGTTTTTGGTGTCGAGTTCGAAATAGATGGTGCCGGAGCGATAGGGCAGTTGGCGCGGCAGGACCGGTAGCGGCCGCACTGGAATGCCGGGCAGCGCGACGTTGACCAGTTCGGCGATGCGCTCCACGGGGCCGACCTTGATCTGCGCGGGCAGCTTGCGGCGAATATCCTCGGCCGACATCTCCGCGCGCACAGCGAGCACGAAGCCCGCTTCCTTGAACAGCGTGCGGTCGTTGATGGTGCCGACCCGCACACCATGCCGGCGCTCGGAAAGCTCGATGGATACCGCCGTCTGTTCGAGCACCGCCGAAAGCGAGCTGCGCAGATCGTCGAAGACGGCGGTGAAAGTGCCCTTCAGATCGTCGTGGCGATAGGGCGGAAAGTCGCTCGCGCGCTTCGAATCCATGGTGAAGGTGGCAAGCTCGCCGGCAAGCTGGATGCAATTCTCGAAGAATATCATCGGGTGCATGCGCGTGGCGTTTGCGGAGATGTGGCGCAGCATCGGATCGGCGCGGTTGAGGATCTGCAGCAGGAAATAATCGCCGACTTCCGCCGTGCCGCGAATTGTCGGGTCGCCGATGCGCTCTGCGATTGCCTCGGCACGATGGCGCACGATGCCGAGAAGCTCGGTGACGAGTTCGCTCAGCCGTGGTTCGGCCGCACAGTTGAGGCTCGGTGCGATGTATTCGGGGTCGAGGATGACGGCCTTGTCCGAGCGCACTTCGATGACGCGGGCAAGGCCGATCAACTCATAGCCGGCCAGCTCGTCGCCGCTCTTCAGGTAGCGCAGGCTGAGCCGGCCAACATCGATGGGCGCCATGAAGTCGGTTTCGACATTGGAGTCCGGCGCCTCGTAGTGAGAGGCGACGACGCGAACGCCATTGGAGGAAGCGCCGCCATTGATCGCGACATCGGCCTTGCCGGGCCGCCGCGCCGGCAAAGCGAGGTAGATCGTGGCGTTCTTCACCGTTTCGTCGAGATCGAGCGGCGGCGGCAGGTCGGCGTCGATGGGCGCTTCGAACAGCGTGCCGTCGGGCAGGATGCCGCGCAGGTTGGACAGCGCGAACTGGCCGATGGCAAGGGCGCTGCGGTCGATGCCGATCTCGGCGACGCCCCAGGGATAGGCGGCAAGCTCGCGCGTCGTCATGCGCACGAGCCGTTCGGTCCAGCGGTCCGCCTGCTGGAAATGTTGCACGCGAAGGAACATGCCTTCGCTCCACGCGACCCTGTTTTCGTTTCTCATGAGCTGCGCTTCACCTTCTCTATCACTTCAGGCGCGTCTTCTTCCGGCTGGCCAAGCGCTCGCAGCACGGCGTTGCGGAAGAATTCGCGGACGGAGAGACTGGCTCCGCCGGTTTCGAAATTCTGGCGATATGCCTGCCAGTAGGAACGGTCGTTGCGCCATGGCAGCTTTCGCGGCTCGGCATCGACGCGCGCCTCGATCACACGAGGCTCAAAAGCATGGCTTGCCTCCTTCAGCAGCCCTTCGATTGCTGTGGCCAGCAACACCTGTCTGGCAAGCAGGTTTTCCAGCCGTGCAATCGTCGCTTCTTCCCGGCCGGTGCCGAAAAGGTCAGGCATTTCAGATAGGCCCGCAGGGTCGATGTCGAGAGCGGCGAAGGCCTCGCCGGCGGCTTCCTCACATCGATCCAGCAAGGCCTCGATGCGCGGCAACAGGACGGACTCCGGGATGCCGGTAGGTGCTGAATGGGTGTCGTCGTGACCTTCTTTGACCACGACCGAAGCGCTGGCAGCTGGTTGCTCCGCCACATCCACCTGCTTGCGGCTTCGGGCCGTCGGCACGGAAACATGAGGTGCGGCGGAGTGCTCAAGGCGGTTGCTGTAGTCGAGGTCCTCGTTCCAGTCAGTGGGCAGGATCGGAGACATGCCGGTCGTCGCGGGAGGGCCGCTCCAGCCGATTTCGACGTTGCGCGAGGAGGGCGCTGTTTCACCCTTGCGCCTGGGGCTGCCAATGGGGATCGGGCTGGACCAGTCCTCGCTATCGCGCCCGCGCAATATGCCGTTGGCGGACTGTCCGCCGGGAGCGATGTCGGCAAGGATGGCCGAGATGGTAAGGTTCTCGTCGCTCAGGGCGAGGCCGGCTTCGGGGTCTTCGACCTCGTGATCCTTCTCGCCCGAAATGGCGACGGAAAACGCGAACCCACCGAATTCCAGCTGCGAGCTGTCCGAGAGTCGGGCGGTCTCGCCCTCCAGCACGAGAACGCCGTCGACCCTGGTGCCGTTGGCGCTTTCGTCGCGCAGCAGGAAGCCCTCGCGGTCGCGCTCGATCGTGCAGTGCAGCTTGGAAACGGAGCGGGTGGTGTCGGGCACCTGCCAGTCGCAATCGCTCGACCGGCCGATCGTGCGGCGGCCGCGCTCGAAATACCAGCGCTGCGCGGCTGCGTCCTGCCCCGTACCCTTTTTCTGCTTAAGCTCGAGCCTCATCGCGGTGCCGCCCTTCACAAGGCCATCGGCAGCGCGGCCTTGCGCTGCACGATTACGGCGTCATCGCTGTCGCGGGCAGCGGGCGCCACCCGCGCCCAGCTGTTCCAGCCAAGCCGCGGCGGGTCGCCGGCCTGGCCGAGCTGGCAGAACGGAACATGCTCCTTCTTCAGGATGATCTGGATGTCGAAATCGAGGCCCGAGCCGACGAAGAGCCGCGTCAGGGCGAAAAGCTCCTCGACATTGCGGCTTCCCGGTGCGAGCGAAAGATAATCGGGATAGTCGAGCGGGCCGATGACGACGCGGAAGCCGCTGCTGAAATCATGGATTACCGTGCCGGCCATGGCGTTGACGCCGAGACGCACGGCGCCAGCCCGGCTCATCTGGCTCAGTTCCTCGACCGGGATCGAAAGCCAGCGTCCGCGGAACAGCTCGATCTCCACCGGCAGTCCACTGAACTCGTGCAGCATCGCCCGCAGATTGACGGCGTTTCTGGTTCTCGACGCAAGGAAGCCGCTGAATCGCAGAAGGACGTCGTCCTCGACGCCGCTGCGTTCCCGCAGCTTTGCCGTTGCAAAGCCGGTCAGCGAGAAGAGAGCGGTGACGAAGGCGTTGCGGCCATCGTCGCTTCCCCAGCGCAGCAGGCGCGCAAGCCTGTATTTTTCGCAGGCCGCGACGAAGAGTTCGGCCATGCGGGTGCTGAAGAGATCGAAGAAGGCCGAAAGCGCGCGCGACTTGTTGCGCTCCTCGCGTATGACATGTTCGTTGTAAGCGGGCGGCAGGGAACCGAGCGGGCCGAGCAGGCCGGCAAGCGCGCCGCGCACGGTCGACTTGCGGCCCTTGCGGCGGAAAGCGGCGACCGCAACGGGCGCCGGCGAGACGCCGAAATGCGAAGTGACTTCCAGACCGTCGTCGGTTGCCTGCGCCACGCGAAATGCGGTCGTCGGCTCGAAGCGGCCGGGGTCGCGCTCGAGCAGATCGGCTAGGCCGTCAGTCTTCTTTTCGGCGGCAAGGCTCATGTCGTGGCAAAAATCCTTCTAGAGAAGCGGGCGCTCGGCGGCCCTTGCCCGCCATCGCGCAACGGGCTTCGACTGCCCCTTGATCGATACGGTGAGCCGCGTGAAGCTGTTTACGGAGGTGTAGAGGCCGCAGAACCGGTCGAGCACGCTGCCGAACAGGAAGGCCGACGGCCGGTCGATGGCAGCGGGGTCGAATTCGATGGCGATGTCGGTTCCGGGCACCATGCCGCCGCCGCCGAGGCGGGCCGTCGAGGCCTTGGCTTCGACCTTGGTGATGGCATCGGCAAGCTGCTTGGTTTCGGGTGAATCGCGGAAGGCGTAGAGGGACAAGATGTCTTTCAGCGCCGCGCCGTCATTGTCGAAGATCGACAGATGGTTGAGCAGCAGGTGCGACATCAGCCGCCAATTGCGGCCGTCAGCGTCGTTCATGCGCACGGCCGGCGTCGGCGGAACAAGCGCCTCGATTGAGGCGACGGCCTCGTTGCCGGTCGCAAGTTGCAGGTAGGGATGACCACCCCCGAAGGGAAGCTTCTCGGGCAGGTCGCGATTGAGGCACAAGGCGTCCACGCTTGCCACTGCGTCCAGCCTTCCGGTGCTGCGGCGTGCGCGATCGACGAATGCGATGTCGACGTCGCAGGTGCCGTCATCTTCGTCAAAGCGGCGATAGGATTGCCAGAAGGAGGATGCCGTCCCGCCGCGTTGCGCACGGCCGAAGAAGGGTTGGCAAAGATGCTCCTCGCCGCCGCGTCCGGAAAGCAGGACGCGATCGATGGCGTAGATTTCGCGTGTCTTCTGCCGGCGCGAATCCGGTAGCAGCCGGTACTCCGTGCGCGTCCCGTCGATCACGACCGGCTCGCAGGTCTGGCGGAAAAGATTGACGACCGGCGTCGCATGAAGCGCCAGGTCGCGGGCTGAGACGGCTCGCTCCAACTTGCTGTCTGTTTCGTTGAGGTAGATGAAAATCTCGAGCGTTTCGCCGCGCCAGCGATCCAGCTCCTCGATGTCGAAGAAAAGAAACTTTTGCGGCAAGGCGAAGAATTCGGTCAGCAATCGATAGCCGGCAAAGCTTGCCGCGGGGTAGGGCAGCATTGCCTCGTCGGCCGCAAAACCGACCGGCCGCAAATTGTCCGCCGACAGGAAGATCGGGTTTTCGTCGTCGGCATGACGGGCAAGGGCTATGCCGAGCGTATGGTTCATCAGCAGTTCGTAAAGCGCGCTCGCCTGCCGCCAGGGCGAGGGGATGTGGAAGCGAAGCCGTTTGAGCCCAATTTCTGAAAGCTGCTTGCGGGTGTCCTGCGGCCGCAGCGATATCCTGAAACAGCCTGCTGCGCCGGCATAGGGGGACAACGGCGCGCGGATCGGCTGGCCGGAAAGACCCGCTGCCGTGATCTCTACCGGCGCGATCTCGACATCCTGCGTGGTGCGGAAACGGCAGGTTTCCCCGGCAACCGGCTCGACCAGAATTTCGGTGTGACGCGGCACCGACTGCACCGCAGCCAACGTCTCGCTGGGCGAGAAGCGCACGATGCTCATCGACGGTATGGGCGCCAGATAATGCGGATAGAGCGTCTCCAGCAGCCCGTCGGTGAGCTCGGGGAATTCGTCGTCCAGTTTCTGGCGCACACGGGCGGCGGAATAGGCGAAGCTCTGAATCAGGCGTTCGACATGCGGGTCGTCGGCAACCTCGCCGGTCATGCGCAGCCTGCCGGCAATCTTCGGGAAGGCATCGGCAAAGCGCGAGGCGCGCCGACGCAGCGCCGTCAGCTCGTCATTGTAGCGCTGCAGGAAGCCCTCAGCCATTCGCCGCCTCCACCTGGAAGCGCTGGGTGGACGGGTCGATGGTCGATTCGAAGCTTATCGGCGGCATGCCGTCATGCAGGCGAAACGTCGCCTGGATGCGCATGCGCAGCGCGCGTTCGCCGGCAGCCCTGTTCTTGAGGATGGTCACGCGCACGTCGGAAAGCCGGGTTTCGAAAAGCGCGATGCGCCGTTCGATGGCGCGGGCCAGCCGCAGCTTGGATTCGTCGGTGACCAGATTGGCCGAGACGATGCCCTCGACCCCGTAGGAAACCAGCGCATCCCTGAGTTCGCCAAGCGCGTTCGGCGGCGCGGTCGGGCAACGCCGCGTGTTGAGCAGCGCTTCAAGATCGCGCCGGATCGCCTCGCGCGTCTCCCGGACCTGATCGACAACGCTCGACGGAGCATCCTGGAGAAGATCAGGAGTGGGATCGAGCAGCCTGTCGAGGATCGATCGCGACAGGACCCGTTCGCGCGGTCTGTAACGGTCAAGCGGGTCAGCCATTCGCCGCTTTCCTTTTGTTGATGACCGCAGCGGCCTCGAGCGTCTCAGCATCGTGGAAGGAGACGAGCTCGTCGCCGGCCAGGAAGCATCGCTGCCCGCGCCCGGTGGTGATGCCGGTGGCTTCCTCGACCCATTCGGTCTCGCGGCCCAGGACCAGTTTTTCCGCGTCACCGGTGCCGTGATAGATCCCCGGCAAAAGGACGGGTGCGGAAGCGCCATCGATCAGCGAAAGCTCTGCCCGCCGGAAAGCGAGGTCGCGCGGGCGCGCAATGGGTTCGACCGAAACGGCGGCAATCTTGGCGAAGTCGATCCACAAATAGGCGCCGCCCGTCATGATGACTTCGAGCGCGTGCGGAATGCGGTCGTCGAGGTCGCGGAAATCGGACACGGCTTTGCCGTTCCAGAGCATCGGCTGCTCGCCGCGAACGGCCTCAAGGCTTTCGAGCGCAGCGGCGGTTTCCTCGCGTGAGCCGGAACGGTGGGCGACATTGAGCCGGACTGCCGCCGTGTCGAGTTGGCTCGGTCCCTGCGGAAACTCCGGGACGGCGCCCGTGCTGAACCAGGCATCGCGCGCGGCCATGGCGCGCAACTGGTTGCGCAGCAGGGCAAAGCCCATCGTGTCTTCCGGCGCGAATGTGGTGGCGAGGCTGCATTGTGCGTCCGCCCGCGCATAGTCTCCGGCAAGGACAAGCAGGTCGATATAGATATGCCGTGCCTCCTTGTCCGAGGGGCTTGTTTTGATATGCGCCTTGGCAATTTCGATCGCCTCGCCCAGAGCGTCGTCGGCAAGCGATTTTGCGATGCTGGCGGAAAGCGTCATGCGGTCATCCTTTGCGGCACGGAAGCGGCGTTGGCGCGGCCCGTCGTCGGCTGCGCCGTCTCGGCGATGAGGTGGAAGCTCGTCGAAACATCGTCGAGCTGGAAATGCGGCTGCAGCCTCACCGTGCAGGTGAAGGTGCCGGGCTTGCCGGGAACCTCGTCGACGCTGATGCCGGCCGAGCGCAGGGGAAAGCGCGTGCGTAGCGGCAGGTCGGCGTCGTCGTTTCCGAGCGTGTAGCCCGACAGCCACTCCTCCAGCTTGCGCTCGATCGAGAGAGCGTCGGCTAGCCTGCCGACCTCGTCGCGCATGATCACCTTGAGGTAGTGCGAGAAGCGCGAGGCGCACAGCACATACTGCAGCATTGCTGCCAGCCGAGCGTTCTGGCGGGCGTTCTCGTTGGAATAATGCTGGGGCGCATGCAGCGACTGGTTCGAATTGAAGATCGCTGAGGACGACAGATAAGTGGTGGCGACCGGCACGATGCCGAGATCGCAGAACTGCTGCTCCTGCGTGCTGCTCAGCCTTATCTCGACGGGCGCCTGCGCGGAAAGGCCCTGGCTTTCGGTGCCGAAATCATAGGGCGCAAGTTCCGAGGGACCGAGAAGCCCGCCGTCTATCGCGTCCTGCGTGACACCGCGGATGTCGGCGAACCAGCCGGTTTCTATGAAATTGCGGATGACGATGGCTGCAAAGGCGAAAGCGCCGTTGCTCCACAGCAGCGTGCCGCCATCCTCGGAAATCTCTTCGCGGAACGGAAAGCCATCGTCGCGCCGCCGCGAGAACGGCTCGTATGGCGAACGAATGAGGACGCGCGGGGCAACGAGGCCGAGAAAACGCGAGTCTTCGCGCGCCCGCAACCCGTTCCAGCGAATGCGTTGCGGGTCGTTGGCGAGATATGAAAGGTCGTGGACCCTGTTCAGCTCGTCGAAATTTTCGAGGCCCAGGGCACGGGGGGAAGCGCCCGTGATGAAGGGACAGAATGCAGCGGCGGCCACCATGCCGAGTTCGGTCAGCGTGCTGACGGTGTCGCCACCGGCATCGCCCGGAGACAGTTGATAGTCGCCGACAAGAAGACCGTAGGGCTCGCCGCCGGGCATGCCGAATTCCCGGCTGTAAACCAGCTCGAAAAGGTGGCTCTGGTCGAAATCGGTCGCTCGCTCCATGCTGCGCGCGAGCTGCGCCCAACTGATGCTGAGCAGCTTGACCTTGACGTCGCTGCCGCGCGAGGCGACCCGAACGAGCATGGCAAGCCCGCGCCATCTCGCCTCCATCGCCTGAAATTCGGGATGGTGCAAAATAGCGTTGACCTGGCGGTTCAGGGCCTCGTCGATCAGTGCAATAAGCTGATCTGCCCTGCGTCGCCACAATGTGCTCGGACCCATCGTCATGGCGTGGCTACGGCGTTGTGAGCGGTCCCGCGCGGGCCTGCCGCGCGGGAGCTCATGCCTCAGTTCTTGGCCGGAATGCGGGCGACCATGCGAAGCGAAGTCGTCAGCTCTTCCATCTGAAGCCACGGGCGCATCCATGCCACGGCGTTATAGGAGCCAGGCTTGCCGGGAATCTCCTGAACCGTAACCCTGGCGTCGCGCAGCGGGTATTTCGCCCGCGACTCTTCGCCGGCCTCGTCATTGGCGTTGACGTAGTTGGATATCCACCGGTTGAGCCAGGCTTCGCAGTCCGACGCTTCCATGAAGGAGCCGATCTTGTCGCGGCCCATGACCTTCAGGTAGTGGGCGAAGCGCGACGTCGCCATCATGTAGGGCAGGCGGGCCGAAACGGCCGCGTTCGCAGTCGCTTCCGGCTTGTCATAAAGCTTGGGCTTGTGCGTGGTCTGGGCACCGAAGAACACGGCGTAGTCGGTGTTCTTGTAGTGGCAGAGCGGCAGGAAGCCGAGCTTGCCGAGTTCGGCGTCGCGACGGTCGGTGATACCGACTTCGGTCGGGCACTTCAGATCGAGATCGCCGTCGTCGCTGGAGAAGATGTGCATCGGCAGGTTCTCGACCTTGCCGCCGTTCTCGGCGCCGCGGATTGCCGTGCACCAGCCGCTCTTGGCGAAGGCTTCGGTCAGGCGGGTGCCCATCACATAGGCGGCGTTCATCCAGCAATAGTCGTTGTGCGGCAGTTCGCCGGTCTTGGAACCGCCGGTCTCGTCAAAGCCGAATTCGTCGACCGGATTGGTCTTCGGGCCGTAGGGCATGCGCGCCAGCACACGCGGCAGGGCCAGCGTGACGAAACGCGAATCGTCGCTATCGCGCAGCGACCGCCACTTGGCATATTCGACCGTCTCGAAGATCTTTTCGAGATCGCGCGGACGCGAAAGCTCGCGATAGTCCTCGAAACCGAACATGCGCGGGCTGGCCGCCGAGATGAACGGGGCGAAGGCGGCAGCGGCGATCGAAGAAACGCCCTGAAGAAGCTGGACGTCTTCAAAAGAATTGTCGAACTCGTAGTCACCGATGATCGCGCCCATAGGCTCGCCGCCGGGGGTGCCGAATTCGTCTTCATAGATCGACTTGAACAGCCGGGACTGGTCAAACTCGACGGCTTTCGAAAGGTCCTTGGAAACCTCGCGCTTGGATGCGTTGATCACGCGGATCTTGAGGTTCACGCTCGTCTCGGTGTTTTTCACCAGATAGTTCAGACCACGCCATGTGCCCTCGAGCTTGGTAAAGGCGGGCGACTGCATGATCGCCGCGAGCTGGCGCGAAATCGTCTTGTCGAGTTCGGCGATTGCATTGTTCAGCGTGACCGTCAGGTTGCGGTCATAGACCACGGTGCCCTTCAGCGCCTGGTCGGTGAGCGTGCGCAAAAGGTCCTGCGCGCGGTCCGGCTCGGTCTGGCGCGTTGCCGCGACGACCTTGGAAAGCAGGTTCTCGTCCTGTGCGAATTCTACGCCGGCTTCCGGCTTCAACTGTGTCTTGGCGTTCATAGCTTGATCCTTCCCGTCACAGCGTTCAGTTCGCGGAGCCGTCAGCGCGGCCGTCGAGTTCGCCGACCAGCTTCTTCAGGTCGGTCTGGTTCTGCAGGATTTCCTCAAGCATGCGCTCCAGGTCTTCCGAGCGGTCGGCCTTGCTCATGAGGTCGCGAAGCTGGTTGCGCGCGTCGAGCAGCGCCTTGAGTGCCGGCACCTGGTTGACCACCGCGCCCGGCTCGAAATCGTCCATGCTTTCGAATTTGAGCGAAACGGCGAGGTCTGTGCCGTCGTTCTGCAGCGTGTTCTCGACGGCAATGTTGAGGCCGGGCGTCATCCGGCGCATCACGTCGTCGAAATTGTCGCGATCGACCTGGACGAATTTGCGCTCGCCGAACGGCTTGAGCGGCTGCGTCGGATCGCCCGAGAAATCGCCGAGCACGCCGACAACGAACGGCAATTCCTTGATTACCATCGCGCCTTCGGTTTCGACTTCGTATTTGATGTGAACGCGGGGCTTGCGGACCCTTTCCAATTTCTCGTGAACACTTGCCATCAGGACTCTCCTTCGTGCGCCTGGCGCCATTTCGCGGTCAATGTTTCAAAAAATGCTTGTCCGAATCGGCCTCCGCCTGGCCGTTTGGATCTGGTTCCGGAAACCGGTCAGGTTTCCCGTTTTTCAACTCTCGGCTGAATTCCTGCCGCCGTTAGAACGGCGTTTCGCGTTTGTGGTTCCGGAAGAAGTTCGGCCAGGAGTTCAGTGAAATCCATGCGGCCGCGCCGGACGAGCGTTTCGATCGCCAGCGAAATCGGGGAGTGCGGCTCGGTGCGGCGAAAGTATCGCGCGACCGAAAGCAACACCTCGAAGGCTTCTTCACGCGATGCGATGCTGCCTGCGTGAACCGGCTTGGGCGCGACGATAAGCTGTCCGGCGCCATTGCCGTTTGCCGCCTGAAGTCCGGGCTTTTCCCCTTCCGGTTCTTCGATGGTTTCCTCTTCGATACCCGCCAGGTCGCGAATGGCGGCGGCTGCCTCGACGAGTACGTTGCGGGTGTTGGAGCTCGGTGGCGCCTTGTCGCCGCAACGGTCGTCGAGGATCGAAACGAGATCGTCGAAAGCAGCGATGCAGTCGTTCAGGATGTCGAGATGAGCCGCCATTGCAGCAACGCCGGCATCGTTGGCCGCTTCGTGAAGAACATCGCGCCGGGCTGTCTCATTCGCACGCTGCGAAAGCTGATAGTCCCACAATGTATGTTGCGCGAAGTTTGAATTCGGCACTAACGGAGCAAGACGAATCGCCTGGATCAATGTGCCTTCACCGCTGACGCCATTTAATCCTGCAAGTGGTGCGAGCTTTTCTTCGACGTCATCGTCGCCGATGGAATACAACCTATCCCAGTAATTTTCCAAAAGTGACGCCATTGCAGAAAAGATGTCTCGAAGACCTTCGAAACCTCGAAGTCTAAGTTGAGCTTCTGCAAGCCAGGCAAGGACTTCTATGTCCTTACTTTTTGAAGAAAGTATCTGCAATCCAAGATTGTTTACATCGTGCCAAGAGGGCGTAAGTCGCATTGCTTCGCCAGGAGGAATACCTCGTTCTGCGCTGCGCGCAGAGTTGCGCGCATCCTTAATTCTATAGTATATTTCCTGATAATTTGGATTTATTCTAATATCTTCTCCGCAAGGGCTGTCTTGCCCAAGTGGAGATACAATTTCGCTGAGATTCAACAGCACAATAACTCCAAATTAGAAGACACTAATATTCTTTCTCTATTTTCTTTCGGTATAACGTCATTGTCAACCATGTAATTAATGTGACAAGTTGATGACATTAACCTGTAATGACTCGAAACAAAACGTTACTCTGTGACTTCTATCCAAGCGTTCACAAACGCCCTAGTTGCATTCACTCTCTGATGGCGACCACTCGCTTCAGCCGCAGAAATGTGAGTTTTCGGGATGTCCAATATCGATCTCAATCGACTGGTCAGAACGCTGGAGCCGAATCTGCGCGTCGGTCTCGAGGCGGCCGCGTCAGTCGCTGCGCGCCACGCTCACCCGACTGTGGAAGTAGCGCATTGGTTGTATGCATTATTAGACATTCCAGCCGTCGCGCCGCGTTTCGAGCGCTTCGGTGTGAAGCCGGTTAATCTTCGAAAAGAACTTGAACCGGCGATCGAAGACTTGGCGCGTGAAGACGGCGCGCAACTGGCCTTGTCACAGAATGTGCTTGCTCTGGCGCGCGAGGCTTGGCTGGTCGCATCGCTCCAATTTGGCCGAAGCCGCGTCGAACTCGGCGATCTTCTTGTCGCACTTTCGACGGATCAGTCGCTCCGTATCGTGGCGCGCGCGATAGCGCCGTCGCTGCGTGAAATCGACCTTAAGGCCGTCGAATCCGAACTGAATGCCACGGTGCCCGGTGAGGCTGAAAAATCGGTGAGATCCGATTTGACGGCTGCGGGTGCCCAGTCAGGCGAGAACGAATTCCTGCGTCTCTACACGCAGGACATGACCGCCGATGCCCGTGCCGGACGGATCGATCCGGTGATCGGGCGGGACCGCGAATTGCGCCAGCTCGTCGACGTGCTGATGCGCCGCCGGCAGAACAATCCGATCCTTGTCGGCGAGGCCGGCGTCGGCAAGACGGCCATTGCCGAAGCGCTGGCTCTGGAGATCGCAGCCGGAAACGTTCCCGATATGCTGAAGCCGGTCCGCCTGCTTTCGCTCGATCTCAGCCTGCTTCAGGCCGGCGCGGGGGTAAAAGGCGAGTTCGAGCGCAGGTTGCACGGTGTCGTCGACGCGGTGAAGGCGTCGGGCACCCCGATCATCCTGTTCATCGACGAGGCCCATAATCTGATCGGCGCAGGCGGGCAGGCGGGGCAGGGCGACGCCGCCAATATCCTGAAGCCTTCGCTGGCGCGTGGCGAACTGCGCACCATCGCAGCAACAACATGGGGCGAATACAAGCGCTTCATCGAAAGGGATGCGGCGCTCACCCGACGCTTCCAGACGGTCAAGGTCGATGAGCCCGACGAGGAAACCGCGATCCGCATGCTGCGTGGCGTCGCCGGCTCCTTCAAGGCGCATCACAAGGTCCGCATCCGCGACGAAGCCCTGGCCGCGGCAGTGCGCTTGTCGGCGCGCTACATTCCGGCGCGGCAATTGCCCGACAAGGCCATCAGCTTGATCGACACTGCCGCCGCCGCCGTAGCGCTCGGCCGCCAGACGGTTCCTGAATCGCTGAAGTCGCTGCACAACGAGCGCGGCCTGCTTGAGGCTGAAGCGGAATGGCTGGCAAGCGAGCCGGAGACTTCGGAAATCCGCGATCGCTGTCGTCAAATCGAAGCAAAACGGGAGCAGATTGCCGCCGAAATAGAAGCTCTCGAAAACAAATTCGAAGAGGAACTCCGTCTCGTACGTGAGGCCGATCGGCTGGAGGCGGTCTTTTCGCAGGACGACGCGATCGAGGATCAGGCCCCGGTGCTGGATGATGCTGGCGAAAGCAATGTGGCGCAGTTCCCCGCTCAGACGGCCTCGCCTGAGAGCGCGCGTGCCGCACTCGCGGCGACCGAACGGAACCTGTCGCGCGTGGCCGGCGAAACACCGCTCGTGCCTCGGGCAGTAGACCGCGATGTGATCGCCGCTCTGGTCGCGCGCTGGACCGGCATTCCGGTCGGCAAGCTGCTTTCCGACCAGGTCGAGACAGTCAAGTCGCTCGACGCACGGCTCAAGGAGCGCGTCATCGGGCAGGACGTCGCGATCGAGCGCGTCTCCTCGGCAATGCGGGCTGCTCGCGCCGGTCTGTCGGACCCCCGCCGCCCGCCTGCCGTGTTCCTTTTCGTCGGCATGTCCGGCACCGGCAAGACCGAGACTGCGCTTTCGCTGGCCGACCTGCTTTACGGCGGCAGCCAGCACCTGACGACGATCAACATGTCGGAGTTCAAGGAGGAGCATAAGATCTCGATGCTGCTCGGCTCGCCGCCCGGCTACGTCGGCTACGGCGAGGGCGGGGTGCTGACTGAGGCCGTGCGCCGGCGTCCTTATGGCGTGCTGCTGCTAGACGAGATCGACAAGGCCCACCAGGGCGTCCAGGAGATTTTCTACCAGGTTTTCGACAAGGGGATGCTGCGCGACGGCGAAGGCCGCGACATCGACTTCAAGAACACCACCATTGTGATGACCGCAAACACCGGTTCGGAATTGCTGGCAGCACTTGCTGCCGATCCCGACACCATGCCGGAAGGCGAGGCGCTGGAGAAACTGCTTCTTCCAGAATTGCAGAAGCACTTCAAGCCGGCATTCCTCGGTCGAACGACCATCCTGCCCTTCATGCCGCTCGGCAAGGAAGCGCTGTCGGGCATCGTCGATATCCAGATCGGTCGCATCGGCGATCGCGTCAAGGCGAGCTACGGGACGGAGGCGACGCTGTCGTCGGAGGCACGCGAGGCGCTCGTTTCGCGCGCCGAATCCAGCGAGATGGGCGCTCGCGCAATCGAGTCGATGATCGCCCGCGATCTTCTGCCCGTTCTTTCCACCTTCTTCCTCGATGCCGTGGCCGAAGGGCGCAAGATCGCGAGCATCCATATCGGTTTTGACGACCACCGCTTCAGCATCGATGCGAAGCCTGCGGTGGACGAAAAGGAATTCGCTGCGCCCAAGGAGCGGCCGGCGGATAAAGCAGCCTCGAATGGCAAGAAAGTTCATTCGGATGCGGCAACAACCCGAAAGGCCAGAGCGCCTTGAACTGTACTTGGCAAATAAACTGACGAACAGGAGAGCTCAGAGCATGCCTATTTATCTTCAGATCGATGGTATTCAGGGCGATGCCACCCACGAACAGCACCGCAAGTGGATGGACATCGAAGCGATTCACTGGAACGTTTCGCGCAACATGAACACCTCGGCCGGTTCGGCCGCTAACCGTGAAGCTTCCGAGCCGACGGTTTCGGAAGTGATCCTGACCAAGGTCAGCGATTCCTCCTCGACCAAGCTCTTCCAGGAGGCCTGCTCGGGCCGCACCGGCAAGCGCGCGACGATCCATCTCGTCACCACCGGCAATCCGGGCGAGACCTATATCGAATACACGCTGACCAACACGCTGCTGGCCAGCTATTCGATCGACTCGAATGGCGACCGCCCGGTCGAGACGGTCAAGCTGAACTTCACCAAGCTGGAAGTGAAGTACACCCCATTCGACGAGAACCAGTCGCCGCAGTCGCCGATGATCGCATCCTACGATCTCGCCACGACCAAGGCTGCATAGTCTTGGCAACAATTTCCAAGGCATCGCTCCGGCGGTGTCTTGGAAGTTTTGCAACGGTTCACCTGGGGCTGGAGCGTCAACTGCGACCCGGTTGAGGCTTCTCATTCGCTGGAGTTGTCATGCCCAATTTTTCTGTCTCGTCGCCCAAGCTCCGCGTGCGGCCGTTGGCCGAGGCCGATCTTGCTCCCGTCAAGCGGATGGGACGCGGTCCCTCCCTCGAACATCTGACCTACGCCAGCGGACCTCGCGAATTTGGCGCGCGCAACGCGACCGCCGGTGCCGCAGCTGCTTTGTTTCGTCAGGGCTCCGAGGCTCTGAACGAGTATGCGCTGACCCATGCCTTGAAGGTCTGGCTGGAGAACAACGAAGCAAAGATCGTCTCCGAAATGAGCGCAAGCGGCAATCAGGCATTTGTCGTTCAGGTCAACTACTCGGTGACGCCTTCCTTCGAAACACGCGTTTTCATGGGACGTGGGATTTATCTGCTTGGCTATGCCCAGTCTCGCAGCGACGTCAGCAAGATCCTGACCCCTGAACGGCTTTATGGTCCGAGCGTCGATGCAACGCCTTCGAACAGGGCGACGAAGTATGTCTACGCCTATCTGGTCGGGGAGCGCACCGTTCACTAGCGCGGTGCGCCCAGTAACCGTCCCGCGAAGTCAACGGCCGATCCATCGGCAGGTAGAAGCGCAACAATGAGGCTCTTGCAATGAACGATCAGCCGTCTGGCGCCGATTTCATCCAGGCTAGCCGTGTGCTGAAGGTGTCCTCGCCACTCGGTGAGGATCAGCTTCTGCCTGAACGCGTTTCGATCGACGAGGGCGTGTCCTCGCTCTTCGAGATACGGCTTTCCGTGCGCGCCAAGCGCGAGGCCGTGAAGCCGGAAGAACTCATCGGGCGGCTGGTGGACGTCTCCGTCGAGATCCAGCAGGGCGAAGATGACGGCGGCGTGCGCCGTCCCTTCAACGGTCTGGTGACGGAGCTAAGCGAAGGCCCGCCGGTGACGCGCGGGCTGCGGTCCTACGCAATGGTCCTGCGGCCGCAGATGTGGCTTCTGTCACGGCGCTCCGACTGCCGCATCTGGATGGACAAGACGGCAGTCGACATCGTCGAAATGCTGTTTTCCGAACACGGCCTGCCGGCGCCGGATGTCTCGGGCGTGGTAACGCCGCCGCCGGCGCAGCATTATTCCGTCCAGTGGAATGAAACCGATCTCGATTTCCTCACCAGGCGCTTCCAGGAAGACGGGCTGTTCTACTGGTTCAGCCATGAGGAAGGCAGTCACCGGCTGCATGTCGCCGACGCTGCGAGTTCATGGGGGCAGCCTTCACCCTCGGCACAGGGAGAAGGGCGTGTGCGGCTCGCGCAGGGTTCTTCGGATCGCAACCACATCACCGAATGGATGCGGCACTACGCCTATGTTCCGGGCCAGCGGGCCGGCGCGGACTGGAATTTCGAGACGCCGCGCATGGTGCCGGGCACGATGACGCCTTCGCTCGTCCAGATGCCGGATGCTGCCAAGCGCGAGCTCTACGAATTTCCCGCCAGGGCGCTTACCGTGGAAGCGGCGGAGCGCGCGCAAAAGCTAAGGACCCAGTCGATCGAGGCCGATCACGATCGCGTCCTGGGCAAGTCGACATCGCGGGTGCTGGAGGCAGGCCGGCGGTTTACGCCCTACGAGGTTGCGCATCCGGAACGCGCCTATGATGAGCATGTCATCGTCAAGATAAAGCATTCGGTCGTCGACCGCTCCTACGAGACGAATGCCAACGAACCAGAGTTCAGCAACGAGTTCGAAGCGCTTCCGGCGCGCGTGCCGCTGACGCCGCATCGCGAGACGAAACGCCCGCGCATCGAGGGTGCGCAGGTGGCGATCGTGGCCGGCCCGCCCGGCGAGGAAATCCATCCCGACCAGTATGGCCGCATCAAGCTCTGGTTCCCGTGGGATCGCCGCGCCAAGAAGGACGGTTCGGATACCTGCTGGGTGCGCGTCGGCCAGAACTGGGCCGGTGGAAACTGGGGCGGACAGATCATCCCGCGCATCGGCATGGAAGTGATGGTCGCTTTCGTTGATGGCGACCCGGACCGCCCGCTGGTGACGGGCGTGGTGCCCAATCCCAACAACAAGGTGCCCTACGACCTGCCCGCCAACAAGACGCGGATGGTGATGCGCTCCAACAGCCACAAGGCTGCCGGCTTCAACGAAATGACGTTCGAGGACGAGGCCGGGCGCGAGAACATGTTCTTCCACGCGCAGAAGGACCAGACGACGCGAGTGCTGAACAACCGCACGGCCCGCATTGACAGCCATGACGTACATTCCGTCGGAGGCAGCCGCTCCGTGGAAGTGGCGAGCAACCAGAAGCAGGAAATCGGCGGCTCCTATAATCTGACGGTTGGCGGCACTGGCCCTTTGGCGATGGCGGCGATGGCCGGGGTGGCAGGTCTGGCCTCGGGAACGGCGGGATTGCTGCAACAGGCCGGGGGCGTAGCGGGCGCCGGTGGCATGGCTTCATTCGGGGCGGCGATGGCCGGATCGACGCTCGGCTTCCTTTCCGGTTCGGGCCTTGGCGCGCGGGGCGGCGTGGTTTCCGGCCCCAGCCCGCGTGCGGACGCCGGAACGGCGCTGGCCGGCGCTGGCGGTGGGCTTGGCGGTAGCGTGGGTGGGCTGTTCTCCATGCCCGGCGTGATGAACACCATCGTGCAATCGTTCCAGTCAACCAGCGTCGGCGTGGCACAGGCCGAGCAGATTGGCTCGAGCAAGGTGACGAATGTCGGCGTCTCGCAGGTGACGAAGGTTGGCAACGCGCAGCACAATGAAATTGGAGTTGTGCAGACCACAAAGGTCGGCAAGAAGCAGGAAACCGAAGTTGGCGAGGAGCAGAAGTTCAAGGTTGGCAAGACAATCGATATCGAGGTTGGCAAGCTCTACAATCTGATCTCACAGGACAAGTATCACGGCGAGGCTCGGAAATGGGAGATCTTCGCCGAGGATGAAATCCGCCTCTCGACGCCGGGTGGTTATATCTCGCTGACGAAAACCGGCATCAAGCTCTACGCCCTCAAGATCGATATTGAAGGCAACAGCATCAACTTCAAACAAGGTGGACCGGGGCAGGGGCCTTCCTGTCTGCGGGCCATGGCCGGCGGCTCCACGCCGTTTGTAGGGTAGTCGCCATGGCTGATCTGTTCAAGCTGCGAGAGGTTCTCCGGCGCGTGCAAAATCCGCTGTTCGCCGTGGTTGACGGCGCACAGTTTCCTGACTTGCCTTCGGCGTTGTTTGATGAGGATTTATACCATCGTTCGCTTTATCGCGACGCGGCGAACGCTGGGCAGGATCAAGAACGCGCCGCCCCGCAACTGGTCTGGCTGGATCGGGAACGGGGCGCCGCCTCTGACAAACCGGACGGCCCTGCGGATCAGGCCGTGTTGGAACGGCTGATCGATTTGGTCAATGGCAAGCACGCCTGCGTGTTCTGGGAGTGCGACGGTGGCGGAGAACGGCTATACCGCCATTTGCGCACGATCAACATGGCGCTCTTTCCAACGGAGGCCGATGTCGATCCGGGCAAGAGCTATGAGGCAGACCCGCGACCGCCAGCGGAACGGCCGGCGCCGAAGCCGGGCCAGCTACGGCGGGTGATCCTGCGTCATGCCGACGCCAATGTCATGGCGCAGCTCATTCCTTCGCTCAACCAGGCGCAATATCTGCGCCTGCTCGGACCGGCCAACGCCATCATCTTCCAGCCGGATGAGGAATGGGGTGCCAACGTCACGCGCGCCAGCCGCAAGGACAATGCGCCACCGCCGCCCAGAGGCCCGCTCACCATCGATTTGAGCAATATCGAGGAAATCGAAAACCGGCGGCGGGAGGCCGTCATCCGCAAGCGCATGATCTATCTGCGCAAGGTCGCGCCGGACTACACGGTCGCGATGAGCGATGACGAGTTGCGCGACCTCGTGCGGCGGCAGGAGGCCGAGGCGAACGAGTTGGGACTCAAGCGCGAATACTCTCACAAATTATGGGCGTTCATGATGGTTATCGGTGGTGAAAAAGCCGGGCAGGCGCCGGAGGTGCGGGCCTTCATCAAATCCGGGCCGGGTAGCCCCGACCAGAATTTCGACGTGCTCTTCAACAAGACGAAGAGCGTCGTCCGCATCCACAGGAATGCTGCCTGATGCCTCCCTTGTTGGCAGTTGGCGGTGGGCTTGCACTTGCAGGCGGCGGCACGGCCGCGGCGGCAGGCGGGGCCACCATATCGGCCGGCACCGCGGCGTGGATTCTTGGCGGCGCGACTGTTGCCACGGGGGCATATATCTACAGGGACGAAATCGCCGACGGGGTCAGCAACGCCATGTCGGGCGCCCAGACCGAGGCGACGACGCAGGACCAGGCGGTACCGGCGACCCGGACCGTCACCTGCGCCCGCTGTGCTCAAAATCCCTGCGCCTATCTGGCCTGCGGGATTCCCGGCAGCACCTATCGCGGCGGAGCTCATGGCTGCATGACCGGCACGACCGAGACGGTGGGCGATGGGCTGGACAGCCATCATATGCCGGCGAATTCACAATCGCCCTTGCCCACGCCCGTCGGGCCGGCGATACAGATGGATCCGGTCGACCATCGCCTTACGGCTTCCTATGGCGGCGGCGTACATGGGCCGAGATATGCGGTGCAAAGGGGTCTCCTTGCGCGCGGCCAGACCTATGCGGCGTTCATGCTTGATGCCGCCGACGCCCGCGCCGTAGCGACAGCGCAAGGCAACCCGACGAAATATGACGGGGCAATCGCCCAGGCTACCGCCTATGCGAGCTGTCTCAAAAGATTTGGTATCATACAGTAAGAGACAGGGATCACGATGGCAGCAGAAGATGACTGGACGGTTTTTCCCGGCAAGGGGCTGGGAAAGCTCGAATTCGGCATGTCTCCGGCGCAGGTGGACGCGTTGTCCGATACCTACGGCGCTGTGACGGGGCGCAGAAATGACGCCATTCCCGACGACATTTTGCGCGACACGCTGGAGAAGTTCGGCGACGCGATGAGCGAAGAGGAAAAAGAGGCCCTTATCGCAGCCTATGCACAAAGCGCTCCGTCTGCTGACAGTGTGACTGAAGCGCGCGGCAATCCGGGTCTCGTCCTGCACTACGAGGCCGACCGGCTCGTCGAGATCATGCCGGCCATAAAGCAGCGCCCGCTTTTCCTCGACGGCAAGGACGTGTTTTCGCTGAGCGCGTTGGAGGCGCTGGCACTGCTGGAGCGGCTGAATGGCGGCCCCGGCCGCTACGCCAGCACGGGAGCGGCATTCGACAAGCTCGCTATTTCGACGGATGGGTTCTGCGTGACCGACGCGGCTGCCGGCGTGCGTACGCTGGACGAGGCCGACGAGCAATTCCAGGGACGCACCGTGACCTTGCGCCAAAAACCCTATCTGCCCGAAGGCGAGATGGACAAGTTCATCAACCATTCGGTTCTGGGGTGATCCGATATGGCTGAGCAAGCACCAAGGCACGAGTCGCCGGACCGGATCGAGACCGAACGGCTCGTACTTCGCCGCCCGGTGCTTGGCGATGCCGATGGGCTCTACGCCATGCTTTCAGACCCGCAGCTGTTCCACTACAGCCCCGTGCCGCTGGCCGGCAGTTTGACGGATGTGAAGCACATCATCGTCGACTGGGAGGAGCACTGGGACAAGGGTCTGCGCACCTATGTCGTTGCGCGCAAGGAAGCGGTGGGCGAGCCGATCGGTTTTGTGAACATAGGGCCGGACGAAGAGCTTGGAGGCGCGCTAATGCACAGCGCCTCGGGCGCGGGGCTGTCGGAGGAGATCATGCGCGCGCTGATTCCAGCACTCGGGCTGACGCAGGCGTGGACGCTGATCGACGCGCAGGTCGCGCCATTGATCCGCTTGCTTGAAAAGGTCGATTTCCATGTCGAGAAAGTGCTGCCGCGCCACCGCGTGCATCCGCAGGTTTCAACTGAAAGACGTGATTGCGTGCTGATGCGCCAGAATAGCGTGGAGGTAACGTGATATGGGAAAGCCGGTAGCCCTGCAAGGCGCGATGCATGTCTGCCCGATGTGTGATCCGGGACCGAAGCCGCATGTCGGCGGTCCCGTCCAGTCGACCAGCCAGAACTTCGTCAAGGTGAATGGTGTCCCCATCGCGACTGTCGGCGATAAGTGCCTATGCACCGGCGTGCCGACCACCGCCGCCATCACCGGTGGGTCGTCCGTGGCGAAGATCAATGGCAGGAAGGTCGCGCGGTTCGGCGATGCGTGCGAGCATGGCGGTCGACTGATACAGGGCGAGAACTGGCTTAGATTCGAATAATTGCAGCAATTGGATTCTCGCCGGCGCCCAAGGCATCAATGCGGCGCATCCCTTGCTTGGTTGTCAGACACCACGACGCTTGCCGGAATTGGACGACATCAGAGAGAGGGAGCGCTCGCGCGCGGCCTCTGACCCATGGCCAAACATGTCGTTGCCGCGATCGGGGAAATTCCATCTGGCGGCAAAAAGCTGGTTTCGGTCGGCGGCCGGGAAGTTGGGATATTCAACATCGACAATCAATTCTACGGACTGATCAATCGTTGCCTCCATCAAGGAGCACCGCTGTGCGAGGGAACCGTCTATTCGAAGACGAGCTCGAGCCAGCCCGGCGAGTACAAACTCGTCTCCGGCGAGAAGATGATCCGCTGCCCGTGGCATTGCTGGGAGTTCGACATCAAGACAGGTCAGTCTTGGTGCGACCCCAACAGCGTGCGCGCAAAGGCATACAAGGTAGACGTGGAAAATGGCGCGGAGCTCGCCAAGGGTCCCATTGTGGCGGAGACCTGCAAGGTCGTCGTTGAGGATGACTATGTCGTGCTTGAGCTTTAATTCGCCTTCCTTCCGAAACGACGCTGACTGGACAAACCGATGGCAATCGCAGCAGAAAACTGAAGACCTTTCTTCTAAATGGCGGTCAAGCCACCAATGGCTGGTGCATGATTCCGGCGGCCTCATCCGCCGAAATCATGTGCGCCCAGGGCTTCGACACGGTTACAGTCGATCTGCAGCACGGGCTGATCGATTATCAGGTCGCCCTGCAGATGCTGCAGGCGACGGTTAGGTCCGGTGTCGCTCCGCTTTGCCGCATCCCGACAAACGAACCCGGCATCGTGGGAAAACTTTTGGATGCCGGATCGGTGGGCATCATCTGTCCTATGGTCAACACGCGGGAAGACGCGCTTCGCCTGGCGAGATCATGTTTTTATCCGCCCCGGGCCGACCAGGGCAAGGCGGGTATATGGCGATAGCTACCGGCGCGAATCGGACAGCGTCGTGACAGCGCTGGCGATGATAGAGACGAGAGAAGCTCTGTCGAACATTGACGAAATTCTGTCGGTGGACGGCATAGACGGCGTGTATATCGGTCCCGCGGATCTTTCCTTGTCTCTTGGCTATGAGCCAAGCCTCACATCCGGTAACCGGGAAGTAGTGGACGGCATCGCGATGGTGCATCGCAAGGTGCAGGAGGCAGGAAAGATCTCCGGAATCCATTGTGGTCTTGGAGGTTCGTTCAGGGAGCGGTTCAAGGAGGGCTTCAATTTTGTCGCCTGTGGCACCGATTTCGGTATATGGAGGCAGGGATTGCAGCCGAGCTAGCCTCGGATTTGGGAATAAGTGCTCCAGCGTCGTCGGGGCAGTATTGAATTGATCCTGCCACGACGCGGTCAAGTTCAGTGAGATTATCGAGCGCGGAGCCGTTCGATCTGGCCTATTCGACACAGTGCTTCGTCATAGGTACCGCCGGGCGGTTCTGTAGCAAAACTAAATGGCAACTTGTTTGCAGCACCGGGCGCAAAGCGCCTTGCACCTCATATCAGACGGCGACGAACGACTCGGACCGGCTTCATCGCCACAGCCGTACCGTCCTCAGCCTGCTCAGAACTTCGATGTTTTCATAGAACGCGTCCTGATGAGCGGCATATTAAATCTTGGTAATCCGCGGGTTTCGCCTCGCTTGGACCGGTTTTCTCCCCTACATCTCGGCTGTCGGGACGCATAGCGCCTTGTTGGGCATGCAGTCCTTCGTCAAATTGTCGGGTCGTGATGCAACGTTTTGCGCCTCGTCGGGACATAAAGCGATGTTACAGGTCGAGGCCGGTTACAAGAATGCGGTTTCATGCAGCGTCGGAAATCCGCATTTCGTGTCCTTAAGTCCCGGAGCAAAGCGTCATTGCTTTGGGCGGCGTCCAATCCATAAAATATCGTCAGGTTTCTGAAGGTCGAAGTTATGAAGGCTTCCCGCTTCGTTGTCCTTGTCATTGCGGCGCTCGGCATAGCCGGCGTCTTGTTCTTCTTTCCGAATTTGAGGAGCACTGGCCAGCGCTATGTCGCGGAACTCATCGCGGGCAAGCCGGCTGCCGATGCCGCAAAAAAGCCGGACGCGGCAACGTCGAATGGTGAAACAGCCACCGCGCAACCTGCAGCGTCATCTGGCAAGGGTCGGTCAGGTGGCGGGGGGCCGATTGCTGTGATCGTCGCTACGGCGCAGAAGCAATCCTTTCCCGTCGTCACCCGGAGCTTTGCCACCGTTCAATCACCGGCTGTCGTCACGGTCGGGGCACGGATAAGCAGTCAGGTCACCGAAATTCACGTAAAAGACGGGCAGATGGTCAAGGCCGGCGATCTGCTGATCTCGCTGGACGACCGGGCGCTGCGCGCGCAATTGGCGCGCGACAAGGCCATTCTGGCCAAGGACAGTGCGCTTCTGGTCAGCACGACAGCCGACATGAACCGCGCCAAGGATCTCGCCACCAAGCAGGCCGGCACGCAGCAGGCCTATGACGACGCGCTTGCCGCACAGCAATCGGCACAGGCGACGGTGGATAGCGATCAGGCAACCGTCGAAGCCGACCAGATACAGCTCGATTTCACCAGCATTACCGCCCCGATCGACGGGCGGCTAGGCGCGGTGCAGGTTTCGGTCGGCGATCTTGTGGGTGGCTCCAGCACGTCGTCGAGCACGACTTCCGGCCTCGTCACGATCACGCAGGTCGATCCGATCCAGGTCAGTTTTCATCTTCCCGAGAGCAATTTGCAGGTCTTCAAGCCACTGCTGGATGCCGATAAGGCGCCCGAGGTCAGGGTTCTCAAGAGTGGCAGCACCGATTTGATCGCGTCGGGAAGGATGGATTTCATCGATTCAGCGGTCGATACGGCTTCCGGCACGATCACCATGCGCGCGACCGTTGAGAATGGCAGTTTCGTGCTCTGGCCCGGCCAGTTCGTCGATGTCGAGATCGATCAGGACAATCTGAACGATGCGACGGTCATCCCGACAGTCGCGCTCCAGCCCGGCCAGAACGGCCAGTTCGTCTATGTCGTCGGGTCGAACAACACCGTGGAAGTCCGTCCCGTCAAGGTGGCGCTGAGTGACGGTGATACCTCCGCAATCGCCTCGGGCCTGGAGCCGGGGGACAAGATCGTCACCGAAGGGCAGTTGCGGCTGAAGCCGGGTGCTGCGGTCAAGCCGACTTCGGCGACGGCCCAGGTCAACGACAGTTCGGCAGTTCAGCCCGCCGCTTACGAGAAGCCGCAAACCACCGCGCAGGACGGCGTACAACAGTAGGGCGACGGCGATGACGATCTCCGAATTCTGCATACGCCGGCCCGTCGCAACGCTCCTGATGTCGCTGTCGCTGGTGCTGGCCGGCCTCTTCGCCTACACGGCGTTGCCGGTTGCGGCCCTGCCGCGGGCCGATTTCCCGGTCATCAATGTTTCGGCTTCGCTGCCGGGCGCTTCGCCCGATACGATGGCGACATCGGTCGCGACGCCGCTGATCAAGCAGTTTGCCACCATTGCCGGTATCGACAGCATCTCGACGACCAATTCGCTCGGCACGACGTCGATTGCGATACAGTTCGACCTCGATCGCGACATCGACGCTGCCGCAGCCGACGTACAGGCGGCCATCACACGCACGCAGCGGGCCCTGCCGGATGACATGCCGTCGCCCCCGAGTTACCGGAAGGTCAATCCGGCCGATGCGCCGATCCTGCTTCTCGCTTTGAAAAGCGATGTCGTGCCGCTGACCGACCTCGACGCTTTTGCGCAGCAGGTCATTTCGCCGTCGCTTTCCACGCTCAACGGCGTGGCCCAGGTCTCGATTTTCGGCAGTCAGGAATATGCCGTCAGAATCCAGCTCGATCCGGACGCGCTGGCGGCGCGCGGCATCTCCGTTTCCCAGCTTCAGGCAGCGATCGCCGCGGCAAACAGCAACTCGCCGCTCGGCACCTTGCAGGGGAGCCAGCAGCAGCTGACGATCGTTGCCGACACCCAGCTCGACAATGCCGCGAAGTTTTCCAACCTGATCATCTCGAGCAACAACGGCAAGGCCGTGCGGTTGGGCGACGTGACGCGCGTGATCGACTCGGTGGTCAACACCACCACTGCGAGCTGGTATGACGGCTCCCGCGCCATCATCCTTGCCGTGCAGCGCCAGCCCGACGCCAATACGGTCGCGGTGGTCGACCGGGTCAAGGAGATGCTGCCGACCTTCCAGAGCGAGTTGCCGGCGGCGGCGTCGCTGGAAACGATGAACGACCGTGCTGCCTCGATCCGTGCGTCTGTCAGCGACGTGCAGTTCACGCTGGCGCTCACCATCGCGCTGGTGGTTTTGGTGATCTTCCTCTTCGTGCGGCGCGTATGGGCGACGTTCATTCCGGCACTTGCGGTTCCGATTTCACTGATCGCTACGCTTGGCGTGATGTATCTGTTCGGCTTTTCCATCGACAATATTTCGCTGATGGCGCTGACGCTTTCGGTCGGCCTCGTCGTCGACGATGCGATCGTGATGCTCGAGAACATCGTCCGTCACATGGAGGAGAACGGCGACACCGCGTTCGAGGCAGCACTCAAGGGCTCGCGCGAGATCGGCTTCACCATCATCGCGATATCGATTTCGCTGGTTGCGGTCTTCATTCCGGTGCTGCTGATGGGCGGCGTCATCGGCAAGATCTTCAACGAGTTCGCGGTGGTGGTGGTGGTCGCGATTCTTGCTTCCACATTCGTCTCCTTGACGCTGACGCCGATGCTGGCGTCGCGCATGCCTTCGTCGTCCCATTCAGGCGACGAGCACGGCATCGGCGCCTGGCTCGAGCGCGGGTTCGATGCTGTCGTTCGCGGTTACGACCGATTGCTGAAGGTGTGTTTCCGCTTTCATCTGGTCGTCTTCCTGGTCTTTCTCGGCACCATCGGCCTGACGTTCTATGAGCTGAACACAATTCCCAAGGGCTTCTTTCCGACGGAGGATATCGGCCAGCTTCAGGTTACGACGCAGGCGCGTCAGGACATTTCCTTCGACGCGATGACCGCGCTTCAGGCGAAGGTCGCCGACGTCTTCGCCAAATCGCCTTATGTCACGCATGTTGGCAGCTCCGTCGGCGGCGGTGGCGCCGGCGGCGGCTCCAATGCCATGAATTCGGGCCGGCTCTTTGTCGAGCTGAAGCCCAAATCCGAGCGGCCACCCTTGCAGACCGTTCTTTCGGACCTGCGTCATCAACTCGGCGAGATCCCCGGCATCAACACGTTCATGAGTCCGGTGCAGAACCTGTCGGTCGGCGCGCGCTCTTCGGCCAGCCAGTACCAGCTTGTCGTGCAGAGCCTGGACGAGACCCAGATGAACCAGTGGGCGCAGAAGCTGAACGACGCGATGAGCACCGATAGGCGGTTCTTCACCGATGTCAGTTCCGACCTTCAGAACAATGCCTTGCAGGCAAGGCTGGTCATCGACCGCGACAAGGCCGCCACACTAGGCATCACGGCGGATGTCTTGCGCTCCACGCTCTATAGCGGTTTCGGTGCCGAGCAGGTTTCGACCATCTACACGTCGAGCGACAGCTACGAAGTCATCCTGGAACTCGACCCAAAGATAGACTGGACGCCGGAACGGCTGTCGCGGTTGCAGGTTTCGACAAGTTCGGGAGCGCTTGTGCCGCTCGGCGCCTTCTCGCATATCGACAGAGTTGCCGGCGCGCTGACCGTCAACCAGCTTGGGCAATTGCCGGCGGTCACCATCTCCTACAATCTGCCGAACGGCGTGGCGCTGGGCGACAGCATCGACGAGATCAATCGGCTCAAGACGCAGATCGACATGCCGCAGTCGGTGACGACCAGCTTCTACGGAACGGCCAAGACTTTTCAGGATGCGGCGGCCAACCAGGGGCTGCTCATTCTGGGCGCGATCCTGACGATCTATATCGTGCTCGGCATCCTCTATGAGAGCTTCATTCACCCGATAACCATTCTTTCGGGCCTGCCGGCGGCGGCTGCGGGCGCTCTTCTTGCCATAGGCTGGTTCGGCTTCGACCTGTCGGTCATCGCTGTCATCGGGTTGCTGATGCTGATCGGCATCGTCAAGAAGAACGCGATCATGATGATCGATGTGGCGCTGACGCTTCGGCGCGAAGGGGCCTCGCCGCAGGAAGCCATCCACAAGGCCTGCCTGATGCGTTTCCGGCCGATCATGATGACGACGCTGGCTGCCATGATGAGCACTTTGCCGATCGCACTTGGTGCAGGTGCGAGCGCCGAATTGCGCCAGCCGCTGGGCGTGGCGGTCGTCGGCGGGCTCGTGGTGTCGCAGACGCTGACGCTGTTCGTGACGCCCGTTCTGTACCTCTACATGGAACAGCTGTCGGGTTGGCTCGCCCGGATCACCGGGCGTGGTGAAAAGAGTGCCGCGGCTGAAACGGTGCCGGTCGAGATCGCAGGGTCCAAGCAGGCTGCCGAGTAGCGTTCAGCGGCGGCGGCGCTTCGTGCTCGCCGGCTCTTCCGCCGACCGCGCGTAAACATCGAGCGTATAGCCGATGTGTTCGGTCATAAGTGCCTGGGCCCGCTCAATGTCGCGGTCTAATGCGGCTTCCATCAGATGCGTATGATGTTCGATCGCGGTGGCATCGCGCAGTGCAGCCAGCGCCTGTTCATGCCCGTGCTCCTGCCCGGCCGCTGCCCGCAGCATCGGGGCGAGGCTGAGGAAGCGATGGTGGCGGCGCAGCTGATCGGAGATCGTCTCCTGAAAACGCAGAAGCCAGCGTGACGTGGCCGCGCCAAGCAGGGCATCATGAAATGCCTGATGCTTTTCATCCCAGTCGTTGAGCGCTGATTCCGACGGGTTCTCGACCGCAAGCGTGCAGCGGGACAGGCGATAATGGGCAGTGATGACAGACGCTTCCCATTCACTGCCGCCGTGCTCGATAGATTCCACGAACAGCGGCACCTCGATCAGCAGGCGCGAGCGCGTCAGGTCCTCCAGCTCCTCCCTAGACACCTTTGCGACGGCAAAGCCGCGATTGCTGACCGCCGTTACCAGGCGTTCGGCCTCCAGTCGCGACAGGGCCTCGCGCAAGGGCGTCCAACCGATGCCATAGGCGCTGCGCAATGCGCCGAGTTTCAGCGGCGCGCCGGGACCAAGCCGCGTCGACAATATGTCCCGCCGCAAAGTCCGGTATGCCGCTTCGGTCTTGCTGATGTGCTCGCCGTCCATGGACCGGTCCGTTGGTTCTGATCGCAGGTTTATATATTATAGTTAGAAAATGCAAAAATTATATATAATATTGACAGGCGATATTGGGATCGTATGATCCCTTCCGTGTAAACCGAGGTTGCCGATCATGAGTGCAGTTTCCGATCTTGCCGCCATCGAAGCGCTTGATGCTGCTGATCCGCTTCGTCCTATGCGCGACCGTTTCGTGCTGCCGCAGGGCGTCATCTATCTCGACGGCAACTCGCTGGGTGCAGCGCCAAAGAGCGCTTTCGCCGAACTCGACAAGGCGGCGCGCGAGGAATGGGCGGACGGCCTGATCCGCAGCTGGAACCGCGCCGGCTGGTTCGAACTCGCCGAACAGCTGGGCGACAGCGTCGGCCGGCTGATCGGCGCTGCCGCCGGCGAAACGGTGGTTTGCGACACGACCTCGGTCAATATCTACAAGGCGCTGCATGCCGCGCTGTGGCTGCGGCCGGACCGCTCGGTGATCGTGGCCGAAGGCGGCGGCTTCCCGACTGACATTTACATGGCCGAAGGTGTCGCCGCGACCCGGCCCGGCATCACCATCCGCCTCGAAGGCGTCGATGCACCGGCGATCGAGGATCTGATAAACGACCAGGTTGCCGTGGTTCTGGTCAACCATGTGAATTACAAGAGCGGTGAGCTTCGCGATATGGCGGCACTCACCCGCAAGGCGCATGAGGCGGGGGCCGTCATCACCTGGGATTTGTGCCACAGCGCCGGCGCGCTGCCCGTCGATCTTGATGGTGCGGATGCCGACTTTGCCGTCGGCTGCACCTATAAATATCTCAATGGCGGCCCCGGCGCGCCGGCTTTCATTTACGCGGCCAAGCGGCATCACGAAAACATTCGCCAGCCGCTGACCGGCTGGTGGGGCCATGCCAAACCCTTTGCGTTCGAGCAGGGCTATCAAGCCGGCTCGGGCATCCGGCGCTTTCTATGCGGCACGCAGCCGATCCTGTCTTTGCGCGCCCTGAAAGGCGCGCTCGATGTCTGGGACGATGTCGACATGACGCTCCTGCGCCAGAAGAGCATCGCGCTGACCGACCTGTTCATCGAACTCGTCGAGGCGCGCAGCAGTGAATATGGCGTCACGCTGGTCGGGCCGCGAGAGGGCGCACGGCGCGGCAGCCAGGTGTCGTTCGCGCACCAGAATGCCTATGAGATCATGCAGGCGCTGATCGATCGCGGCGTCATCGGCGATTTTCGCGCGCCCAATGTCATGCGCTTCGGCTTCACCCCCCTCTATGTCGGCTATCGCGACGTGTGGGATGCAGTGGCAATCCTGCACGATATATTGAAGACCGGCAGCTGGAAGGACGAGCGCTTCGCGGTTCGTGCTGCCGTCACCTGATCTCAGGCATTCGCCGTTTTAGCGCGCCTGTCCCCAGAGGCCTCGATGCCTTTTTCGAAGCTCTGGATGTGCTTCTCAAGTTCCGTGTTGTTCATTAAGGCGGTCAAGGTCGTGATGTCCTTGCCCCTATAAAGATCATGTACTTGCGCTGATTTCAGGCGAGCCAAAAGCTCGACGCGTTTCATTGCGAATCCTTTCTCTCATTGGTTTGGGTGGATTCTCTGAAGGGGTAACTTCACCCCTTTGTCAACCGTTCCGAAATAAACGGAACAGGCCTTGACCTTCCAGTTGCTGGAAGCCTTACGTTCAGTTCTTACATAAGACTCGTATGGGAATTGAAGTCATGGATCATCATCACGAACACGCAAATTGCTGCGGCGCGCATGGCGGCAACGCTGCCGCCGAGGTCGTTCGTGATCCGGTCTGCGGCATGACCGTCGATCCGGCGGCGGGAAAGCCGACGGCGCAGTATGGCGGCCACGTCTATCATTTCTGCAGCGCGTCGTGCCGCGAGAAATTCACCAAGACCCCGGACGCCTATCTCGAAGCCGTCGATCCTGTCTGCGGCATGAAGGTCAACCGCGCTACGGCAAAGCATTTCGCCCGCCATGAAGGGCAGGGTTTCTATTTCTGCTCGGCCGGCTGCAAGACGAAGTTCGAGGCTGAGCCGGCAAAATATCTCGGCGATCGCCCGGCGCCTCAGGCCATGCCGAAGGGCACGCAATACACCTGTCCGATGCACCCTGAGATCGTCCGCGACAAACCCGGCTCCTGCCCGAAATGCGGCATGGCGCTGGAGCCGATGGGCGTGCCCACCGGTGACGAAGGGCCGAACCCCGAGCTCGTCGATTTCACGCATCGTTTCTGGGTCAGTGCTGCCCTGTCCATCCCGCTTCTGGTCCTGACGATGGGGTCGATGGTCGGCCTGCCGTTGCGCGACTGGTTTGGCGAAAAGCTCGCCGTCTGGATCGAGCTCGCGCTGGCCACGCCGGTCGTGTTGTGGGCGGCGCTGCCGTTCTTTCATCGCGGCTGGGAGTCCATCATCAACCGCAGCCCCAACATGTGGACGCTGATCTCGCTCGGTGTCGGTGCGGCCTATCTCTACAGCGTGGTGGCCACGCTGTTTCCTGATGCGTTTCCGCACACATTTCGAGGTCACGGCGGCGCGGTTCCCGTCTATTTCGAGGCGGCGGCTGTCATCGTTGCGCTGGTTTTCCTTGGTCAGGTGCTGGAGCTGAAGGCGCGCGAGCGCACCGGTTCCGCTATCCGGGCGCTGCTCGACCTTGCGCCGAAGACCGCCCGGCTGATCCGCGCCGATGGTTCGGAAACGGATGTGCCGCTGGAGGAGGTCAAGGCCGGCGACCGGCTGCGCGTTCGTCCCGGCGACAGCGTTCCGGTTGATGGATCGGTGGTCGAAGGTCGCTCCTCGGTCGATGAATCGATGATTACCGGCGAGGCCGTCCCGCTCGAAAAGACTGCGGGCGACCGCGTCACCGGCGGCACGATCAACAAGAACGGCTCGCTGATCATCAAGGCCGAAAAGGTCGGTGCGGATACGGTTCTGTCGCAGATCGTCGAACTGGTCGCCAAGGCGCAGCGATCGCGCGCGCCGATCCAGGGTCTGGCCGACCGCGTCGCCTATTATTTCGTGCCGGCGGTGGTGCTGGTGGCGATTGCCGCCTTTATCGTCTGGGCGCTGTTCGGGCCGGAGCCGAGCATGATCTTCGCCATCGTCTCGGCGGTCTCGGTGCTGATCATCGCCTGTCCCTGTGCTCTGGGCCTCGCTACGCCGATGTCGATCATGACCGCTACTGGCAGGGGCGCGCATGCCGGCGTGCTGATCAAGGATGCCGAAGCGCTGGAACGTTTCGCCGGCGTGGACACACTGATCGTCGACAAGACCGGAACGTTGACCGAAGGCAGGCCGGTGCTGACCGATGTAGTTACCGCGAACGGTTTCGCCGAAGACGAACTGCTGGCTCTCGCCGCCACGCTGGAAAAGGGTTCCGAACATCCGCTGGCTGATGCCATCGTTGAGGGTGCCAAGACGCGCGGCGTGAAGTTGCTTGACGTTAGGGATTTCGAGGCAGTGACCGGCAAGGGCGTCCGGGGCGTCGTTGGCGCAAAGCATGTCGTGCTCGGCAATGCCGCGATGCTGAAAGAGATCAAGGTCGATGCCGGCGAACTGAGCGCCAAGGCGGATGCACTCCGGGCCGACGGCAAGACGGCGATGTTCGTGGCCGTCGATGGCAAACTCGCCGGCATCGTCGCGGTCGCTGACCCGATCAAGAAGACCACGGTCGAGGCGATCAAGGCGCTGCATGAAAGCGGGCTGAAGATCATCATGGCCACCGGCGACAATGAGCGCACGGCCAAAGCAGTTGCGGCCCAACTCGGCATTGACGAAGTTCGCGCCGATGTCCTGCCGGAAGGCAAGAAAGCGCTGGTAGACGAGCTGCGCGCCAGGGGAGCGAAGATCGCCATGGCCGGCGATGGCGTCAACGACGCGCCGGCGCTTGCGGCTGCCGATGTCGGCATTGCCATGGGAACCGGGGCCGACGTCGCCGTGGAAAGCGCGGGGATCACGCTGGTGAAGGGTGATCTCAACGGCATCGTGCGGGCCCGCACGCTGGCGCAGGCGACGATCCGCAACATCAAGCAGAACCTGTTCTTCGCCTTCATCTACAATCTGCTCGGCGTGCCGGTGGCGGCGGGCGTGCTCTATCCGATCTTCGGGATGTTGCTGTCGCCAATGCTGGCCGCTGCCGCGATGAGCCTGTCGTCGGTGTCGGTGATTGCCAATGCGCTGCGGCTCAGGACGCTGAAGCTTTGAATTTCTGGAGACGAGAACCATGAATATCGGTGACGCATCCGACCGCTCCGGCCTTCCGGCCAAGACGATCCGCTATTACGAGGATATCGGGCTGCTCAAGCCCGGCCGCGCCGAAAACGGCTACCGCGACTATTCATCGAGCGATGTGCATCGACTGAAATTCCTGCAGCGTTCGCGCAGCCTCGGTTTCTCGGTCGAGGAATGCCGCCAGCTTCTGTCGCTTTATGGCGATACAGCGCGCGAGAGCGCTGACGTGAAGGCTATGGCCGAGGTCAAGCTCGGCGAAGTCGACCGCAAGATTGCCGAACTCATCGAGCTTCGCGGTGTGCTGCAGCACCTCGTCCACAATTGCCACGGCGATGCGCGGCCCGATTGCCCGATACTCGACGATCTTTCCGGCAAAGCACCGCGCGATCCTTCGCCTGCCGAGGCGGCGGAACATTCATCCCCTTCCAAGCACTGAAACAGGAGACTTCCATGACTTCACAACGCAAGCTCGTAGCGCTTTCGGCTGCCCTCTTGCTGGGTGCCGGCATAACTGGTGCCGCACTCGCGCAAACCGATCACAGCACGCACGATATGAGCGGCAGGGCAGCGACTGCCGGGGCCGAGACGCCGGCTGCCAAGGGCTACCAGAAGGCGATGGACACGATGCATCAGGCGATGGGCTCGGTCGATTATACGGGCGATCCCGACATCGATTTCGCCCGCGGCATGATCCCGCATCACCAGGCTGCCATCGATATGGCCAAGGTCCAGCTCGAATATGGCAAGGACCCGGAGATCCGCAAGCTTTCCGAAGACATCATCAAGGCGCAGGAAGGCGAGATCAAACAGCTCAACGAATGGCTGGCGGCACATCCGGCGAAGTGAGTGGTCTTAGACGAACGGTTTGCCCACCTGATATTTTCCCGGCACCAGCCGGTTCAGGTAGGCGATACCCTTGTCGGAAAGCTCGTTGACATCGGGCTTGAGGAAATCGTCGGGCATGTGGCGGGTCTTGCCCGCCACGGCCGAAAGCGGCACCAGCTTCATGACCGTTTTCTTGCCGTCGAACTGGAGGGCGACCGAACCGCCGCCTTTTGCTGCGGCTTCTACGGCGAAAGCGCCGGCGTTGAATGCCTCGTGGGAATCGGTGTCGTTGATTGCGCCGATATAGCCGCGCGGCATGTAGCCCAGTGCATCGACACGGGCCCGCGTTCCGGGCAGGCCGTCGCGCAGCGCATGCTCGAAGGCGAGGCCGAGATCGCCGCCGGAAAGCTTCAGATTGCCATGGGCGTCGCGCTCGAGGCGGTCGGGTGGCACGATGCTTTCCACCAGCGACTTGCCATCCGCCGTGCTCACGCCTTCAGAGACCGCAACGATGCAGCGCTTGTAACGGCCGAGCGTGGCGCGGACGTCATCGATGAAGCGCGGCACTGAAAAAGCCCGCTCCGGCACGTACAGAAGATGCGGGCCGCTGTCCTCGTCATCGCGCCAGGCAGCGGCAGCGGCGGTCAGGAAGCCGGCGTGACGGCCCATGACGATGCCGACATAGACACCGGGCAAAGCGCGGAAATCGAGATCGACGCTGAGGAACGCGCCGGCGACGAATTCGCCGGCGGAAATGAAACCCGGCGTGTGGTCGTTCTCGACGAGGTCGTTGTCGATCGTCTTGGGTGCATGGACGAAGGCGATCGAGCCGCCCGATGCGTCGGCTAGTATCTGCTGTGTGCCCGCCGTGTCGTTGCCGCCGATATAGATGAAGGCGTCCGCCCCCACCTTCTTCAGGCCGGCAAGCACGAGCTCGCAATAGGCTGCGTCCGGCTTGTCGCGAGTGCTGCCGAGGGCGGCGCCCGGCGTCGTGCCGACGCGGCGCAACTGTTCTTCCGGTACGTCGGAGAGTTCGACGTAGTCGCCATCACGAATGCCGCGCACACCGTGACGGGCGCCCAGAATCCGGGCATCCGGGTGGCGTTTCTGGATTTCGATGACCGCTCCCACCATGGTCTGGTTGATGACCGCCGTAGGTCCGCCGCCTTGAGCGATCACGAATGTTGCAGCCATCCAGGTATTCCTCTCGAATTGTTTGCGGCATGATTGCGCGCTTGCCGGCCTGGCGCAACATGATTGGCGCAAAAGCGGGTATTATCCGATCGATTGCGGCTCCTTCGCTGGAACCATGCAATCTTTCGCGCTGGCTGCATGGTGCACCGTTGCCGCCGGCATGCTCCATCGAATAGATGGGGCGGAACGATTTTTGAATGAGGAACGTCATGACAAGCAATGCTTCTCTCCAGTCCCGCCGGGTCGCGGCGATCCCGCGTGGCGTGGCGACTGCCTATCCGGTGTTCGCAAAGCGTGCCGAAGGCTCCGAGATCTGGGATGTCGATGACAAGCGCTATGTCGATTTCGGCGGCGGCATCGCCGTGCTCAACACCGGCCATCGCCATCCGAAGGTCATTGCCGCCGTGCGCGAGCAGCTTGACGCCTTCACGCATACGGCCTTCCAGATCGTGCCGTACGAGCCCTATATCGAGCTCTGCGAGAAGCTGAACGCGCTGGCTCCTTTCAAGGGCGAGGCCAAGAGCATCCTGTTTTCGACCGGCGCGGAAGCCGTCGAGAACGCGGTCAAGATCGCACGTGCCGCGACCGGGCGCACCAATGTGATTGCCTTCACCGGCGCTTTCCACGGCCGCACGCTGATGACCAGCGCGCTCACCGGCAAGGTCGCGCCCTACAAGAAGAAGTTCGGACCGATGCCCGGCGGCATCTGGCATGTGCCGTTCCCCGTTTCGCAGCTTGGCACGACGGTGGCCGACACATTGAAGGCAATCGAGTATTTGTTCCGAGCAGACGTCGATCCGGTGAACGTCGCCGCCTTCATCATCGAGCCGGTTCAGGGCGAGGGCGGTTTCCATCCGGCTCCCACCGAGCTTCTGGAAGCGCTGCGCAAGCTCTGCGACCAGCATGGCATCCTGCTGATCGCCGATGAGGTCCAGACAGGCTTTGCCCGCACCGGCAAGATGTTCGGCATCGAAAACAGCGGCGTCGAGCCGGACCTGCTGACGATCGCGAAATCGCTTGCCGGCGGCTTCCCGCTTTCGGGCGTCATCGGCCGCGCCGAGATCATGGATGCCGCCGAGCCCGGCGGTCTTGGCGGCACCTATGCCGGCAGCCCCATTGCGTGTGCGGCAGCGCTGGCCGTGCTCGACGTGATTGCCGAGGAAAAGCTGATCGATCGCGCCAATTCGCTCGGCGATCGCATCAAGGGCGAACTGGCCCGCTTTGCCCAGCGCAACGACACGGTGGCGATGTCAGCCATCCGCGGACCGGGCGCGATGGTCGCGTTCGATATCGTGAAGGGCCGCGGAAGCGAGGAGCCCGACGCCGACGCCACCAAGCGCGTGACGACGGCTGCACTTGCCGAAGGTCTGGTGCTTCTCTCCTGCGGCGTGAACGCCAACACGATCCGCATCCTCATGCCGCTGACGATCTCCGACGAGATCCTCACCGAGGGCCTGGGCAAGCTTGAAAAGGCGCTGGTCGCAGCCAACGCCTGAGATCGGTTTACTTAAAGCAGAAACGCCGGCGGTCATCACCGCCGGCGTTTCTGTTTCTGAGGATCAGAGAAGGGGTCAGACGACCACGATCGGCGTCTTGGTCGGCACGCGGTTGTAGAGGTCGATGACGTCCTGGTTGATCATGCGCACGCAGCCGGACGATACGGCCGTGCCGATCGACCACCATTCCGGCGAGCCGTGGACGCGGAACAGCGTGTCGTTGCCGTCCTTGAAGATGTAGAGCGCGCGCGCGCCGAGCGGGTTGGTCAGGCCGCCGGGCTGGCCGCCGCGGAATTTTTCCAGCTCCGGGCGTCGTCCGATCATCTCCGACGGCGGCGTCCAGGTCGGCCACTCCTTCTTGTACTGGATGTTGGCACGGCCGTTCCAGACGAAGCCGTCCTTGCCGATGCCGACGCCGTAGCGGATGGCGTCGCCGCCCGGCTGCACGAGATAAAGGAAGCGCTCCTGCAGGTGCACGACGATCGTGCCTGGCTGCTCGCCGGTTGGGTCGACGACGATCTGCCGGCGGAATTTCGGGTTGATCTTGGCGAAGGGGATTTCCGGTAGCGTGTTGCCGCTGTCGGTGAAGGAGGCATACATCAGCTCCGGGCGCGTCACCTGCTTGTCGACGCTGATGCGCGGCCGGATGGAACCGGTGGTGACATTGTCGAGCTGGAGCGCGGACATATCCACGCTGCGCGAGCAGCCGGCAGTTCCAAGGAGTGCAGCCGAGCCAAGCCCGATCAGGGCCGCTCGCCGCGAAATGAGGCCGGGTTCGTCGGAAGGCATGGATTTCGGCAAGGCTGGATTTTGCGACACGGGCACGTTTCCACGGTTGAACACACACGCTCTGGGATTCGCGAAACCCTGCGATCAAAGCCGTTAGCATTTTCATCAATCGTGGTTGATAAATCGTGAATCGCATTTCCGCCTGACTTTGCAAGGACTTGCCGACGCGCGCCTGGAACGGGACCGCCAAAATGCCTCAATGAAGGGTTGCAAGACGCAACAACACCTTCGTTGCGTCACAATCTCGACCGGACCCGTTTCTAGGTTCCCCGCATGTGCTGCGAGGGAATCATGAGTGTGACATTCAAGACCGATCTGGCGTTGTTTTTCGGGACGATCATTGCAACCGCGATGGTGCTTGGCGCCAATGTCAGCGCTGCCGATATCGTGGCTGCGATTACGCGGGCATTCTCATGAAAACCCGGCCTAAAGACGATCTCTTCGCGTCGAAAATTTCCCCCTTTACTTCATCGCGATGGCAAGGATTTATACTCTCCTTTGAGCACAGGAGAGTTCCATGCCGTTTGAAACCTGGGCAGCCTTCGCGGCCGCGTCAGCAGTTCTTCTGATCATTCCCGGTCCCACCATTCTTCTGGTGGTTTCCTATGCACTCGGCCAGGGCTGGCGCACCGCACTTCCGATGGCGGTCGGTGTCGCGCTCGGCGACTTCACCGCCATGACCCTTTCCATGCTCGGCATCGGCGCGCTTCTGGCCGCATCCGCCACCGTCTTCACCGTCCTTAAATGGATCGGCGCGGCCTATCTGATCTATCTCGGCATAAAGCTGTTTCGCGCCGGCGGAACGCTCAATGCCGAGCCGCGCACGGACGCCGCATCCGCTGCGAAGATGATGGGGCATGCCTGGCTGGTGACGGCGCTGAACCCGAAGAGCATCACCTTCTTCGTGGCGTTCCTGCCGCAGTTCCTTGACCACAACGCCGATTTCCTGACGCAGATGCTGATCTTCGAGACGACTTTCCTGGCGCTCGCTTTCGCCAATGCGTTCGGCTACGCGCTGGTGGCTGCGCGGGCGCGCAATCTCGTCCGCAATCCAAAGGCGATCGGCATCTTCAACAAGACCGGCGGCACGCTGCTTGTCGGCGCGGGTATCGCGACTGTTGCTGTCAGGTCCGGTAGTTAGCATTTCATAGTTCGGGATAAAAAAGAGGCGGGCAATGCCCGCCTCTTTGCTTTCATGCGTTCGGCCTCACCACTTCACGCTGAGGCCGATATTGCCCTCGAAGACCCGCGTCTTCTCGCCACCGAGATTGGTCGTGTAGTCGGCGGTGGCAAACAGGCTGACCGTGTCGGTGAGCTTGGCGACGACACCGCCGCCGAGCTCAAGAGCGGTTCCCTTGCGCTCGGTCGAAATAGCGTCCGAGCCGAAGGTGACCGTGTCGGTGCTCTTGAAGTCGTGCCAGAGATTGGCCTTCAGATAGGGCCGCAGCTTCATGTCGCCGAAAGGCATTTCGCCCTGCAGGCGCACGCCGAGGCGGCCGGTGGCACCGCTGCCCGGATCGAAGGAGACGGTGGAGAACCGATCCTGCTGATCGTCGAACGACAAGTGCTGCCAGATGATCTGGGCCTGCGGCTCGATCGTCCAGGTGCCGGTCAGGGCGATCGGGTAGCCGCCTTCGAGGGAGACGGCAACGCCGCTTCCATCGATGTCGACGCCGACATTGCGGTCAGAGGTCGCGTCGCCGCTGAACCAGGTGCCCATCACGATGCCGTCGATATACCAGCCGGTCGGGCCGATATGCGTCCAGTAGGCGCCGACGCTGGTTCCATCGAGGTTCAGCTTGCCGACGGTGAGGTCGTTCCAGCCGAGCGCCTGGCCGCGAATGTCGCCGTCCATGCTTGAGTGAGCGACGAACAGGCCGGCACGATCGCGATGGCCTGACGAACTTTCCCAGCCGAACAGGTCCGCGCCGGCCTGGAAGCCGAGCAGATGGCCGTCGAAGGTCGGGGAGACCGTTCCGGACCATTTGGTCTCGTTGTCCTGTCCGAAGACGCGGCCCCAGACCACCGGCAGGAAGTCCACGCCCTGCAACAGGGCCTGCTCACCGCGGCGTTCGTGGAACGTGCCGAGATTGGCAAGGCCAAGCTCATAAGCAACGGGGGGCAGGACCGAATAGGTCGGCACCTCGATGCGATAGAGCGGAATGACCTCGGCAATGACCGGTGTTGCTCCCGGCGTTGGCGGCACCGGTTGAACAGGCGGCGGCAACGGTTCGGGGCCGGTGTTGATCGGTGTCGGCACTGGTACAGGTGCCGGCTCCGTCGGCGGCGTCGGTGGTGCCGGCGGCGGATCGATCGGTGGTGCCGGTGGCGGTGGCGGAGGAGCGACGGGTGCCGGGTCGGTAGGCTGCACCGGTGGTGCCGGATCAACAGGATCAGGATTGCTCGGAGTGGGCTCCGGCGGCACCGGCGGCGGTGGCGTTACCTGAGGCGGCGGTGCCGGTAGCGTCGGTTCCGGCTCTACCGGCTGTGTAGCTGGGTCCGGCTCCGACGGAGTTGGCTCGAGCGGAGGCGGAGCAGGTGCTGGCTCCGGCGGCGGCGGTGCCGGTGGGTTTGGTTCCTCGGGTGTCGGTGGCGGTGGAGGAGGCGCGACCAGCGTCGAGCGCAGATACCAGTTTTCGCTGGTGCCGTCGGACACGCCGCCCTTGAACAGGAGGTACTCAAAGGCGCCGGCAGCGACAGGCCCGTTGAGCGAGAAAGAACCGCTGGCGCTGGTTGCGCCATTGACCGCCTCGACGACCTGGATCCCGTCCTGCGTTGTGGACGCCCCAGCACCGCCAGCATTGACAATGCTGATGCTTGTCGTGCCGGAAGCCGTTCCGCCGGAAATCACCAGTTTGTCGGAAGCGGATGCATCATCGCCAAGCACGGTGTCGAGCAGCAGCAAACCGCCATCGCCGGTATAATTGCCGCCGATAGTGAAGGTGTCGCTGGTGCCGCCGCCATTGTTGGTCAGATCGATGCGTCCGGAATTGACGACGCCGGCAAGCTGACCAGCGGTGAAGGCGCTGACGCCGCTGTTGAAACCGCCGCCATAGAGCGTGCTCGTCGCATCGACGCTGAGCGTTCCGGTGCCGGTTCCGCTGTCGCCGAGCTTGAGCTGTCCGTCGAAGGTCAGCTGCGTGTCGTTGGTGGCCGCGATGCTTTCCCAGCTCTGGAAGCGGGCGACGCCAGGTGTCAGGACGTGATTGAGGGTCAGGCTGTCGGTTCCGAGGCCGCCTGTGATGGCCGTCGTTGCCCCGAGATTGGCATTGGTGAGGTCTTTCAGCGTCGCGGTGTCGTTGTCTCCTCCCAGATCCACCGTGCCGTAGATGATGCCGCCGCCGTCCCAGGTGAAGGTGTCGGAGCCAAAGCTCATCAGCACGTCGCCGCCGATGCTGCCGCCGGTGACGGTCACGCTGTCATTGCCGCCGCTGACGCTGATGTTGCCGCCGATCGTTCCACCGGAGATGATGACGGTGTCCTGGTCGAAGCCCGTAACGAGATTGCGGTCGATCGTGCCGCCCGACATGTTGAAGTAGTTCTTGTCGAGCTTCATGTTGACGCGGCCGATGCGGCCGCCGGTCATGATGGCGCGGTCGCCATCATCGAAGAAGTCAACGATGCGGCCATTGGACATGAAGAACGTATCCAGCGCGTCGCCCTGGTTGAGCGACTGGATGACGCCACCCGTCATCTGGAAATCGTCGATGCCGCCGCCTTGCTGAACATTGCCCGTGACGGTGCCGCCGTTGATGATGAAACTGTCAGCGCCACCGCCCTGGTCGACGGTGCCGGTGATCGTTCCGGAATTCATCTCGATGCGGTCGGCGCCGTCGCCGAAGGCCACGTTGCCGTTAAGATTTCCTGTGCCGGCGTCCGGAAACTGCAACGTGTTGTTGCCGAGAAGGTCTGTCAGGCCGCCGGGAGATATGCCGCTGTCGCAGACGAAAGTGTCATTGCCGGCTGTCGGCACGAACGTGCAGGCGGCCATGGCCGGTGCTGCCTGAAGGAATGCTATACCGATTGATGTAGAGGCCAGAAGTCCGAGGCGGCGCTTCCTGCCCCTCGTACGAGAAACAGAATCCCAAGCCGATATTCCCGGCATCGGGTCGTCCGAGGTGAAGTGCCGCATCACCGTCTCCAAATGCAATATTGTTATAGATCAGAAGAGCTCAATCAGAATCCCCATGCCTCAACCCCGCCGCATTAAAGCCACAATCTAGCAATGAAGGCAACCGTACCGTGTACGGCGAAATTGCGGTTTGGTTTACAGGTGTTGCATTTTTGCTGACGCTGCGTCATCGCACGTCGCGTGCCCCGTCCCGTTGTGCCGGCTTGAAAACCCGGTGGGGAAGATCGATCCTGTCGCGATGCCACAAGCAGGTGGTTGCGTGGCAGTGGTAGTCTCAGCGCCGGGAGAAAAAAATGCAGGAGCGGGACACTCTCGGTCTCACCCTTTCCGGGGCGGGGCGTGAAAGCCTGGCGCATTATCAGCGCGCCTTGCATGAACTGCAGTGCTTCGTCGGCGATCCGGTCGGGTCTGTGAATGCGGCGATCGACGTCGATGCCGGTTTCGTCATGGCGCATGTGCTGAAGGGGTATCTCTACGGCCTCTCGACGGAGCGCGAGGCCATGGTGGTTGCGCGTGAATGTCATGAGGCTGCGTCGCAATTTGGCGCGACGGGCCGCGAACACGCGCATGTCACCGCACTCGGCCATCTCGCCAACGGGCGCTGGCACGATGCCGGGCGCGTTCTTGAAGATCTGACGCAGGAGGTGCCGCGCGATGCGCTGGCCTTACAGGCCGGTCATCAGATCGATTTCTTCACCGGCAACGCGCCGATGCTGCGCGATCGGCTCGCACGCGCCATGCCTGCCTGGAGTGCCGGTATGGACGGCTATCACGCCATCCTCGGCATGCAGGCTTTCGGCTTCGAGGAAATGGGGGATTACGCCCGCGCCGAAGCCTTGGGCCGCGCAGCGATAGACCTCGAGCCGCGTGACGGCTGGGCACAGCATGCAGTCGCCCATGTGATGGAAATGCAGAGCCGCCAGCGTGATGGCATTTCATGGATGCGTTCCAACACCGAAGGCTGGACGAAAGAGAGTTTTCTGCAGGTGCACAATTGGTGGCACCTTGCGCTGTTTCATTACGATCTCGGCGAGACGGACGAAGTGCTGGCGCTCTATGACGGGCCGATCTCTGGCGGCTGCATCTGGGCGGCGTCGATGTTGGTTCGCGCTGGGCCGGTCTCGCCGCCGGCTGGGCACCCAAGGCGAAAGCCGGCAACTACGCCTTCAACGACATCCACGCGATGATGGCCTTTGTTGGCGCGGGGCTTTCCGAGCCGGCAAGGGAACTCCTCGACGCGCAATATGAGGCGATGCAGGCTGGCGACGACAATGCCGCCTTCACGCGGGATGTCGGCCATCCGGTCACGCTGGCTCTCAAGGCGTTCGGGGAAGGGCGCTACGACGACACCGTTCGATTGCTCCAACCGGTGCTTTCGATCGCACACACATTCGGCGGAAGTCATGCGCAGCGCGATGTTATCGACCTCACGCTCATCGAGGCGGCATTGCGTGCGGGCGATGCTTCGCTCGCAGGAAGACTGTCGGCCAGTCGGGCGAATGCGCGACCAGCCAGCCCATTGTCACAGCTTTTCATCAAGCGAGCCGAGACGCTGAGAGCAGGGGTTGCTTGAACAATCATTTTTTACGAGACCCGAAAAAATACTTCCCAGCGCAGCAATATTTGCTATGAAACAGGAATACGGGAGGATTTGCGGCGCGAGGGCAGCTTCGTGGCGCTCTGACACAAGAAGCGAATACGTCTGAAGCGGGGCACCTGCCTGCATTTGGCTTCAGTCGGGAGGAGAGCGATGTATCTCGGAATTGATCTCGGCACGTCCGGCGTCAAGGCGCTGTTGATGGACCATGCGCAGAAAATCGTGGCCTCCGGGCACGGTGCGTTGGATGTCTCTCGCCCCCACCATGGCTGGTCGGAGCAGAACCCCGCCGACTGGATCCGCGCCACCGAAGAAGCTTTGGGCGAGCTGAAGGCGAAACATTCCAAAGAGCTTGGCGCGGTCAAGGGCATCGGCCTTTCGGGCCAGATGCATGGCGCGACGCTGCTGGACGAGCGCGATCATGTGCTGCGGCCCTGCATCCTGTGGAATGACACACGCAGCCATGCGGAAGCGGCCAAGCTGGATGCCGATCCGCGTTTTCGCAAGATCACCGGCAACATCGTCTTTCCCGGCTTCACTGCGCCGAAGCTGGCATGGGTCAAGAACCATGAGCCGGAGGTTTTCGCCAAGGTCGCGAAGGTTCTCCTGCCCAAGGATTTCCTGCGCCTTTGGCTGACTGGCGAGCATATTTCCGAGATGTCGGATTCGGCCGGCACGTCTTGGCTCGACGTCGCCAACCGGTGCTGGTCGCCCGAACTGCTGGCGGCAACCGACCTCGATGAAAAGCATATGCCGAGCCTTGTCGAGGGCACCGAGCAAGCGGGCGTTCTGCGCGCCGAGCTTGCGGGCAAGTGGGGTATCAGCGGCAACGTCGTCGTTGCCGGCGGGGCAGGGGACAATGCGGCTTCCGCCTGCGGCATGGGCACGGTCAAGCCTGGGCATGCCTTTGTTTCGCTGGGCACGTCCGGCGTGCTGTTTGCGGCCAACGGCTCCTACCTTCCGAACCCGGAAAGTGCCGTCCACACATTCTGCCATGCCTTGCCTGACACCTGGCATCAGATGGGCGTCATCCTGTCGGCGACGGATTCGCTCAACTGGCTTTCCGAGATCACGGGCAAAAGCGCAGCCGAACTGACGCAGGAACTCGGCGATGAATTGAAAGCACCGACCGGTGTTTCCTTCCTGCCCTACCTCTCCGGCGAACGCACGCCCTATAACGATGCGGCGATCCGCGGTGTCTTTGCCGGCCTTGGCCATGAATCGGACCGTGCGGCGCTCACGCAGGCGGTACTTGAAGGCGTGTCGTTTGCCTTCCGTGATAGCCTTGAGGCGTTGAAGAAGGCAGGCACCACGCTTTCCCGCGTCACGGCGATCGGCGGCGGTTCGCGCTCGCGCTACTGGCTGAAATCGATCGCTACCGCGCTCGGCGTGCCGGTCGACATCCCGGCCGATGGCGATTTTGGCGCTGCTTTCGGCGCCGCCCGACTTGGCCTGATCGCGGCGGAGAACGCCGATCCGCTGGCCGTTTGTGTTGCGCCGGAAACGGCCGAGACGATCGAGCCCGACGCCCGGCAAGCAGACCCCTATTCGAACGCCTATCAGCGCTACCGCGCGCTCTACCCAGCCATCAGAGGAGTTTCATCGTGACCACCGGTTTTTTCGGCGACGCCAAGCCCGCCAAATATGAAGGCCCCGACAGCACCAACCCGCTGGCCTACCGCTTCTACAACAAGGACGAAGTGGTGCTCGGCAAGCGCATGGAGGATCATCTGCGCTTTGCCGTTGCCTACTGGCATTCCTTTGCCTGGCCGGGCGGCGATCCCTTTGGTGGCCAGACCTTCGAGCGTCCGTGGTTCGGCGATACGATGGAGAATGCCAAGCTGAAGGCCGATGTCGCCTTCGAGATGTTCTCGCTGCTGGGCGCGCCCTATTACTGCTTCCACGATGCGGATGTGCGCCCTGAAGCCGATACTTTCGCCGAAAGTGCAGCCCGTCTCGATGATATTGTCGACATCTTCGCGCAGAAGCAGAAACAGACGGGCGTCAAGCTGCTTTGGGGCACGGCCAACCTCTTTTCCAACCGCCGCTTCATGGCAGGTGCTGCCACCAATCCCGACCCGGATGTCTTTGCCTACGCTGCCGCGACGGTGAAAAAGTGCCTTGACGTCACCAAGAAGCTCGGTGGCGAGAACTACGTGCTGTGGGGTGGGCGCGAGGGTTATGAGACCCTGCTCAACACCGACATGAAGCGCGAGCGCGAGCAGGCGGGGCGCTTCCTGTCGCTGGTCGTCGACTACAAGAAGAAGATCGGCTTCAAGGGCGCGATCCTCATCGAGCCGAAGCCGCAGGAGCCGACCAAGCACCAGTATGATTACGACGTTGCGACGGTCTATGGCTTCCTGAAGGATTTCGGCTTGGAGAAGGAGGTCAAGGTCAATATCGAGCAGGGCCACGCCATTCTCGCCGGCCACTCCTTCGAGCACGAACTGGCGCTGGCCAACGCGCTCGGCATCTTCGGTTCCATCGACATGAACCGCAACGATTACCAGTCCGGCTGGGACACCGACCAGTTCCCCAACAATGTGCCTGAGATGGCGCTGGCCTATTATCACGTGCTGGCCGGCGGCGGCTTCAAGACCGGTGGCACCAATTTCGATGCCAAGCTGCGCCGCCAGTCGCTCGACCCGCAGGACCTGCTGATCGGCCATATCGGGGCGATGGATTGCTGCGCGCGCGGGCTGAAGGCTGCCGCGAAAATGATCGAGGACAAGGCGCTTTCGGGTCCGCTCGAAGAGCGTTACGCCGGCTGGAAATCCGCCGAAGCCAAGGCGATGCTTTCGGGCAAGCGTTCGCTGGAAGAGATCGCCGAGCGCGTCGTCAAGAAGAAGATCGAGCCGCAGCCGAAGTCGGGCCGGCAGGAGTATCTTGAGAACGTCGTCAACCGCTACGTATGAGCCTGGCAGGGTGCCGGCGCGCTACGCCGCTGGCACCACGCTTGCCCCGATCTGACGAAAGCCACCGCTGTTGGCTGCTGCTAGGAAAGGCGGCAAAGCGGAGGCTGAAGGCAGATGGGTGATGGTCGAATAAATGTGCGCCGCGCGCGGGCAGGCGATACTGTCGCGCTGAAGGAAATCCTGCGCGATACGTTCGAGAATACCTGGCTGCCGCATATAACGCCCGCATCGGCAGAGCGCTATGTCCACTCGGATATTGGCGGCCGCTATGTGGATGAACACGGGCAGGACTTCGCCGTCGCCGAGATAGACGGAAAGCTTGCCGGGCTGGTGCATTGGCAAGACGATTTCATCGAAGCCTTGCACGTTTCCACGCAATATCAGGGGCGTGGTGTCGGCCGCAACCTTCTCGATCACGCGGAGGCGATGATCCGCAGCGCCGGTTTCCCGCAGGCCCGACTGGAGACGGACACGTTCAACGAGCAGGCTCAGGCCGTTTACAAGGCGCGCGGATATGAGGAGAAAGGCCGCTATCCCGATGATGAATGGGACAGTGGGTTCACCACGGTCCTGTTTGTCAAGCAATTCGCCTGATTGCGCGGTTCAAATTTGTGTTTCGCGGCAGGTGGTCAGCGCAACAAAGTGTGACCGATTTTGCCTCATGATGACCCCTCTCCTGCCTTCAAGAAGCCGTCACCTGCTTCCTATATAGTGGCTTCAGAGTAGCCTTATAGGAGGACAGTCGAGATGAACTCCGAACCTGAAAACCAGATTGAAATACTGCTTTCGCGCCGCGAAGGCAGCTCGATCGTCGATGGCCTGTTTGCCTTGCCCGCCCAGGTTTCCACCGGCGAGCAGACGAACGAATGGGACCGCGCCGTCAACAGCCGGCTCGAGGCGGTTCTGGCAAATCAACTGCGTTCGCTCATTGGCAAGGACCAGCGCGACGCGGCCTGACAAAACACGGTCTAGCGCCGCCTGATCCTGACCGGCGCTTCCCCAAACGCATGCGAGAAACTTCTGGAAAACGCCGCCGGCGAGGAAAAACCGGTGCGCGTGGCGATGTCCGCCATCGAAACCTGCGTGTCGGCGACCAGCCGGCGCGCCGCGGCGAGGCGCAGCCTGAGATAATAAGCGCCCGGCGTCTCGCCGATCGATTTGCGGAAAATGCTCTCCAGCGTACGCGGCGTGACCCCAGCGCGTCTGGCGATGGCCGCGACCGTCAAGGGCTGGTCGATATGCGCTTCCATCAGGCGGATGGCCTGGGCGAGGCGCGGGTCATAGCCGTCGAGCCGGCCGAGCGAAACGAGCGGCTGCGCGTCCGTTGCGGCGCGCGCCTGATCGTAGATGAAGACACTCGCCACATCGAGCGCCACCGCCATGCCGAGGCGCGAGCGGATGAGGTGCAGCATCAGGTCGAAGGTGGGCGATGCCCCTCCGCTGGTGAAGACCGGGCCGTCGATGACATAGCGGTCTGGCCGCACGTCGACGCCGGGGAAGGCTTGCGCGAAATCTTCCATGTCTTCCCAGTGCGTGGTTGCGGCGCGCCCTTCCAGCAGACCGGCACGCGCGACAAGCCATGTTCCGGCTTCGATGCCGCCGATTGCCTGCGCTGACCGCGCGGTTCGCCGCAGGGCAGCCAGCAGGGCGGGTGTGCCTTGCGTCTTGGTGCCGAAGCCGCCGACGATTGCCAGCACATCGGTTTTTTCATTGGCATCGAAACGGCCGCTGACCGCGACGGGCAGGCCGGATGTGGTGACTGGTGCCTCGCCGTCGATCGATACGATCTTCCAGTCGAAAAGCGTTTCGCCCGAAACGCGGTTGGCAGCGCGCAGCGGGTCGATTGCCGAGGCCACGCACATGATGGACGAGCCGGAGAAAACCAGAAGCGTTACCTTGAGGGCTGAACGGTCCGGCAGAAAGATCGAGGGCTTTTCGCTTTTCATCAATCCTACTTCGTAAAGTGCAAAGCAGTTTCCGGCAAGTCAGGCATTGTTGTCGCCTGTTTCGATTGGGAGAGAGTTCGATGCCGCTTGAGATGAACCGCGAGGTTTTCATTACCTGTGCCGTGACCGGGTCCGGCGGCTCGCAGGATCGAAGCCCGCATGTGCCGCGTTCTCCCAAGCAGATCGCCGATTCGGCGATCGATGCGGCAAAGGCGGGCGCTGCCATCGTCCATTGCCATGTGCGTGACCCCGAAACCGGCAAGCCGCGCCGCGACGTGCATCTCTACCGGGAGGTCACCGAGCGCATTCGGGATGCCAATGTCGATGTCGTGCTGAACCTCACCGCCGGCATGGGCGGCGACATGGTCTTCGGCTCGACCGAGCAGCCGCTGCCGCTGAAGACGCAGGGCACCGACATGGCCGGCGCCAGCGAGCGTGTCGAGCATGTGCGCCAGTGCCTGCCGGAGATCTGCACGCTCGACTGCGGCACCATGAATTTCGCCGAAGCCGATTATGTCATGACCAACACTCCCGGCATGCTGCGCGCCATGGGCAGCATGATGACGGCGATGGGCGTCAAGCCGGAGATCGAAGCCTTCGACACCGGACATCTCTGGCTTGCCAAGGAATTGGTGAAGGAAGGCGTTCTGAAGCCGGACGCACTCGTGCAATTGTGCATGGGCGTGCCGTGGGGCGCGCCGGACGACCTCAACACTTTCATGGCCATGGTCAACAACGTGCCGTCGACGTGGAACTGGTCGGCCTTTTCCATCGGGCGAAACCAGATGGCCTATGCCGCCGCTGCCGTGCTTGCCGGCGGCAATGTCCGCGTCGGGCTTGAGGACAATCTCTGGCTCGACAAGGGCGTGCTCGCAACCAATGCGCAGCTGGTCGAGCGAGCCGTCACGGTCGTTTCCAACATGGGCGCGCGCGTCATCGGGCCGGAAGAAGTGCGCAAGAAGCTGAACCTGACCAAGCGCGCACCCATCAGCCAGAACGCCGGAGCATCCGCATGAGCATTGTCAGCAAGGCCGCCGCAATCGGTGGCGGTGTCATTGGTGCCGGCTGGGTTGCGCGCCTGCTTCTCAACGGCATCGACGTTTCGATCTACGATCCCGACCCGGAGGCTTCGCGCAAGGTCAGCGAAGTGATGAAGGGCGCGCGCCGCGCCTACAGGCAGATGCTGCCCGGCGGCCTGCCCAAGGAAGGCAAGCTGACCTTTGCCAAGACCATCGCGGAAGCGGTGCACGACGTCGATTTTATCCAGGAAAGCGTGCCGGAAAGGCTCGACCTGAAGCATCGCGTGCTGGCCGAGATCGACCTGCACGCACCGGCCAGCGCCATCATTGGCTCTTCCACGTCCGGCATCAAACCCACCGACATGCAGGTGGCGATGAAGAAGCATCCTGAGCGGCTGGTCGTCGGCCACCCGTTCAACCCGGTCTATCTCCTGCCGCTGGTCGAGATCGTCGGCGGCGAGCAGACTTTTCCGGAAGCCATCGAGGTCGCCAAGGAAATCTATGCCTCGATCGGCATGAAGCCGGTGGTGATCCGCAAGGAGATCGAGGCTTTCGTCGGTGACCGCCTGCTCGAAGCCGCATGGCGCGAGGCGCTATGGCTGATCAAGGATGGCATCTGCACAGTCGAGGAACTCGACGACATCATGCGCTATTCCTTCGGCCTGCGCTGGGCGCAGATGGGCATGTTCCAGGTCTATCGCGTCGCCGGCGGCGAGGCGGGCATGCGCCATTTCATGGCCCAGTTCGGCCCCTGCCTGAAATGGCCCTGGACCAAGCTGATGGACGTGCCGGAATTCAACGACGAACTGGTCGACCTCATCGCCACGCAGTCGGACGACCAGTCCGCCAAGTGGTCGATCCGCGAACTCGAAAAGATCCGCGACGACAATCTCGTCGCCATCATGGAAGCCCTTTCGAAGCAGAACAAGGGCAAGGGCTGGGGCGCCGGTGAGTTGCACAATGACTACACGAAGCAGCTTGCCAAGCTCGCAGCCAAGAAGCCCAAGGCTTCCAAGTCTGCGGAAAAGGCCAAGGCAACCAAAGCGGTGAAAGCCAAGGCCGAGAAGCCGAAGAAAAAGAAGAAGGGCTAAGCCATGGATTTCGGCCTTTCCGAAGAGCAGCGCCTGATCGTCGATACCACGCGAGCCTTTGTCGAAAACGAGCTCTATCCTCATGAAGCCGAGGTCGAGCGCACCGGCCATCTGCGCCCCAACCTGATCGAGGAGTTGAAGGCCAAGGCGATCGAAGCCGGGCTCTATGCCGCCAACATGCCGGCCGATGTTGGCGGGGCGGGGCTGGATACAGTGACATGGCTGCTCTACGAAAAGGAGCTTGGACGCGCCAATTACGCCCTGCACTGGACCTGTGTGGCGCGGCCTTCCAACATCCTGCTCGCCGGCACGCCCGAACAGCGCGAGAAATATCTGTTTCCCTGCATTCGCGGCGAAAAGTCCGACTGCCTCGCCATGACCGAGCCGGGCGCCGGCTCCGACCTGCGCGGCATGAAGGCAACCGCCGTGCAGGACGGCGACGATTGGGTGCTCAATGGCACCAAACATTTCATCAGCCACGCTGACATTGCCGATTTCGCCATCGTCTTCATGGCTTCCGGCGAGGAAGATTCTTCCCGCGGCAAGCGCAAGAAGATTACCGCCTTCTTCGTCGACAAGGGCACCAAGGGTTTCACCGTGCGCGACGGCTACCGCAATGTCTCGCATCGCGGCTACACCAATTCGGTGCTGGAATTCGACGACTGCCGCCTGCCGAAGGAACAGGTTCTGGGTGAAGTCCATAAAGGCTTCGAGGTCGCCAATTCCTGGCTTGGCGCGACCCGCCTGCAAGTCGGTGCGACCTGCCTTGGCCGGGCCGAGCGGGCGCTGGGCCATGCCATCGAATACGCCGCGCAGCGCGAGCAGTTCGGCCAGCAGATCGGCAAGTTCCAAGGTGTTTCCTTCAAGCTCGCCGATATGGCGACGGAGTTGAAGGCTGCCGACCTGATGGTGTTCGAGGCCGGCTGGAAATACGACCGGGGCACGGTCACCGATCAGGACATGGCGATGGCCAAGCTCAAGGCGACGGAGGTTCTCGCCTTCGTTGCTGACGAGGCGATCCAGATCCACGGCGGCATGGGCCTGATGGACGATCTGCCGCTGGAGCGCATCTGGCGCGACGCGCGCGTCGAGCGCATCTGGGAGGGCACGTCCGAGATCCAGCGGCATATCATTTCGCGGGCGCTTCTGCGCGCAGTCGGCGGGTAACCATGCTGCGTCTCGAACGTCTCCTTCGCCCCAAATCCATCGCCGTGATCGGCGGCGGCGCATTCGCCCCCAATGTCGTGAAGCAGTCGCTCAAGATGGGCTTTGCCGGTGACGTCTGGCCTGTCCATCCGAAGCGGGATGAGGTCGCGGGGGTCAAGGCCTATCGCTCTGTCAGCGACCTGCCGGGTGCGCCGGATGCGGTGTTCATCGGCGTCAACCGCTTCGCCACCATCGACATCGTGCGCGAGCTTGCGCAGCTCGGCGCAGGCGGTGCGATCTGCTTTGCCGCCGGTTTTCTCGAGGCAGGCGCCGACGATGAAGATGGCGAGCGGCTTCAGGCCGAACTGATCGAGGCAGCAGGTACCATGCCCGTCATCGGGCCGAACTGTTATGGCCTGATCAACTATGCCGACGGCGCGCTTCTGTGGCCGGACCAGCATGGCGGGCAGCGTCTGGAGCCGGGCACCCGGGGTGCTGCGATCATCACGCAGTCGTCCAACATCGCCTGCAACCTGACCATGCAGCAGCGCGGCCTGCCGATCGCCTTCCTGATGACAGCGGGCAACCAGGCGCAGACGGGCCTGTCCGAAATGGCGCTCGGCCTGATCGAGGATGAGCGCGTCTCCTGCCTCGGCCTGCATATCGAAGGCTTCGACAAGGTCGACGGCTTCGAGCGTCTCGCTACGCGGGCGCGGGAACTGAACAAGCCGATCGTGGCGATGAAGGTCGGGCGTTCTGAACAGGCACGGGCGGCGACTATTTCGCATACGGCCTCGCTCGCGGGATCGGACGCTGCGTCCGACGCCTTCCTGAAACGCCTCGGCATTGCACGGGTCAATTCGATCCCGTCCTTCCTCGAGACGCTGAAGCTGCTGCACGCATTCGGGCCGCTTGCGGGCGGCACGCTGTCATCCATGAGCTGTTCGGGCGGCGAGGCGTCGGTGATGGCCGACAGCGCCGAGGGCCGCAAGGTTCGTTTCCCGGCGTTGAGCGAAGAGCATTGGGCGCGTGTGAAATCGACGCTTGGCTCCTTCGTCGCGGTGGCCAACCCGCTCGACTATCACACCTTCATCTGGAACGATGAGCCGGCGATGACGGCGACCTTCGCCGCCATGGTGTCGGGCGGTTTCGACCTCAACCTGCTGGTGCTGGATTTCCCGCGCAACGACCGTTGCTCGGACGCAGACTGGTGGCCGACGGTGCGGGCCTTCGAGGCCGCGTTGAAGACCAATGGCGCGCGCGGCGCGGTCGTTGCTTCGATGCTCGAGAACCTGACCGAGGCGCACGCCACCGAACTGTTCCGGCGTGGTATCGTGCCGTTGCAAGGCATCGTCGAGGCGATGGATGCGGCTGAGGCGGCTGCGTTTATCGGCGAGGCCTGGCGGCGTTCCTCCCCCCTTGAGGGGGAGGTGTCCGCGAAGCGGACGGAGGGGGTAGCCTCAGAAGGCACCGCCACTAGGTCGCGCGCTTCATCGGCGACCCCACCCGGCGGGGCCCGGCCCTCCGCTATGGCTCCGGGCGTTCGTCACTCGAAAAGCCAAATCGTTGGCTTTTCGTCCGCTTCGCGAACCGTTCCTCACCCCCTCAAGGGGGAGGGGAACACCCCCGACGAGGCAGAGGCCAAAGCACTGCTGCGCAAGGCCGGTCTTGCCGTTCCGCAAGGCGTGCGCGCAGCCGCAGTTGCCGAGGCGATTGAAGCTGCCGAAAAACTCGGCTTCGCGGTCGTCCTGAAGGCGCTGGGCGTTGCCCACAAGAGCGAGCTTGGCGCGGTCAGGCTCAACCTCAAATCCGCCGACGATGTCCGCCGCGCCGCCGAGGCGCTGCTTCCGCTTGGAACCGGCCTCTATGTCGAGCGCATGGTCGAGGGCGGGGTCGCCGAATTGATCGTCGGCGTTACCCGAGATGAACTCTTCGGCCCGGTGATGACGGTCGGCACGGGCGGTGTTCTGGTCGAGCTTTTGAAGGACAGCGCCACGCTGCTGTTGCCCGCTTCGCGCGCCGAGGTTGAGGCTGCGCTGCGCGGCCTGAAGATGTTCCCGCTGCTCGACGGTTATCGCGGCCGGCCCAAGGCCGATATTTCGGCTGCTATCGATGCGATCCTTGCAATCTCGGATTTTGTGCTTGGGCAGGCCGGCGCAATCGAGGAACTCGATATCAACCCTCTTATCGTCTGCGGCGAGGGCAAGCGCGCGTGGATTGCCGATGCGCTGCTCGTCCTATCCTCCCCCCTTGAGGGGGAGGTGGCCGCGCAGCGGCCGGAGGGGGTTACCTCAGAAGACACTGCCACGCCGTCGCGCACTGCCGCGGCGACCTCACCCGAACGGACTTTGTCCAGCCACCCTCCCCTCAAGGGGGAGGGGGCAGTCAGCGCAGGAGAGTAATCATGTCCGACGTCGTAAAAACCCGTCGCGAGGGTGGAGTGTTCGAAGTCACGCTCGATCGGCCCAAGGCCAACGCCATCGACCTGGCCACCTCGCGCCGGCTTGGCGAGACCTTTCGTGCGTTCCGCGATGACCCCGAATTGCGCGTCGCCATCGTCAAGACTGCCGGAGAAAAGTTCTTCTCTGCTGGCTGGGATCTCAAGGCCGCGGCCGGCGGGGATGCGGTCGATGGCGACTATGGCGTCGGCGGTTTCGGTGGGTTGCAGGAACTGCGCGACATGAACAAGCCGGTGATCGCCTGCGTAAACGGCATGGCGGTGGGCGGTGGTTTCGAGCTGGCGCTGTCCTGTGATCTCATCTACGCCTCCGACCATTCCTCCTTCGCCCTGCCGGAGATCAAGGCCGGCACGCTGGCCGACGCGGCGACGATCAAGCTGCCCAAGCGCATTCCCTATCATGTCGCCATGGACCTTCTGCTCACCGGCCGCTGGATGGATGTGCAGGAGGCGCATCGCTGGGGGTTGGTCAACGAGGTGCTGCCTGCTGACAAGCTCGAGGATCGTGTCTGGGAAGTCGCCCGGTTGCTCGCCGGCGGGCCGCCGCTGGTCTTTGCCTCGATCAAGGAGGTTGCACGGCGGGCCGAGGCGATGGAGTTTCAGGACGCCATGAACTGGATCACCAAGCGCAAGTTCCGCACGGTCGATGACCTCTATGCCTCGGAAGACAATATGGAAGGCTTCAAGGCCTTTGCCGAAAAGCGCGACCCAGTCTGGAAGGGCAAGTAACACGTGACCGACTATGCAAAACTGATCGACAGCGAGACCTGGGCCTTCATCGAGCGGACCAATTCCTATTATCCGCCCGACACGATCGACTATACGATCGAGCAGCAGCGCGCGATCTACGACCGCATGTGCCGCGAATTCTTTGCCGGCTATCCAGAGGGCATAAAGGCTGAGAATCACTCGGTTGCCGCGCCGTTGCATGAAATCCCGGTCCGCATCTATCGCGCTTCGGGCGACCCCAAGGCCGTCATCGTCTATTACCACGGCGGCGGGTTCATCCTCGGCGGGCTCGACAGCCATGACGATGTCTGCGCCGAGCTTTGCGCGCGCACAGGCTACGAGGTCGTGTCGGTCGATTATCGCCTCGCGCCGGAGCATCTTCATCCGGCGGCGTTCGACGATGCTCTTGCTGCGTTCGAATGGGCGGCCAAAAGCTATACGCAGCCGATCCTGCTTTGCGGCGATTCTGCCGGTGGCAATCTCGCTGCTGCCGTAAGCCACGCCACGCGCGGCCATGAGAGACGGCCCATCGGGCAGGTGCTGATCTATCCGGGCCTGGGTGGCGACCAATCCAAGGGTTCCTATGTGACCCACGCCGAAGCGCCGATGCTGACGATGCGCGACCTCGTCTTCTACAAGGATATCCGCACTGGCGGCGCCGACGTTTCGGGCGACGTCACCTACACGCCGCTGGCTGACGCCGATTTCTCAAATCTGCCGCCGACTGTGATCGTTACCGCCGAATGCGATCCACTTTCGAGCGACGGGCAGGCCTATGCCGCGCGGGTGATCGCGGCGGGCGGCAAGGCCTTCTCGCATGAAGAGCCGGGACTGGTGCACGGCTATCTGCGCGCCCGCCATACGGTTGGTCGCGCCCGCGCCAGCTTCACGCGGATCATCGATGCGGTGGCGATGCTTGGCCGGCGTGAGTGGGCGTTTGCATAAAATTCTATGGTCTCAAATAACTTTTGATAAACCTAATTTAGCACAACGTTAACGATGGCCGGTCGCGCCGTCATGGTTCGGATGCTAGCCTGACTTCGGGAGGACAAATCCAGGAAGCAGGAAGCGACGATGAACACTGTATTGAACGCCAAGGGCGTCCCCCTCCCTTACAGCGGCTCCTCGGTCAACCATTTCTCGGCAACGAATTCCGGCCCGCAGCTTGCCGGCAGTGCGCTCAACGATTCGATGTGGGGCGACAGTTCGGTCACCGTCAGCATGCAGGGCGGAACGGGCGACGATATCTATTATCTCTATTCGGCCCGCAACAGCGCCTTCGAAAAGGCCGGTGAAGGTGTCGACACCATCAACACCTGGATGAGTTACAGGCTACCTGAAAACATCGAGAATCTAACCGTGACCGGCAACGGCCGGTCGGCGATCGGCAATGATGGCGACAACATCATCAGCGGCGCATCCGGCAGCCAGACCATCGACGGCGGCGCTGGCAACGACGTGCTGAAGGGTGGTGGCGGGGCCGATATTTTTGTCATTTCGGAGGGCAATGGCAGCGACCTGATCCTCGATTTCAGCGTTGATGATCAGGTGCGGCTGGACGGCTATGGGTTTATTTCCTTCGATGCGATCCAGTCGAACATGACCCAGACGGGCGCCAATGTGACGCTCGATCTCGGCAATGACGAAATCCTCGTCTTCGCCAACACCACGATCGACCAGTTCGATGCAGGGCAGTTCAAGCTCAGTCTCGACAAGTCCGAGATGAGCCTGTCGTTTTCCGACGATTTCAATTCGCTCAGCCTGTGGAATGGCGAGAGCGGTACGTGGGATTCGAATTTCTGGTGGGGTGCCGAGAATGGCAGCACCCATGAGGGCAATGGCGAGAAGCAGTGGTATATTGATACCGACTATGCGCCGACGAAATCGGTCAACCCGTTCAGCATCGATAATGGCGTTCTCACCATCACCGCCGCGCCGACGCCGGACGCGATCAAGCCGGAAGTCAACAATTACGACTACACGTCAGGCCTGCTGACGACCTACGAATCCTTCTCGCAGACCTACGGCTATTTCGAGATGCGTGCCGACATGCCGGAAAACCAGGGTGTGTGGCCGGCATTCTGGCTGCTGCCGGCCGACGGCTCCTGGCCGCCGGAACTGGATGTGGTGGAAATGCGCGGGCAGGAACCCGGCAAGGTGCATGTGACGGCGCATACCAACGAAACCGGAAGCCACACCTCTGTCTCCTCGGCGGTCAACGTATCGGATACGTCCGGCTTTCACACCTATGGCGTGCTATGGACCGAGGAGGAGATCGTCTGGTATTTCGACGATGTCGAGATCGCCCGCACCGACACGCCGAGCGACATGCACGGGCCGATGTACATGCTGGTCAATCTGGCGGTCGGCGGTGTGGCGGGAACGCCGGCGGATGGCTTGGCGACGCCGGCCGAGATGCAGATTGATTATATCAAAGCATATGAGCTGGATGGCGTGACGCAGGCCGCGGCAAAGGCGGGGAGTGGGGATTTTCTGGTTTAGCCTCGGATGTAGTGACAATCCATTTGGTTGGGTTGTCGCCCTACGTTGCCCTCCTCTGGCCTGCCGGCCATCTCCCCCGCAGGTGGGGAGATCAGCCTTCATTGCGGCTTTCGCCAATCTTCGGCGTTGCAGAACAGGCGGGACGACTGACGCTGCTAATCTCCCCACCTGAGGGGGAGATGGCCGGCAGGCCAGAGGGGGGCGCGAAGGAGCGCCGCCATCTCAGGCCCCCATTTGCACAGCAGTCGCGGCTCTAATTCCCCGCACTCTCCATGCGCCGGCCCTTGATCGCCTTTTCGAGCCAGCCGATTTCCATTTCGGGAACCGAGGAAAGCAGCAGTTCCGTATAAGCATCGAAGGGTGGCTTCAGCACTTCGCTTTTCGATCCGTAGCGGACGACCTCGCCGCGATACATGACGGCGATGGAATCGGCGATCGACTTCACCGTTGCGAGATCGTGGGTGATGAAGAGATAGGCGACTTCCTCTTCCTTCTGCAGTTCGAGAAGGAGCTCGAGGATGCCGTGGGCGACCAGCGGATCGAGCGCCGAGGTCACCTCGTCGCAGATGATGAGCTTGGGCTTGGCGGCGAGCGCACGGGCAATGCAGACGCGCTGTTTCTGTCCGCCCGAAAGCTCGGCCGGGTAGCGGTCGATAAAACCCTTGCCCATCTCGATCTTGTCGAGCAGCTCAGTCACGCGGGCATCGCGCTGCTTGCCGCGCATGCCGAAATAGAACTCCAGCGGCCGGCCGATTATGGTGCCGACGGTCTGGCGCGGGTTCATCGCCACGTCGGCCATCTGGTAGATCATCTGCAATTGGCGCAAGTCGTCCTTGGTGCGGTCGGCGAGGCGATTGGCCAGCGGTCGACCGGCGAAGGTGACGTTGCCTTCCATGGGCGGCAGAAGGCCGGTTATGGCGCGGGCCAGCGTCGACTTGCCGGAGCCGGATTCGCCGACGACGGCGAGCGTCTGTCCGGGATAGATGTCGACGGAGACGTTCTTCAGCACCTTCACCGCGCCGCCGCCATAGGCGGCCGTGACGTTTTTCACCGAGAGGAACGGCGTGGTGCCGGGCTTCTGTTCCTCATGGGTGATCTCATGAACCGAGACGAGCTGGTTGGTGTATTCCTGGCGCGGTTCCTTGATGATCTGGCGCGTGCCGCCCCATTCGACCAGCCGGCCATGGCGCAGCACCATGATCTCGTCCGATACCTGCGCTACCACGGCGAGGTCGTGGGTGATGTAGAGCGCGGCGACGCCGGTATCGCGGATGGCGTCCTTGATCGCGGCGAGGACGTCGATCTGCGTGGTCACGTCGAGCGCGGTCGTCGGCTCGTCGAAGACGATCAGGTCGGGTTCCGAACACAGCGCCATCGCCGTCATGACGCGCTGCAGCTGGCCGCCGGAGACCTGATGCGGGAAGCGCTTGCCGATGTTTTCGGGGTCCGGCAGGCTGAGCTTCTTGAACAGCGCCACGGCGCGTTTTTCGGCCTGGGCGCGTGTACCGGTGCCATGCAGGAGTGATGCCTCGACGACCTGGTCCATCAGCCGGTGAGCGGGGTTGAAGGCAGCCGCCGCCGATTGCGCGACATAGCAGACCTCGCGGCCGCGCAGCTTGCGGATGCCGGACTTGCCGCTGGTGAGAATGTCGCGGCCGTTGATGAAGACCTGCCCGCCGGTGATCCTGACACCGCCGCGGCCATAGCCGAGCGATGACAGGCCGATAGTCGACTTGCCGGCGCCGGATTCGCCGATGAGGCCGAGCACCTTGCCTTTCTTGAGCGTCAGCGAGATGTCGTGGACGAGGGTAATGTTCCTCGGCTCCTCGCCGGGCGGATAGACCTTGGCCTCGATGCGCAGGTTGCGGATGTCGAGCAGGTTGTCACTCGGTGTCGCCAGATTAGCCATTGCCGCGGCCTCCCTTGAGATCGGTGGTGCGGTTGAGCACCCAGTCGGCGACGAGATTGACGGAGATGGCGAGCGCTGCGATCGCGGCGGCGGGTATGAGAGCTGCCGGAATGCCGAAGACGATGCCGTCCTTGTTTTCCTTGACCATGCCGCCCCAGTCGGCTGCCGGCGGCTGGACGCCGAGGCCGAGGAAGGACAGTGCTGACAGGAGCAACACCGAGTAGATGAAGCGCAGGCCGAGTTCCGACACCAGCGGCGACAGCGCGTTGGGCAGGATCTCGCGGAAGATGATCCAGCGGCGGCCTTCGCCGCGCAGCTTTGCCGCCTCGACGAAATCCATGACGTTGATGTCGACGGCCACGGCACGCGACAGGCGGTAGACGCGGGTCGAGTCGAGGATGCCCATGACCATGATCAGCACGAAGATGTTCGTGGGCAGGACCGAGAGCACGACGAGCGCGAAGATCAGCGTCGGGATCGCCATCAGGAGATCGACGAAGCGCGACATGAGCATGTCGAACCAGCCACCGACGACGGCGGCCGTGAAGCCCAGGATCGAGCCCAGCGAGAACGACAGCGCGGTCGCCAGAACCGCGATGAAGATCGTCGTCCTTGCGCCGTAGATCATGCGCGAGAGCAGGTCGCGGCCGAGATTGTCGGTGCCGAGCAGGAAGTTCGCCGACGATGGCTCCCAGACCTGGCCGACGATCTCGCCGAGGCCATAAGGCGCAATGAGCGGCGCGAAGATGGCGGTAAGGAGAAAGAGCGTCGTGAAGATCAGGCCGATCACGGCGCCAATGGGGATTCTTGTCAGACTAAGCATGACCGCGCCCTCACTTCGGATGCCGGAGGCGCGGATTCGCGATGATCGCCGCTATGTCCGCGATGATGTTGAGGCCGATATAAACGGCGGCGAAGATCAGGCCCACCGCCTGCACCACCGGCACGTCGCGCTTGGCGACATGGTCGACCAGATACTGGCCCATGCCGGGATAGACGAAGATGACCTCGACCACGACCACGCCGACGATGAGGAAGGCGAGGTTCAGCATGACGACGTTGATGATGGGCGCAATCGCATTGGGAAATGCGTGCTTGCGTATGACATTGAAGGCCGACAAGCCTTTCAGTTCGGCGGTCTCGACATAGGCGGACTGCATGACGTTGAGGATGGCGGCGCGCGTCATGCGCATCATATGCGCCAGCACCACCAGCGTCAGCGCGGTCGCGGGCAGGGCGATCGCCTGCATGCGCTGGCCGAAGGGCATGCCTTCATAGACCGTCGAAATACCGGGGAACCATTGCAGCTTCACGGCGAAGAAGAAGACCAGCACATAGCCGATGAGGAATTCCGGCAGCGAGGTCGAGGCGAGCGCAAGGCCGGAGATGAGTTTGTCGACGAAGCCGTTGCGATAGCGCACGGCAAGCAGGCCGAGAATGATGGCCAGCGGCACCGAGACTATGGCCGCCCAGAAGGCAAGGAACAGCGTGTTCCAAAGTCTGCCCTTGATGGACGTCGCGATGTCCTGACCACTCGACAAAGCGGTGCCGAGATCGCCTGTCAGCACGCCGCCGAGCCATTTGAAATAGCGGACATAGGCGGGATCGTTGAGGCCCATGGCCTCGCGCAGGTTTGCAAGCGCCTGTGGCGTTGCCGATTGGCCGAGGATGGATTGGGCGACGTCGCCGGGCAGGATTTGCGTGCCGGCGAAGATCAGGACCGAAACGGCCAGAAGCAGCAGCACGCCCAGCGCCAGGCGCTGGGCTATCAGTTTCAGGATGGGAGCCATCTGGGCAAGGCCGAACTCAGGCCTGGACCCAGCACTTGGACAGTGCGTAGCCGCCCATCATTTCCTGGTTGCCATCGGGCGACCACCCTCCGACCTTGGCGCTGGTGGCATCGATGAAGTCGTTGAACATCGGGGTGATGACACCGCCCTCGTCGCGCACCATCTCGCCCATCGTCTTGTAGATGGCGGTGCGCTTTTCCTTGTCGAGTTCCGAACGCGCCTGGAACAGCAGCTTGTCGAAATCCTCGCGCATGAAGCGCGTGTCGTTCCAGTCGGCCTTGGAATAGTAGGCGGTGGTGTACATCTGGTCCTGCGTCGGGCGACCGCCCCAATAGGATGCCGAGAAGGGCTGCTTGTTCCAGACTTCCGACCAGTAGCCGTCGCCCGGTTCGCGCTTGACCTCGATGGTGATGCCGGCCTTGGCAGCGCTCTGCTGGTAAAGCTGGGCTGCGTCCACGGCGCCGGGGAAGGCGACATCGGAAGTGCGCATCAGCACCGTGCCGGAGTGGCCGGACTTCTTGTAGTGGAACGCAGCCTTTTCCGGGTCGAACTTGCGCTGCTCGATCTCGGTGAAGAGCGGATAGGCCTTGTTGATCGGCGTGTCGTTGCCGATCGAGCCGTAGCCCATCAGGATCTTCTGCAGCATCTCCTCGCGGTCGAGCGCGAATTTCAGCGCCAGCCTGAGATCGTTGTTGTCGAAGGGCGCGGTGTTGCAGTGGGCGATGAACACATAGTGGCCGCGTCCGGCAACGTTCTGGATGGTGACGCCGGGAACGCGCTTGATGAGTTCGACGATCTTGGGCTCGACGCGGTTGATCATGTCGACCTGGCCGCCCTGTAGGGCGGAGGTGCGGGCGGTGGCGTCGTTGATGATGATGATCTCGATCTGGTCGGCAAAGCCGCGGTCGTCGCGCCAGTAATTGGCGAATTTCTCGCCGCCGAGCCGCACGCCGGCTTCGTTGACAGTGACCTTGTAGGGGCCGGTGCCGATGCCTTCGTCAGGCTTGTCCTTGCCACCATTGGGCTGGATCATCAGATGGTAGTCGTCGAGCAGGTAGGGCAGATCGGCGTTGGCTTCCTTGAGCGTGAAGACGACGTTCTGGCCGTCGACCTTGATCGTGTCGATGCCGCCCATGATGCCCAGCGCGCCCGATTTCGACTTCTCGTCGGAATGGCGCTCCATCGTGGCCAGCACGTCGGCAGGGGTCATTTCCTTGCCGTTGTGGAACTGGACGCCCTTGCGGATCTTGAAGGTCCAGACCTTGGCATCGTCCGATGCGCCCCATTCCTCGGCCAGCGCGGGCTTGACTTCGCCATCGGCGGTAAGCTGGACGAGCTGCTCGCCCCACTGCCGGCCGAAGAAATAAGGCACCTGGCTCGACCATGAAGCCGGGTCGAGGCTGTCGGTGGCAGCGCCGCCGACCATGCCGGCCTTGAGGACGCCGCCCTTCTGCGGGCCAGCGGCGAAGGCGGCTGTGCCGAGCAGCGAATTGGCGAAAGTGGCGGTAACGCCGAGAGCCGCAGCGCGGCCGAGAAAATCACGCCGGCTCAATTTGCCGACGGCTACACGATGGCTCAGGAATTCGAGTTCATTCGACATATAGAGGTTCCTCACTCTGTTAGGTGACCGTTATCGGTCTTGATTTCTTGTTGAGGGAATATTGCTCGCAACATCGCGCCGCGCGCAAGGCAGTTTGCGACATGACGTGGCGTAAATGATGCGTGATGGTGGACCAACGCCGGCAGTTCTCGGCGGTCCCGGCCGATGAGCGGGAAATATCCCGCTCCGCAGCGAAGGCCTAGAAGGCGATAACTGGAAAAAGGCCTGAATAGGCGTAATCGTTCGACATCGATTTCTCCCCGGTCCGGTGGTTTGGCGGGCGTCGATTTTCTCTTTCGAACAGCAGAAATACTGAATGCAGAACCGGCATCTAACGATGCCGGTCGAGACATGAAATGACGCAAATAGAATGTCGTATTTAGACCAATGCGTTTCATTCGTCAAATGTGGTCGCGCGGAATCTCCTCCTTGAAGTCGCGCTCGAACACTAGTTCGTCTCCCTCGTAGGCTTCGATCCTGCCGGTGAGATAAAAGTTTTTCGCGTCGGAGCGCATCTCCGAAAAAGTCTCGGTGCGCAGCGACCATTCATTTCGCGACAGGGTCGATGTCCAGTGCGTCTTGCCGAAAGCCGACAGTGGATCGGCGGGATCGATGGTCCACCATTCGCGCGCGACACCGCCATTCACCAGGCCGTGGTCCTTGTCGCGGATTTCGCCGAAATCATCGACGATGACCAGCGAGACCTTGCCGGTCGCCGGATCGCGATCGACCTTGCGGCTGTTGGCGCTTTTGCGCAGCGTTTCAACCTGCCAGGGCGTGGCGCCCTCGGGTTCCGCGAAAGTGACCTCATCGCCGCTGCCGGACGGGCGCAACGGAAGATCGATCGCACCTTGTTCAAGCGTCAGCGTAACGGGCCTGGGCGAAGGCCAGACCAGCGGCCAGTAGGTGGACGAAACGGCGACCCGAAGCCGGTGGCCCTTGGCGACGCTGTAGGCGATGTCGTCAAGCTGAAGCGTGATCTCCACCGCCTCGCCGGGCGGCATGGCTTTGGGGAACTCGTGGCTGTCGCGGTGGGTGAGGTTCAGCACGCTGTATGTGATGCGCGTGGACGAGCCGTCCGGCTGAACGTCGCAGAGACGAACCGCGACCATGGCCCGTTCGTGATCGGCCACGAGCCTGAGGCGGATGACCGGGGCGCCGACGATATCCATCGAGGCTTCCAGCGGTGGCCCGTCGAAGCAGACCGATTTCTCGTCGTCCTCGCGCTGGTCGCCGGGCAGTTCCGGCCCGAGCCAGATCGCGCAATATTCGCCGCCGGCCATGCCGCAATCCTGCGGTGTCGCGACTTTCACGCCGCCCAGCGTTTCGGTGGTGTCGGCGAGCTTGCCGTCAGCCGCCAGGTGCAGGCGTTTCGGCTTGATGTCTTGCGAGGGCCAATTCTTCTCGGCGATCCAGCGGCCGGGGCGCTCCTCGTACCAGTCGCGCGGCGGCACCGAGTCCATGACGTAGAGCCGCATCGCCGGGTCGTTCTCGACGCCGGTGTCGATGCCTTTCAGCCAATGGTCCCACCAGCGCAGTGCCTCCTGCAGGAAGCCAATTGCCGGTTTCGGCACGGCGAAATGCGGATATTTGTGGATCCACGGACCGACCAGCCCCTTGGCCGGCGCCTGCACGCCCTCGACGATGCGGGCGACGGCGTTCTTGTAGGCATCGCCCCAGCCGCCGACGGCCAGTGTCGCCGCCTTGATCTTCGAAAAATCCTCGCAGACCGAGCCGCGCTTCCAATAGGCGTCGCGGCGCTGATGCCTGAGCCAATCGGCAGGCAGGAAGGGCTCGTTCTCAAGACGCGCCAGCCACATATCCCGCCATTTGTCGCCGACCAGCGCAGGGTCGGGCGAGCGCGAGGAATAGGACAGCATGGTCGAGCCCCAGCCGAGATTCTCGTTGAGCAGCAGGCCGCCCTTGTAGTGGATGTCGTCGGCATAGCGGTCGTCGGTGGAGCAGAGCGTGATGATCGCCTTCAGCGCCTCCGGCTGCTTGGCTGCGACCTGGAGCGAATTGAACCCGCCCCAGGAAATGCCCATCATGCCGACATTGCCGTTGCACCAGGGCTGGCCTGCTGCCCAGGTGATGACATTCACCGCATCCTGCAGCTCCTGCTCGGAATATTCGTCGTCCATCAACCCTTCGGAATCGCCGTTGCCGCGCATGTCGACGCGGATGCAGGCATAGCCGTGGCCGGCGAAATAGGGGTGGGTGAGGGCATCCCGCGCCGTGGTGCCGTCGCGCTTGCGGTAGGGCAGGTGCTCGAGGATCACCGGCACCGGGTCCTGGTCGGCATCGTCCGGCATCCACACCCGCGCCGACAGCCGACAGCCATCGGGCATGACGATGGCCATGTCGGGAAATTCGAGGACGGTGCGGGGGAAGTCGGTGATGGTTTTCATGCCTAGGCTCCTGATGACTACAGGAGGCATCGGACAGGGGCCAAAAGCAAGTCGGAGAAACGCCGCCCGGATTGCTTTTTGCGGCGAACGGCCCAATTCGAAGTCCGAATCCAGTTGGACAGGACCAATTGAAAAGACCTGTTATGAGTGCTATTTAGAGTACCAATAAAAGATGGAGTTTTCCGTGCCCCACACCATTCTTGCCGAAGTCACGGCCAGTGTCTCGGAACTGAAAAAGAACCCGATGGGAACGGTTGCGGCCGGCGAAGGCTTTCCGGTCGCGATCCTGAATCACAACGAGCCAGCCTTCTATTGCGTGCCGGCCAAGGCATTCGAGGCGATGATGGACCGGATCGAGGATTTCGAACTCAATGCGATTGCCGATGCCCGCAAGGGCGAGGAGCGCATCCGGGTCGATCTCGATGCCATATGAGGTCCAGTTCCTCACATCCGCACTCAAGGAATGGAAGAAACTCGACGCCAATACGCGTGAGCAGTTTCGCAAGAAGCTGAAAGAGCGCTGCGAAAATCCGCGCCTGCCATCGGCCAAACTTCGCGACGCAAAGGATCGTTACAAGATAAAGCTCCGCAGTTCGGGCTACCGGCTGGTTTATGAAGTCATAGACGGTGAACTGGTGGTGCTGGTGATAGCCGTCGGCAGGCGAGACCGCTCGGCGATTTACGAGGCTGCAAGCAAGCGCTGAAGCCAGCTCAATTCAGCGGAATATCATTCTCGGCCTTGCCGTCCTGATATTCTCCCGAAAGCCGGTCGTATCTGGCCGAGATTTTGGCGACACGCTCCTCCAACGTCTGGCGTTCGGCCTCTGACATCTCGCGCAACAGTTTGCGCAGCGAAAAGCTCTTCCAATAGGCGTTCTCGGCATTGTAGCCGCCGGGCTCGAGGGTAAAAACCTCTTTCAGGATTTTCAAATCGTGCGGGATGGCGAAGCTGTCGCGCGAGTCCTCGTGGGAGAAAAGATAGTAGAAATTGTCGAAGCCGGTCCAGGTGATGGCTGAGATGCAGAGCGAGCAGGGCTCGTGGGTCGAGAGGAAGATGCAGTCCTTGGTGTCTGGGCGGTCGGCCTTGGGCATCTCGTAGAAGCGCTTCAGGCAATGCATCTCGCCGTGCCAGAGGGGATTCTCGATCTCGTTGTTGGTTTCGGCAAGCACCAGCGACAGGTCGGATTTGCGCAGGATCGCCGCGCCGAACAGCTTGTTGCCATGTGCCACGCCCTCGGCCGTCTTCGGCACGATGTCGGCCTCGATAACGTCGAACAGGCGGTTGATCAGCGAGGTTTCGGTCATCGTGTTTCCGGCAGATGGATTTCGTAAGGGTGGGAGAAGTGGAATTCTTCCAGGTTCGAGCCGTCGCCGCCACGGTCGACGATCAGGAAGTCCTGTTTTTTGCCGATGGGGGTCAGCACGCCGTGCCAGAGATTGCGCGGATAGTTCACGCCCTGGCCGGGCTGGGTGAGGAAAGCGTGCGGCGTTTCCGGACCGTCCTCGCCATCGTGGCAGACGACCACGAGAAACGGGCGCGGCGATAGCGGGATGAAGGCCTGGCTGCCGAAGGGATGGCGCTCGACCATGGAGAGTTTCAGCGGAAATTTGTAAGGTGTGCCGGCGCCGATGCTGACCAGCACGCGCGCGTTCGGACCAGCGGCGTCCACCGTTGCCAGATCGTGATAGCGCTCGGTCTTGCCGCCGTTGATCGGATAGTGGTTGTCGCCGCCCTTGTCGATGACATCGCCGAACTCGGCGAAGTTCTCGCGGGTGAGCAGCTTTGCCGTGATGATCCGATCCATGGCGGCGTCCTTTCGGTTTAGGGCCGGCGCGTTACGAGCTTCATATGCCGGTTGACGTCCTTGTAGAGCAGGTAGCGGAAGTTTCCCGGGCCGCCGGCATAGCAGGCCTGCGGGCAGAAGGCGCGCAGCCACATGTAATCGCCGGCCTCGACCTCGACCCAGTCCTGGTTGAGGCGGTAGACGGCCTTGCCCTCCAGAACATAGAGGCCGTGCTCCATCACATGCGTTTCGGCGAAGGGGATAACCGCGCCCGGCTCGAGGGTCACTATGGTCAGATGCATGTCGTGGCGCAGGTCGGCCGGATCGACAAAGCGGGTCGTCGCCCATTTGCCCTCGGTGCCCGGCATGGGGGAGGGCGCGATGGCTTTCTCGTTGGCGAAGATGGCTTCCGGCACGTCGATGCCGTCGACATAGTCATAGGCCTTGCGGACCCAGTGGAAACGGACGGGTGTGCCGCTCTCGTTACGGGCGGTCCATTTGCTGGCCGGCGGCAGGAAAGCAAACCCGCCCGGCTGCAGGACATGTTTCTTGCCGTCCAAGGCGATGGTCAGTTCGCCCTCGACCACGAAGAGCGCGCCTTCGGCACCTGCGTCCGGCTCCGGCCTGTCGCTGCCGCCGCCGGGAGCGATTTCCATGATGTATTGCGAAAACGTCTCCGCAAAACCAGAGAGCGGGCGCGACAGCACCCAGGCGCGGGTGTTGTCCCAGAAAGGCAGCAGGCTGGCGACGATGTCGCTCATCACGCCCTTGGGAATGACGGCATAGGCCTCGGTGAAGACGGCACGGCCGGTCAAAAGCTGCGTCTGCGGCGGCAGGCCTCCGGTCGGGGCGTAATAGGTGCGGTCGGCCATTCTGGGTCCTTAGTAGTTGAGCGTTATCCCGCCCAAGCCGGAGCTTTCACGATCTAGGCGGGTAAAAGGTCTTTCAGGCGCAGCAGCGCGATGCGCTCCACCTGCTTGCAGGCCGTCTCGAATTCTTCGGCGCGGCTGTTGCCGATGCGGGTTTCGAAGGCGGCGAGAATATCGTCCTTGGTCTTGCCCTTTACGGCTATAATGAAGGGAAAGCCGAAGGTGGTGACATAGGCGGCGTTGAGCTTGGAGAAGAGCTCGCGCTCGGCATCGGTCAGAGCATCGAGCCCGGCGGAAGCCTGCTCCTTTGTCGATTCCTGCGTCAGGCGTTTTGCGGCCGCAAGCTTGCCGGCGAGGTCGGGGTGGGCGGTCAGCACGCCCAGCCGCTCCTTTTCACTCGCTGACCTGAAGGCCCGGCAGAGCGCATTGTGCAAGCCACCGGCGCTGTCGTGAGCTAATCCAAGCTCCAGCCCGTAGGCGCGTTCCGCGATCCATGGCGAATGCTCGAAAATGCCGCCGAATTTTTCGACGAACTCTTCGCGCGCCATTTTCGATGGCCGCAGCGCTTGCGGTTGATAGGGGTGATGCTCCTGCCAATGGCGGGCGATGTCGATGCGCCGGGCGAGCCAGACCTTGTCGTGGCTTTTGACGTAGTCGATGAAGCGCTTCAACGCGGCCGCGCGACCGGGGCGGCCGACGAGGCGGCAGTGCAGGCCGATATTCATCATGCGCGGCCGGCCGGCCTTGCCTTCGGCGTAGAGCGTGTCGAAGGAGTCCTTCAGATAGGCGTAGAACTGGTCGCCGGAATTGAAGCCCTGCGGCGTCGCGAAACGCATGTCGTTGGCGTCGAGCGTGTAGGGGATGATGAGGTGAGCATGATCGTCATGCTCGAACCAGTAGGGCAGTTCGTCGTCATAGGTGTCGGAGATGTAGTCGAGGCCGCCGGCCTCGCAGGCCAGACGCACGGTGTTGATGGAGGTGCGCCCCGTGTACCAGCCGTGCGGGCGCTCGCCGGTGACTTCGGTGTGGAGCCGTATCGCCTCGACGATGTCGGCGCGCTCGGCCTCGAGAGAATGTTCGCGGTAGTCGATCCATTTCAGCCCGTGCGAGGCGATTTCCCAGCCGGCTTCCTGCATCGCCGTCACCTGGTCGGGCGAGCGGGCAAGTGCGGTGGCGACGCCGTAGACGGTGACCGGAACCTCGGCCTCGGTGAACATGCGGTGCAGCCGCCAGAAGCCGGCGCGGGCGCCATACTCGTAGATCGATTCCATGTTCCAGTGGCGCATGCCGACCCAGGGCGCCGCGCCGACGATCTCCGACAGGAAGGCTTCGGAAGCGGCATCGCCATGCAGGACGCAGTTTTCGCCACCTTCCTCGTAATTGACGACGAACTGCACGGCGACATGGGCGCCTCCCGGCCATTTCGGGTCGGGCGGGTTGGCGCCATAGCCGCGCATGTCTCTTTCGTAACGCATGAAATCCCTCAGGCTTCCGGCGAAAGCCGAACTTGCAGATTGAGAATAATCGAAAGACTGGCCGGGGCATTCCCCTTATTATTTTTGAAAGTCTTTTTGTGGCCTTCGGCTTCTCCGGGACTTATGCATGGCATTTATTTGCCGCACAATCGATCGTTCGTGTTCACAAGCAGGGAGGCAGTATGTCGACGACGGATGGCGGGCGCCTGACGACCCATGTTCTCGATACGGCTTCCGGCAAGCCGGCAGCTGGGCTGTCGATTTCTCTGTTCAGGCTGGAGGGTGACGTTCGCACGCATCTCAAGACGGTCTCGACCAATGCCGATGGCCGTTGCGATGGGCCGCTGCTTGCGGGCGACGAGTTCAGGCTTGGCGAGTATGAGCTGGTCTTTGCCGCCGGCGATTATCTGCGCGCCCAGGGAACAGCACTGCCCAAGCCGGCGTTCCTGGATGTGGTGCCGATCCGTTTCGGCCTGGCCGAGAAGACGCATTATCATGTGCCGCTGCTGGTCTCGCCCTACGGCTACTCGACCTACAGGGGGAGTTGATGATGGCGAAGCCAAAGACCCGCAACGAAATCCGCTTCCTGCTCAATGGCGAGGATGTGGCGCTGTCGCAGGTCGCGCCCGACGAGACGCTGCTCGACTATCTGCGCCTGCGCCGCTCGCTGCGCGGCAGCAAGGAAGGCTGCGCGGAAGGCGATTGCGGCGCTTGCACGGTGCTGGTCGGCAGGCTGACGGACGGCAAGCTGGTCTATGAAAGCGTCAATGCCTGCATCCGCTTCGTGGGCTCGCTGGACGGCTGCCATGTCGTGACCATTGAGCATCTGCGCGGCGAGGGGGACGGGCTGCACCCCGTCCAACAGGCGATGGTCGATTTCCATGGCTCGCAATGCGGCTTCTGCACGCCGGGTTTCGTCATGTCGCTCTACGGGCTGTGGATGAAGGAGCCGGAACCGGCGGATGCTGCGATCGAAAAGGCGCTGCAGGGCAATCTCTGCCGCTGCACCGGCTATGAGGCGATCATGCGCGCTGCACGGGCCATCTCAAGCTACGGCAAGGTGGCGAAAGACCCGCTGGCGGTCGAGCGCGCGGCTGTAACGAAAAAACTCGGCGAGCTGCGCGATGGTTCACGCGTCGAGATCGGCACGGAAAAGCATCGGCTGATCGTGCCTGCGGATGTGGACGATTTCGCCTCTATCCTCGAAAGCGAGCAGAAGCCGACGATCGTTGCCGGTTCGACCGATGTCGGGTTGTGGGTCACCAAGCATATGCGCGATATTTCGCCGGTGGTGTTCATCGGCCATCTCGACGGATTGCGCACGATCTCGGAAAAGGACGGCGTGGTCAGTATCGGCGCGGGCGTGACCTATACGGAAGCGTTCGAGACGCTGTCGAAGCGTATTCCAGCGCTCGGACCGCTCATCGACCGCATTGGTGGCGAGCAGGTGCGCAATATGGGCACGATCGGCGGCAACATCGCCAATGGTTCGCCGATCGGCGACACGCCGCCGCCCTTCATCGCGCTCGGTGCATCGCTGACGCTGCGCAAGGGCAAGGCGCGCCGGACGATCCCGCTGGAGGAATTCTTCATCGCCTATGGCAAGCAGGACCGGCAGCCGGGCGAGTTCGTCGAGGCCGTGCATGTGCCGGTGTCGGCGAAAGATAGCCATTTCGCCGTCTACAAGATCACCAAGCGCCGTGACGAGGACATCACGGCGGCCTTGGGAGCCTTCAAGCTGGAACTGGCGAAGGACGGCACCGTCGCCTCGATCCGCATCGCCTATGGCGGCATGGCGGCGACGCCGAAGCGGGCCAAGGCGGTCGAGGTGGCACTGACCGGCAAGCCCTGGACAGAAGCAGCCGTGGAAGCGGCCATGACAAAATATGCCGAAGACTTCACCCCGCTGACCGACATGCGCGCGACGGCGGAATATCGTATGCTGGCTGCGCGCAATTTGCTGATGCGGTTCTTTGCGGAGAGCCAAGGCGGAAAAGCGCCGATCCAGGTCTCGCGGCACCGGGTAGCGTGAGGTGACGATCATGAACCTAACATTGAATGCCACGTTCCTTCGCGCCCCCCTCTGGCCTGCCGGCCATCTCCCCCACGGGTGGGGAGATCAGCCTTCATCATGGCTTTCGCCAATCTTGGACGTTTCAGAATATGCGGGGCGAGCGACACAGCTAATCTCCCCACCTGTGGGGGAGATGGCCGGCAGGCCAGAGGGGGGCAACGTAGAGCGCTGCCCGGCCGGGAGAGCTTGCTCATGAACAAACACGCTTCCCCCAACCTGAAAGCAGCCAAGATCGCCGGTGGCGTTCACACAGACCAGCGCCACGATTCAGCGCACAAGCATGTTGCCGGCACTGCCGTCTATATCGACGACATGCCGGAGCCGGCGGGCACGCTGCATGTCGGCATCGGCCTGTCGAGCGTTGCGCATGGCAAGCTAAAATCGGTCGATCTGTCGGCTGTGCGGAGCGCGCCGGGCGTGGTCGACGTGCTGACCTATGCCGACGTTCCGGGCGAAAACGACGTCTCGCCGAGTGGCATGCATGACGATCCGGTCTTTGCAGAAGATCGGGTGCAGTTCCACGGCCAGCCGATCTTTGCGGTCATTGCCGAAACGCGCGAGCAGGGCCGCTCTGCTGCCCGCCTCGCGAAGATCGAATACGAGGAACTGCCGGGGATCTTCGATATCTGGAACCTCGATCCCGAAAAAGACAAGCAGGTGACGACGCCGCTGACGCTGACGCGCGGCGATGCGGCGGCTGCCATTGCCGCGGCCCCGCACCGCATCAAGAACCGCATGAAACTTGGCGGGCAGGATCATTTTTATCTGGAAGGGCAGGTGTCGCTGGCGATACCGGGTGAGGACGACGAGGTCATCGTCTACTGCTCGACGCAGGGGCCGAGCGAAACGCAGCATCTGGTCGCCCATGTGCTTGGCGTGCCGAGCCATGCGGTGACGGTGGAAGTGCGGCGCATGGGCGGCGGTTTCGGTGGCAAGGAAACCCAGGCCAACCAATGCGCGGCAATCGCTGCGATCGCCGCCAAGAAGCACGGCAGAGCCGTCAAGATCAGGCTCGACCGCGACGAGGACATGACCGCCACCGGCAAGCGGCACGACTTCGCCATCGACTACGAAGTCGGCTTCGACGATGAGGGCAACATCCTCGGCGTCGACTTCATGTTTGCGCTGAATGCCGGCTTCTCCGCCGATCTTTCAGGCCCGGTGGGCGACCGCGCGCTGTTCCATTGCGACAACGCCTATTTCTATCCCGCCGTTCACGCCAAATCGGCGCCGCTCTATACCAACACCGTTTCCAACACGGCATTTCGCGGCTTCGGCGGCCCGCAGGGCATGGTCGGGGCCGAGCGCGTCATCGACGAGGTCGCCTTCGCAGTCGGCAAGGACCCGCTCGAAATCCGCAAGCTGAATTTTTATGATCCGATGGGCGCTACGGGTGAGCGCAACGTCACGCCCTACCACCAGAAGGTAGAGGACAACATTATTCACCGCATCGTGGCGGAACTTGAGGAGAGCGCCGACTATGCCGGCCGCCGCCGCACGATCGCGGCCTTCAATGCCAACAGCCGCTTCATCAAGCGCGGCATGGCGCTGACGCCGGTCAAGTTCGGCATATCCTTCACCAAGACGGAGTCCAACCAGGCCGGTGCGCTGGTGCATGTCTACAATGACGGCTCCGTGCATATGAACCATGGCGGCACCGAGATGGGGCAGGGGCTGCATCTCAAGGTGGCGCAGGTGGTGGCCGAGGAGTTCCAGATCGACCTCGACCGCGTCAAGATTACCGCGACGACCACGGCCAAGGTGCCCAATACCGCGCCGACGGCGGCGTCTTCGGGAGCCGACCTGAACGGCATGGCGGCGCAGGATGCGGCGCGGCAAATCCGCAAGCGGCTCACGGATTTCGCGGCGGAAAAGTATCAGGTGCCGACCGATCAGGTGGTGTTCCTACCGAACCGGGTGCGCATCGGCAATCAGGAGATCGGCTTCAACGAACTGGTCAAGCAGGCCTATCTCAACCGCATCCAGTTGTCGGCCGCCGGCTTCTACAAGACGCCGAAAATCCATTGGGATCGAGCCAAGGGCCGCGGCCATGCCTTCTACTACTATGCCTATGGCGCGGCCTGTTCGGAGGTTTCCATCGATACGCTGACCGGCGAGTATGTCGTTGAGCGCACGGATATCCTGCACGACACCGGGCGTTCGCTGAACCGGGCGATTGATATCGGGCAGGTCGAGGGCGGTTTCATCCAGGGCATGGGCTGGCTCACCACCGAGGAACTGGTGTGGGACGACAAGGGCAGGCTGCGCACCCATGCGCCATCGACCTACAAGATCCCGCTCGCCTCGGATCGGCCCAAGATCTTCAACGTCGCGCTGACCGACTGGTCGCAGGCCTATGAGCCGACGATCCATCGCTCGAAGGCGGTCGGCGAGCCGCCGCTGCCGCATGGCATGTCGGTTCTGCATGCGCTGTCGGACGCGGTGGCGAGCGTGGCCGACCACAAGATCTGCCCGCGCCTCGACGCCCCCGCCACGCCGGAGCGCGTGCTGATGGCGGTCGAGCGGCTGAAGGCTGAAGCGGCGGGCAAGTGACACGCAACGCCGAAAGCCTGCGCGCCTTCTTCGACGTGTCGCCGGCGGTCGCACTCGTCGAGGTGGCCGAGGCAAAGGGTTCGACCCCGCGAGAGGCCGGCACGAAAATGCTGGTTTCGCCTGATGCGATCTTCGGGACTATCGGCGGTGGCCAACTGGAATTCATGGCGATCGACAAGGCGCGGGAGATGTTGGCGGAAGCGCTCCTCCCTCCCCCTTGCGGGGAGGGTGGCCCGGAGGGTCGGGTAGGGGTGGCTCAGAATGGTGCGAACCCGTTACCACCCCAACCCCGCTCCGCTTCGCGGATCGACCCTCCCCGCAAGGGGGAGGGTATAGTGCTCGACATCCCGCTTGGCCCCGAAATCGGCCAATGTTGCGGCGGGCGGGTCAATCTTTCGATCCGCTTAGTGGACGATCAGCTACGTCAAAACCTGATCGAAGAAGCCCGCATCGAGGATGCCAGAAGCCCGCACATATATCTTTTCGGCGGCGGCCATGTCGGGCATGCGCTGGCGTCGGCCTTTTCTCTCCTGCCGGTTCATGTCGTCGTTGTCGAAACCCGCGCCGATGCACTGGACGGCATGCCGGAAGCGATAGAGACGCGGCTGACGCCGATGCCGGAGGAAATGGTGCGCGAGGCACCGGCGGGCGCCGCCTTCGTCGTGCTGACGCATGACCACGCGCTGGATTTCCTGATCGTTGCGGAGGCGCTGAAGCGCGACGATGCGGCCTATGTCGGCATGATCGGCTCGAAGACCAAGAAGGCGACGTTCAAGAGCTGGTACCTGAAGACAGCAAACGGCACCGAGGAAGCTTTCGCGCGCCTCGTATCGCCCATCGGCGGCGATGCGGTGAAGGACAAGCGCCCGGCGGTGATCGCGGCGATGGCCGCCGCCGAGATCATGATGGCGCTGGTCAGGTAAGCATTTCAATCTGCTGAGACACCTTGTTATAGAGAATTTAGCTGATATTATCCTTTTTTGATAAATTAGGGTAATTTCCTTATGGACCCTCGTACCAACCCATACGCTCCCGGAGCAGGCACTCAACCGCCGGAACTTGCGGGGCGAGATGAGATGATTGAACGGGCTGCAATAGCGCTTGACCGGATACGTGCCGGCCGCGCTGCGCGAAGCTTTATCTTTTATGGGCTTCGCGGCGTTGGAAAGACAGTGCTTCTCAATCGTATTCGTGCGGATTCCGAAGCGCGGGGTTTTGCTGCCGTTCGCATCGAAGCGCCTGAAGGACGGTCGCTTCCTGGAATCCTTCTCCCGGCTTTGCGGTCAGCGCTTCTTCGCCTGAGTCGAAGTGAGGCTGCCAAATCCGCGTTGAAAGCAGCCTTCGGTGCAATGGCCGCCTTCGCGAAAGCACTGAAAGTCAAATATCGGGATATCGAGTTTGGCGTCGATATAGAGCCAAGTAATGGTATTGCCGATACTGGCGATCTCGACAACGACCTAAGTGAGTTGCTCGCTACGGTCGGTCTTGCGGCGCAATCTCTTGGTACGGCGGTTGTTATCTATATCGATGAACTGCAATATGTTCCGGAAGATCAACTGACGTCTTTGATCACCGCATTTCATGCAGCCAACCAGGATCAGTTGCCGGTGACGATGATGGCAGCCGGGCTGCCGCAACTCCTCGGCCTAAGTGGTCGTGCCAAATCCTATGCGGAGCGGCTATTCGAGTTCAGCCCGGTCGACAAGCTTGACGAAAAAGCTGCGAGGGACGCGCTTTGTATTCCAGCGGAAAAAGAAAATATCAGGTTTGAAGAGATTGCTATCGCCGAAATACTAAAGCAGACGCAGGGATATCCTTACTTTCTGCAGGAGTGGGGTAAGCATAGTTGGGATGTGGCAGATGATAGCCCTATCGAGCTGCAAGACACGAGTATTGCCACTCGCAATGCCCTCGCCGAACTGGACGCGAGTTTTTTTCGCGTAAGGTTTGACAGGTTAACTCCACTCGAAAAACGTTACGTTCAGGCAATGGCGCATCTTGGTCCTGGGCCTCACCGTTCAGGCGACATTGCAGAAAAAATGGGGCGGACCGTTACCTCGATGGCGCCGCTACGCAACTCATTGATTGCCAAGGGGATGATCTACAGTCCCGCCCACGGCGATACAGCTTTCACGGTGCCATTATTTGACGGGTTCATTCATCGAATAATGGGATAACTACTTCCCCGCCAGAATATCCTTGATCAGCCGCTGGCAGCGCTCGGCCATGAAGTCGAGCAGCAGGCGCACTTTCGGGTCCTGCAGGTTCTTGTGCGGATAGACGGCGGCGAGCTGGATCGGGGTAGGCGGCGTTTCCGGCAGGATCACCTTCAGCCGCCAGTCGCGAATGAAAGGCTCGACCTCGAAACGCGGCTTGTTGACGATGCCGCGCCCGGACAGCGCCCAGCCCGTCAGCACGTCGCCGTCGTCGGAATCGAAGGGGCCATGGACCTCGAACTTGGCCGGGCCGGACGGCGTGTTCAGCGTCCAGTAGAATTCGCGCATGCCGGGAAAGCGCAGCATCAGGCAATCGTGCTTCTTGTCCACCAGTTCCTGCGGGTTCTGTGGCTCGCCGCGTTGCTCGAGATAGGAGGGCGCAGCCACCAGCACGCGTTCGCATTCCATGATACCGCGCATCCTGAGGCTCGAATCCTCCAGAAGCCCGAGCCGGAAGGCGACATCGATGCCTTCCTTCATGATGTCGACATTGTGGTCCGACAGGCGAAGCCGCACCTCGATATCGGAATATTTGTCGTGGAAATCGGGAATGCCGGACGCGATCAGCCGCCGGCCCATGCCGAGCGGTGCCGTGACCCTGATCGTGCCGCGCGGCTGGCCGGAAAGCGCACTGACTGCGGCTTCGGCTTCCGTGATCGCCTCCAGCACCTGCTTGGCCCCGGCATAGAACACGGTGCCTTGTTCGGTCGGCATCAACTGCCGCGTCGTGCGGTTGAACAGGCGCACGCCGAGATGTTTTTCAAGTTCCTTGATGCGGTTCGACGCGACAGCAGGAGATATCCGCATGTCGCGCCCGGCCGCCGACAGGTTGCCGAGTTCGACGACGCGGACGAAGACGGCGATGTTGTCGAGATAGGCCATGCGTACCCGCTGTTCCGTTGGCGAACTATGTAATCACCCTAGTATTTTCCATTTTTTTTTGAAAGTCATCGTGCACCTCGCCCCTTTCGGTTTGGCCGGGACGACGTAAAGTCGCGGTGGTAGAGAGGGCCGACATGAACGATTTCGCGATACTATGGGACTGGGTGAGTTTCGCCGTGCGCTGGCTGCACGTGATAACGGGCATCGCTTGGATCGGTTCGTCCTTCTATTTCGTCGCGCTCGACCTTGGCTTGCGCCAGCGGCCCGGCCTGCCGCAAGGCGCTTTCGGCGAGGAATGGCAGGTCCATGGCGGCGGCTTCTACCATATCCAGAAATATCTGGTGGCGCCGGCCGAGATGCCGGAGCATCTCACCTGGTTCAAATGGGAATCCTACGCGACCTGGATGTCCGGCTTCGCGATGCTGGCCATCGTCTATTATGCCGGCGCGGACCTGTTCCTGATCGACCGCAATGTGCTCGACGTCTCTGTGCCGGTCGGCATCCTGATTTCGCTGGCCTGCCTGGCGGGCGGCTGGATCGTCTATGATCTTCTGTGCCGCTGGCTGATCGGCAAGGCCGATACCGCGCTGATGCTGATCCTTTATGTGATCCTGGTTTTCATGGCCTGGGGGCTGACGCATCTGTTCACCGGGCGCGCCGCCTTCCTGCATCTTGGCGCCATCACCGCCACGATCATGTCGGCCAACGTCTTCATGGTCATCATCCCGAACCAGAAGATCGTCGTTGCCGACCTGATCGCCGGCCGCAAGCCGGACCCGAAATACGGCAAGATCGCCAAGCAGCGCTCGCTTCACAACAACTACCTGACGCTGCCGGTGCTGTTCCTGATGCTGTCGAACCACTATCCGCTGGCGTTCGGCACGCAGTTCAGCTGGGTGATCGCGTCGCTGGTGTTCATCATGGGCGTGCTGATCCGGCACTATTTCAACAGCCTGCACGCCCGCAAGGGCAACCCGACCTGGACGTGGCTGGCAGCCGTCATTCTGTTCATCATCATCGTCTGGCTTTCGACGGTGCCGAAGATCCTGACCGGCGAGCCGAAGACCGCAGCGGCCGACCAGACCTATATCGCCTCGTCGCATTTCCCGGCGGTGCGCGACACCGTGCTTGGCCGCTGCTCCATGTGCCACGCCGCCGAGCCGGTCTATGAGGGCGTCTATCAGGCGCCGAAGGGTGTCATCCTCGAAACCGATGAGGCGATTGCCGCTCATGCCCGCGAGATCTATCTCCAGGCCGGGCGCAGCCACGCCATGCCGCCCGGCAACGTCACCGCAATCACCCCGCAGGAGCGGGAATTGCTGGTGACGTGGTTCGAAGAAGCAAAGAAGTAAAATGACGGAAACACTCCTTCGCGGCCGCACGCTTTCCTTCCTGCGCTGGCCCGACAGCGTCGACGACCATGCCGCCTATCGCTACGAGGAAGATGGCGGCCTGCTACTGCGCGATGGCACGATCGTAGCCGCCGGCGCCTATGCCGATATCGCTGCGCAGGCGGGCGCGGGCGTCCAGGTCATCGACCATCGGCCGCACCTGCTGCTACCAGGGTTCATCGACGCGCACGTGCATGTGCCGCAGATGCAGATCATCGCCTCTTACGGCGCTGAACTGCTCGATTGGTTGAACACCTACACATTCCCTGAGGAATCGAACTTCCGTGATGCCCAGCATGGCCGCCGCATTGCTCGGCTGTTCCTGGACGAGATGGTACGGCAGGGCACGACGACGGTCGCGGCCTATTGCTCGGTGCACAGGCAGTCGGCGGAAGCGTTCTTTGCTGAAGCGCATGACCGCAACATGCTGACCATCGCCGGCAAGGTTATGATGGACCGCAATGCGCCCGAGGGTGTGCTTGACACTCCGCAATCGAGCTATGACGACACCAAGGCGCTGATCGCCGAATGGCACGGGCGAGGCCGGCAGCATTACGCGGTGACGCCGCGCTTCGCCATCACCTCTTCGCCGGAGCAGATGGAGATGGCGGGCGCGCTGATGCGCGAGCATCCTGACCTGCATATGCAGACGCATCTGTCGGAAAACCACGCCGAGATCGCCTTCACGCAGCAGCTCTATCCGTGGTCGAAGGACTATACGGATGTCTATGAGCGTTACGGTCTGCTCGGCAAAAAAAGCCTGTTCGGCCACTGCATCCACCTTTCCGAACGCGAGGCCGATGCCATGTCGGAAACCGGTTCGGTGGCGGTGTTCTGCCCGACATCCAATCTGTTCCTCGGCTCCGGCCTGTTCGACTACCAGCGTTTCCGGCAGCGCGAGAAGCCGATCCGCATCGCGGCGGCGACCGATGTCGGCGGCGGCACCAGCTACTCCATGCTGCGCACCATGGACGAGGGCTACAAGGTGATCGCGTTGAATGGCGAGAAGCTTACCCCCTTCGCCTCCTTCTGGCAGATGACGCTCGGCAATGCGCAGGCGCTGTCGCTCGATGACAAGGTCGGCACGCTCGATGCCGGCACTGATGCCGATATCGTCGTGCTGGACTCGCGCGCTACGCCGGGCATGTGGCTGCGGATGGAGCGCGTGGAAACGCTGGCCGAGGAACTGTTTCTCCTCCAGACCATGGGCGACGACCGCGCCATCCGCGAGGTCTACGTCGCCGGCAGGCCGGCAAAGAGCACGATGGAAACGGCCGCCGCCTGATCCGGGCTTGACCCACGGTCATCATGCCATAAAACCACGGCATCGATTATCGGCATGGTTGGATCGCGGAGGAAAGATTGGGCGCTGCTGACGATATCCAGACGATCATTCGGCAGGAGCGCGAGTTGGTGTTTCCTACCTTCGACGAGGCGACCTCCTTTGCCGTGGGTTCGCGCATACGCGACCGCGCGTTGAAGGAAAGTCTTGGCATCATTGTCGATATCAGGACCTGGGACCGTCCGCTGTTTTATGCCGCCCTGCCCGGCTCGAACGCATCCAATCCCGACTGGGCGCGCCGCAAGATCAATGTGGTGAAACGCTTCCTGAAAAGCACCTACCGCATGGTGCTGGAGCAGGATCGCCCCGACCGCAGCTTCAAGGCGGGCGAGGGGCTGGACATAGCCGACTATGTGCTGGCCGGCGGTGGCTTTCCGGTGACCGTGAACGGCGCCGGCGTCATAGGCTGCATCACCGTTTCGGGGCTGCCGGAAAGGCAGGATCACGAGGTGGTGGTTGCCGCGCTTTGCGAGTATCTGGGGCTGGATTATGCGGCGCTGGCGTTGCCGGTTGAGGCAAAGGCTTGAAAGGTTGGCGCTGCCCCTCATCCGCCTGCCGGCACCTTCTCCCGGTATAGTGACGGGGAGAAGGAGGCTGGCCGCAACGCCGGCGACTCCCTCTCCCCGTTTTTCACGGGGAGAGGGTAAGGGTGAGGGGCAGCGCCGCATTTGTCATTTGATACAGCATGGATGATCGAGCGTGGCTGACCTGAAAAACATCGACCCCAAGACCTTCCTCATCTCCATCTTCAATGCCGCCGTTGCGGCGGCTGATCCCGAACTGACCATCCGCAGCCACCTGCCGGAAAAGCCCAGGGGCCGCACCATCGTGATAGGCGCCGGCAAGGGTGCGGCGCAGATGGCGGCGGCGCTGGAGAAGGCGTGGGATGGACCGCTCGAGGGTGTCGTTGTCACGCGTTATGGCTATGCTGCGCCTTGCGAGCGCATCCGCGTCCTGGAGGCGTCGCACCCGGTGCCGGATGCGGCGGGACTTGAAGCGTCGAAGGCGCTGCTCGGTGCGGTGAGCGGGCTGAGCGCCGACGATCTCGTCATCGCGCTGGTCTGCGGCGGAGGGTCGGCCTTGCTGCCGTCGCCGCCCGAAGGCCTGACCCTGGCCGACGAAATCGCAGTCAACGAGGCACTGCTTGCCTCCGGCGCGCCGATTTCGGCGATGAATGCGGTGCGCAAGCATGTCTCGACGATCAAGGGCGGGCGGCTCGCGGCTGCTGCGCATCCGGCGCGTGTCGTGTCGCTCGTGGTTTCCGACATTCCCGGCGACAATCCGGCGCTGGTCGCCTCAGGCCCGACCGTGCCGGACAAGGCATCGCGCGCTGATGCGTTGAAGATTGTTTCGACCTACGGCATGAAATTGCCCGACGCCGTGATGGCGCATCTGAACACGCTCCAAGCAGACGCGCCGCGCCCGGATGACAGCCGCTTCGCCCGCAACGCGGTTCGGGTGATCGCATCGGCTGCCGTGTCGCTGGAAGCAGCGGCTGCGGAAGCGAAGAAGCAGGGTGTCGAAGCGGTGATCCTCTCGGATTCGATCGAGGGCGAGGCCCGCGATGTCGGCGCGGTTCATGCGGCCATAGCGCGCGAAGTGGCGACGAAAGACCGGCCGTTCAAAAAGCCGGTGCTGATCCTGTCGGGCGGCGAAACCACGGTGACATTGCGTGCAAAAGGCAAGGGCGGGCGCAACAGCGAGTTCCTGCTCGCCTTCCTGCTCGGCATCGACGGTGTGTCGGGTATTTATGCCCTGGCGGCTGATACGGACGGCATTGACGGCTCCGAGGACAATGCCGGTGCCTTTGCCGACGGCACGAGCGTTGCGCGCATGCGCGCTGCGGGCGTCGATGCCAAGGCGATGCTGGCCGCGAATAATGCCTGGACGGCGTTCAATTCAGTTGGCGATCTGTTCGTGCCGGGGCCGACGGGTACGAATGTGAATGATCTCAGGGCGATATTGGTGGAGTGATTGCCCACCCCTTGTGGAGGCTGTTGTGTTTAAAGCACCCCCACCCCTAGCCCCTCCCCACAAGGGGGAGGGGAACTTCGCTGCCTCACCGTTCGCCCTCAATCTTCAATGTTCTTGATGGCCAAGGCGCTGAAATCGTCCCACTCCCCCTTGGGGGTTGACCCCGGTTGCACCAACCTCCCTCATCCTGAGGTGCTCGCAAAGCGAGCCTCGAAGGACGCACCCCGACCTCACACCTCATGCAGATAAAGATGGTAATCCAGCTCGCTCACCGTGCGGACGACGCGGAACAGTTCGGCTTCCTTGATCGCTGTGAACGTGCGGTGCAGGTCCTCGCCCAAGGCTTGCTTGAGGAAAGACGAACCCTTGGCCGCCTCTATGGCCGAGCGCCAGTCGGCGGGCATGGAACTGCTTGAGGCGCCTTGCTCGTAGCCGTTGCCGGTCGTTTCCGGGCCGGGATCGAGCTTTTCGTCGAGGCCTTTCGCAATACCGGCAAGCACGGTCGCTGCGACCAGATAAGGATTGGCATCGACGCCTGACGGACGATGCTCGATGCGGCGGTTTTTTGCGTCGCCTGCAGGTACACGCAGGGCCACCGAGCGATTGTTGACGCCCCATGTCGGCGCGATCGGCGCATAGGACTGCGAGACGAAGCGCCGCCAGGAATTGGCATGCGGGGCAAAGACCAGCATGGATTCGGCCATGGTCTCGGCCAGCCCGCCCAGCGCATGCAGCAGCGCGGGCGACCATTCGCCTTCTTTGGCTTCAGTGAAGACGTTCTTGCCGGCATCGTCCTGCAGCGAGACATGCAGGTGCATGCCGGAGCCGGCATATTTCTCGATCGGCTTGGCCATGAAGCAGGCGGTGACGCCGTGGCGGCGCGCCTGCATGCGCACCAGCCGCTTCAGCATCAGCAGGTCGTCTGCCGCCTGCAGGATGTCCTTGCGGTAGTGCAGCGTCAGCTCGTATTGGCCGGGCGCATATTCCGAAATGACGGTCTCGGCTGGAATGCCTTGCGCCTTGGCGGCGGCGTAGATGTCGGAAAACAACGGCTCCATGCCATGGAGATGATCGACCGAATAGACCTCGGTCTTGCCGCTTTTGCGCCCGTCGAGCACGGCACCTGCCGGCTGGACGCGCCCTTCGGCATCGCGCTCGTTTGCCAGGAGAAAAAATTCGAGCTCGAATGCGCCGGCCGGGTGCAGGCCCTTTGCCGCAAGCGCCTCCACCTGCCGTACCAGCGCTAGCCGCGGGTCGGAGGTCATCGGCGCGCCGTCGAGATGGAACATCGACATCAGCAATTGGCCGCGCGGCGGGTTGGTTGCGTGCAGCGGCTTCAGCGTACCGGGGATCGGCCAGGCGCGCAGGTCGCCATCGCCGGAATCCCAGATCAGCCCGGTTTCGTGCACATCCTCGCCAGTGATGTCGAGGCCGAGGATGGAGATCGGCAGATGCCGGCCACCCTCATAGATGCCCATCAACTCATGCCGGCGGATGATTTTTCCGCGGCCGATGCCGTTGGCGTCGGTCAGCACGATATCGAAGGCTTCGATCTCGGGATGCGCGTCGAGAAACGCCTTGGCCTCGTCGGCGGTCGAACCGGTGGGTGAAGTCATCAGGGATACTCTGTTGTGAAAGGCGCTTGTCTCACGCCGTGAGTTGCGCGGCAATGTCGCCGAAGGCCGAGACCAAGCGGTCGACCTGTGCCTTGGTGGTAGCCGGCGAAATCAGCATCATGTTGTGGAACGGCGCAATGAGAATGCCGCGATTGACCAACGCTACGTGAATGGCCGCTTCCAATTCGGACGCATGGGCGGCATCGGCCTCGCTGCCGTTCTTCAGCGGTCCTGGCGCGCAGATGAACTCGACGCGCGCGCCGACGCGGCGGACATGCCAGGGCAGCTTGTTCCTGGCAATCGCTGCCTCCAGCCCGGCGGCGAGCCTGCCGGCGAGCTTTTCCATATGGGCGTAGTTTTCCCCGGTCATCACCTCTTCGAGGGCGGCGCGCATGGCGGCGAACTGCAGCGGATTGGCCGACAGCGTCGTGCCCATGCCGGAATAGCCGGGCTGCTTGGAGCGGTTATAGGCTTCGTAGCGAGCCGCGACCTCGGCGCTCATGCCCCAGACGCTGGCGGGAACGCCGCCGGCGACCGGCTTGCCAAGCACGAAAAGATCGGGCTCCAGCCCGTAGCGCTGGGTATAGCCGCCGGGGCCGGTGGAGATGGTGTGCGTTTCGTCGATCAGCAGCAGCGTGCCGGTGGCGCGGGTCGCCTTGCGCAGGCCGTCGAGAAAGCCGGGCTCGGGCAGAACCATGCAGCAATTGGTCAGCACCGGCTCGGTGATGACGCAGGCGACATCCTGGTCGGCAAGGGCTGCTTCCAGCGCCGGTAGGTCGTTGAATTCGACGATTTTCGTGCCCTGTGTGAGGTCGCGGAATTCGCCGGCGAGGCCGGGTTTGTTGGCCGGCTTGCCGTTGTCCAGCCGCACGAAGGTTTCATCGACCGAGCCGTGATAGCAGCCGTTGAAGACGAGGATTTTTGGCCGGTTGGTGACGGCGCGGGCGACGCGCAGCGCGAAACGATTGGCGTCGGTGGCGGTGGTGGCGATCTGCCAATGCGGCAGGCCGAAGCGCTCGGAAAGCAGCTTGCCGAGCACCAGGGCGTCTTCGCTGGGCAGCATGTAGGTCAGGCCGCGCCGACTCTGGCGGCGGATCGCCTTGGCAACCGGGGCAGGTGAGTGGCCGAACATCGAGCCGGTGTCGCCGAGGCAGAAATCGGCGAGCTTGTTACCGTCGACATCGGTGATGGTCGCGCCCTTGGCCTTCTCGACGAGGATCGGGAACGGTGTGGGCCAGTCGTTCATCCAGTGCATCGGCACGCCGCCGAAAAAGCCCTTCACGCCCTTGCCGACGGCAGCTTCCGATTTCGGCCGCGCCTTGCGGAAGATCTTGGCCTCGGCTGTGCGGATGGAGTCTATCCGCGACGTGGAAATGCCGCTTTGCGTGGCTGTCGCGCCTGTCGATGATTGCAAGATTACCTGCCTGTTTGCCCTGTCGGCGGATTTGTAGCGTCCGGCGTGAGGTCAGGCAATGGCGGGTGGTTGGGGCAGGGGATGGTTTGATGGTGCTGTCGGAGGCGCGTGTTCGTTCTGAAACGTCGCGCTGCCCCTCACCCTTACCCTCTCCCCGTGAAAAACGGGGAGAGGGGACGTCTACGTGGAGCTTCATCCTTTATTGCGGAGTCAGCTCAGCCCGTAATATCGATGACGCCGCAATCACCTGCCTCCGAGCCAAAGGCTATGCGCTTTTCATCGTTGTCCCAGGCCATCGCGGTGATCGCGCCCTTGCCGGGGCGGCGCAGCAGCACTTCCTTGGCGTCGGCGAGGCGGGCGGCGATGATCATGCCGTCATTGTAGCCGATGGCGACGATGTCTTCGCTCGGATGGCAGGCGACGCAGGTGACGGCGGCATTGCCGCGCGTGCCGAGTTCCAGCGGTGCCTTGCCCATCGGGCCGTCCTTGGCCGAGAAGGGCCAGACGATTGCCGCCGGCGCGCCGGAGCTTGCCAGCCACTTGCCCTTGGCGCTCCACGACATGCTTTTGACCTTCAGGGGATAGCCGGTCATGCGCATGTGCTTGCCGTCGGCAAGCTTCCAGCCATGCAGGGCGTTTTCCTGCATCGAGGTGACGAGGAAATTGCCGTCCGGCGAAAACGTGATGCCGGTATGGGCGCCGGCCCATTCGAGGTCCACCGGCTTGCCCTCGGTGGCGGGGAAATGCAGCGTCGCGCCATTGTAGCGGGCAACGCCGAAGCGCATGCCCTTTGGCGCGAAGGCCAACCCTTCGACCGAGCGCGGATGGGTAAAATCCTTGGTCTTGCCGTCAGCAAAGCGAACCGTGGCGGTCTTGCCGGTGGCAAAGGCGATGGCGCCTTGCGGACCGCTGGCTACGCTGGTGATCCATTTCTTGCCGGCCTCGGCAAGCGTTTCGACGGCGTCGTTCGCGCCAATGGCGCGCACCTTGCCGTCTTCGCCGCCGGTGACCAGCCGCGAACGGGCGGCATCATAGGCGGTAGAGAGCAGTCCGTCGTGAAGCTCGGTCCATTTGTGGCCGTGGTCGAGGCGATGGACGACGCCGTCGGCCTGCGCGAAATGCGGTACGCCGCCGAGGAATATGGCGGCGATGCAATGGCCTTCGAGGTCTAGCGGGGCGACTGTGGGCATGCGGGACTATTCCATTGAAAGATTTGTGCTGCCCCTCACCCTTACCCTCTCCCCTTTCTTACGGGGTCCGAAGGACGGGTCGAGACCAGTGGTTCGACCCCGATCGGTGCCGGCAGGCGGATGAGCGGCAGTAAATACGCAGCAGATTGGCTGCGGAGCTCAAGCAGCCTGGCAGGCGTCGAAGCTGCGTTTCAACCGCTCGGCGTCGAGTTCGCGGCCGATGAAGACGAGGCGGCTTTCGTGCTTTTCGTCGTCTTTCCAGGCGCGCTGGTGGTCGCCCTCGACGATCATGTGGACGCCCTGGATGACGTAGCGATCCGGGTCGTCCTTGATGGCGATGATGCCTTTCAGGCGTAGGATGTTGGGACCTTCCATCTGGGTGATCTTCTCGATCCAGGGGAAGAATTTTTTCTGGTCCATCTCGCCGCCGCGCAGCGACACCGACTGCACCGTCACGTCATGGATCGAAGAGGCCTGACCGTGATGATGATGGTGGTGATCATGGTCATGATGGTGGTGATCGTGATCGCAATCGGGGCCGCATTCATGATCGTGGTCGTGATCATGCGCTTCGAGGAAATGCGGGTCGTTTTCCAGCGCGCGCTTCAGGTCGAAGGCGCCGCGATCGAGAACCGTGTCCAGCGGCACGCCGGCGCGGGTGGTGCGGTGGATGGCGGCGGCGGGGTTGATGGCGCGGATCGTGGCTTCCACGTCGCGCAGCTCTTCCGGCGTGACGAGATCGGTCTTGTTGAGCACGATGACATCGGCAAAGGCGATCTGGTCTTCGGCCTCGCGCGAATCCTTCAGGCGCAGCGGCAGGTGCTTGGCATCGACCAGCGCCACGACGGCGTCGAGCTTGGTCTTGGAGCGGACGTCGTCGTCCATGAAGAAGGTCTGCGCCACCGGAACAGGATCGGCAAGGCCGGTGGTTTCCACGACGATGGCGTCGAAGCGGCCGGGACGGCGCATCAGGCCCTCGACCACGCGGATGAGGTCGCCGCGCACCGTGCAGCAGACGCAGCCATTGTTCATCTCGTAGATTTCCTCGTCGGATTCCACGATCAGGTCGTTGTCGATACCGATTTCGCCGAATTCATTGACGATGACGGCGTAGCGCTTGCCATGGTTTTCGGAGAGAATGCGGTTAAGCAGCGTCGTCTTGCCGGAGCCGAGATAGCCGGTCAGGACGGTCACCGGGATCTGCGTCTGTGCTTCGCTCATGATGGTCCTCGGATGGATTGTTGCTTCCATATAGGATGCTGAAAGCGGATTTGCACGTGCCAATCCACGCAGTTCAACCGGCCAGCCGGCATTACCGAAATGTCATTGGGATGTGCGTGTGGAAGCGCCTAGATAGAAGGCCCGGGGCTTCAGCATTGCAAAGGAAGTTTCAATGACAGCCAGGCAATTTGCGACCAGGATGAACCGCCGCCAGGCACTCGGATTGATCGCCGTGACGGCAACCGGCGGCGCTTTTGTAACACCTGCTGCGCGTGCGGCAGTGGGTTCGCCATTCGCCGATGCGTCGCTGCTGATGCCCGGAGCCGGCGTCTGTACGATCACGCCGGAGGTGACAGAAGGCCCGTTCTATTTCGATCCCGAACTCGAGCGGCAGGACATCACGGAAGGCCGGCAAGGCGTGCCGCTGACGGTGCGCCTGCAAGCGGTCGACAGCCAGTGCCGGCCGCTTGCGAAGGCGCGGGTCGATATCTGGCATTGCGATGCCAAGGGCATCTATTCCGGCTATCCCGGGCAGGGCGACGGTCGGGATATCGACACGAGCGGCGAGAAATTCCTGCGCGGCATCCAGCACAGCGACGAGCAGGGCATCGTCTCGTTCCAGACGATCTATCCCGGCTGGTATCGTGGCCGCACCACGCATATCCATTTCAAGGTCTTTCCCGACGCGAATTCGGCGATGACCGGGCAGCTGTTTTTCCCCGACGATCTCAGCGAGCACCTTTTCACGACGGTTGCGCCATACACGGACCGGCCCAAAAAGCGCGATATGTTCAACGCGCAGGACGGCATCGCGCGTCAGGCCGGGCCGATGTCGCAAGCAGCCCTGCGCGAGACCAAGGCCGCTTATGAGGCGCTGCTGGTCGTCGCCGTGAAAGCGGATACCTGAACCGCCGGCAAAAAATCTGCATTAGCGCGAAAGCAATTTTAGTTTGTCATCTAAATGAAATATGCGTCTGGCATTAGCGCTGCGGGCACAATCGTCGATTGCCGGCAAAGCTTCGCCTCGAATGCCGGGAATATGTCTGTTTGCCGATTGTCATTGTGAAGACCGGGACTATTCTGCGCTGAAGGCGACGGCGCGGCCAGGAAAGGTAAAAAATGGCCAAGGCAGATAAGAGCGCGACCATGAGCCGGCTGCATTCGGCGGCGAGACTGGCGCGGACAGCGCTGGCGTCGCGGCTTCTTGCGCACGGCTTCTATGCCGGCCAGGACCAGATCATGCTGTCGCTGGACCATGAAGACGGGCAGACCCCCGGCCAGTTGGCGACGCGGCTCGGCGTGCGGCCACCGACCATTACCAAGACGATAAACCGGCTTCAGGCGCAGGGCTTTCTGGAAAAGCGCGCCTCCGAAGCCGATGCGCGGCAGGCGCATATCTTCCTGACCGAGACGGGTAGGGACACCATCCGGGCCATCGAGAAATCGGTGCGCAAGACCGAGAAGCAGGCGTTTCGGGGTCTCGACAAGAAGGAGCAGAAGGCGCTCGCCAAACTTCTGTCCCGGATCGAAGCCAATCTCTCCGATGCCGCCACGATCGAGGCGGATGACGAAATCGAACTCGTAGAAGATTAAGCGCGTCGCAGCGTTAGTCGGCGTCAAGCCGACTCACGACGCGGAAACATTCCTTCGGTGAAGGCGGGACGGGTAAGCGTGGACCAACGGCCCGGCGTCAGGCCGTAAGCCTTCTTGAACTGTCGATTGAAATGGCTCTGGTCGCTGAAACCGGCGGTCACCGCGATCTCCGCCAGTGGTTCACCCGTTTCGATCATCCGGCGAGCGCGCTGAAGCCGGCGCATCAACAGGAAACGGTGCGGGCTTGTCGAAAACACAGCCCGGAAATGCCGCGACAGTGCGTAGCGATCGAGACCGGTCACAGCTTCCAGTTCCTCCGAGCGCACAACGCGCATGGCATTTGCATCCAGAAAATCGCGGGCGAGGCTTGCTGCCCGCAGCGCCGGCTTGCCGATCGGCTGTGCCGGGCGACGGGCATGCCGCGACAGGCTGCGCATCAGTTGCATGACGAAATCGTCGACGAATAAATCGTCCAGTGCCCGATCGAGTGGGCCGAGTGCCGAAAGCAACGTTGCGCTAAGCGCATTGTCGCTGAGCACGGCCTCGTCGACGAAGGGCAGTGCCCCGCCTTCATTGCCCAGGCATTCGAGAAGAAGCGACGGCTCCAGATAAAGCATCCGGTAGCGCAGGCCGTCCTCGGTGCCGGCGCCGCCGTCGTGCAGTTCGTCGGGGTGCAGCGCGATGATCTGCCCCGGCGCGCTGTGACGTGTCCGGCCGCGATAGCGGAAAGTCTGGATGCCATGCAGCGTCACGCCGATCGCATAGGTGTCGTGCCGGTGCATGTCGAAGGCATTGCCCGAGAACCGGGCCTCGATGCGCTCGATGCCGGCCAGCGCGGGGGCCGAGATGATCCTGTTGTCATCCCCGTTTGCGCACAAACGTCCAAGACCTTGGGAAGGCGCGGTGCTTAGATCGTCAGGCATAATCACATCCGCACAACATCAAGGCGTTTCATGTTTGATACAAAATTTGCAATCGTGTTGCGAGACGATCTCGCCACCTGGCAGGAACTCAATGTCACGGCCTTTCTCGCCAGCGGCATCGTCGCCCAGTTTCCGGCCATCATAGGCGATCCCTATCGGGATGCCGCCGGCAATCTTTACAATCCCATGTCGATCCAGCCCGTTATCGTGCTCTCGGCCGATGGCGCAACGATGGCGACGATCCATCGGCGTTCGCTGGAGCGCGGCGTGACGACCTCGCTTTATGTCGAGGAGATGTTCTCCACCGGCCATGATGCAGCCAACCGGGAGGTGTTCGGCAAGTCCGGACCGGGCGATGCGAAGGTTGTCGGGATTGCCCTTAGGGCCGAAAAGAAGCTCGTCGACAAGATCGTCAAGGGTGCGCGCATGCACGCCTGATCCGGCAATCCTGCCATATCGGCCGACAATTGCGCCCTGCGGTGTTTTTCAACTTGCGCTGACCTGCTTCGTGGCCGACAAGCGGGGATAACGATCACCGAAACGACTGCTTCCCGTGACTTCTTCTCCCGCCACCTCCGAACAGGCCACACCGGCATCTGCGATTCTGTTCGTATTCTGCGCCGGTGTCCTGTTTTCATGCCTCGACACCAGCGCGAAATATCTCGTGCTGTCAGGCATGGATCCGGCCTTCGTTTCATGGGTGCGGTTTGCCACCCATCTGGTGCTGGTGTTTCTGCTGTTTCGGGGCTGGAGCAATCCGGCGATGTTCCGGGTCAAGAACCTGCCGCTGCAGGTGTTGCGCGGCGTCTTCCTGTTCGGCTCGACGATCTTCAATTTCATGGCCCTGCGTTCGCTGCAGCTTGCCGAAACCATGTCGATCTATTTCTTCGCGCCGATGGTCATCACCGCGCTTGCCGGGCCTCTGCTGGGCGAATGGGCCGGTTGGCGGCGCTGGATGGCGATCCTTGCGGGACTGGTCGGGGTTATCGTCATCACGCGGCCGGGTTTCGTCACGTTCCAGATCGGCCATCTCTATGCGCTGTGCTCGACCGTGAGCTACTGCCTCTACGTCATCATGACGCGGGCGATGTCGGCGAAGGAGAGCCCTGAAAGCCTGATCTTCTATTCAGCACTTGCTCCGGTCGTGCTGATGGCGCCCGCCGTGCCCTATACGGCTTCGATGCCACCGGATCTTTTCCACGGGGCGATTCTTCTGGCGCTCGGCTTCTTCGGCGGGTTCGGCCATTGGCTGCTGATAAAAGCCTACAAGCAGGCAACGACGACGGCGCTTGCCCCTTATCCCTATCTGCAGATGGTCTGGATGATCACCGCTGGCTATCTGGTTTTCGATCAGTTCCCGGATAAGTGGACGCTGGTTGGCGCCGGCATCATCGTCGCCAGCGGCCTCTATATCGTCCACCGCGAGCACCGGTTGCGCCTCAAGAACCGCACGGTTCCCAATGCGGAAGACGAGGATCTGGCAAAAAAGCTTTGATTTGCCGGTGTTCGATGGCATAAGCCGATTTAAACAGTTTAAATCGTCGCTCGGGGGAGGACGTTCTGGCACAGAAGATCAAGCTTTCGACCATTGCGGATGCGCTCGGCGTTTCCACGGCAACCGTTTCGCTGGCCTTGCGCGACAGCGCGCTCGTGGCCGACACGACGCGGGACCGCATCAAGGAACACGCCCGCGCCATCGGCTATATCTACAACCGACGCGCGGCCAGCCTGCGCACGTCGCGGTCAGGCATCGTCGGGGTCGTCGTTCATGACATCATGAACCCCTTCTTCGCCGAGATCCTGCGCTCCATCGAGAGCGAGCTCGACCGCAGCCGCCAGACCTTCATCCTGTCCAACCACTATGACGATCTCGAAAAGCAGCGCACCTTCATCGATACGCTGCTGCAACTGGGTGCGGACGGTGTGATCATGTCGCCGGCGATCGGCACGCCGCCCGAAGACATCATCATGGCTGAGGAAAACGGCCTGCCGGCGGTGCTGATCGCGCGAACGGTGGAAGGGGCCGAAGTGCCGGTTTTCCGTGGCGACGATTCCTATGGCACCGGGCTGGCCACCAACCACCTGATCTCGCTTGGCCACAAGCGCATCGCCATGATCGGCGGCACCGACCAGACCTCGACAGGCCGCGACCGCTATCAGGGCTACCTGAACGCGATGGAAGCCGCCGGGCTGGAAGTCAGGCCAAGCTGGCGTATTCCCGGCCCACGCACCAAGCAGGCCGGCTTCGAGGCTGCCGGCCAGTTCCTGGCGCTGAAAGACAAGCCCACCGCGGCCTGCTGCTGGAACGACCTCGTCGCCATCGGCCTGATGAACGGTATTGCCCGTGCCGGCCTCGTACCTGGCATCGATATCTCCGTCACCGGCTATGACGATCTGGAGGAGGCGGCGATCGCTACTCCGGCGCTGACCACCGTATGGAACGGCCAGCGCGAAGTGGGACGGCGGGCGGCCAGCGCGCTGCTCGACAAGCTCAACGGCCAATCGGTTCGGCCATCGCAGGAACTCATCAGGCCGGAGCTTCATGTGCGGCAGTCGACAGGCAAGCCCGTAGAGCGCGGCTGAAACACCCAGATACTCACCGAAAGAAGCAGGCATGACCGACCTCAGCGCCATCACGATCCTTGTTCCCGGCAAACTGCACCCGCGATCCGTCTCACGCATCGGCGAGGCGTTCCGGCTGGTGCGCCTCGACAAGATCGATCCCGCTTTGATAACGGATGAGATGAAGCAGACGGTGCGTGGTGTCGCCGCCTCGCCGTCGCTCGGCGACAATTCGGTGAGCGCTGCCTTCATACAGGCTTTGCCGAAGCTGGAGATCGTCGCCAATTTCGGTGTCGGCTATGACGGCGTCGATGCCGCCCATGCCGGCAAGCACGGCGTCATGGTCACCAACACACCGGATGTGCTGACCGAGGAGGTCGCGGACACCGCAATCGGCCTGCTCATCAACACCGTGCGCGAACTGCCGCGCGCCGAAGCGTGGCTGCGCGGCGGGCGCTGGGCGAAGGACGGCAACTATCCGCTGAGCCGGCTCACACTGCGCGGACGCAAGGCCGGCATTTTCGGCATGGGCCGCATCGGGCTTGCCATCGCGCAGCGGCTGGAGGCATTCGGCATGACCGTCGCCTACCACAACCGCAGGCGCGTGGAAGGCCTGGCTTATGAATATCACGAGACGCTGGCCGGGCTTGCCGGCGCGGTCGATACGCTGATCTCGGTTGCGCCGGGAACGGCATCGACGCAGAAGGCGGTGAATGCGGCAGTGCTGAAGGCGCTCGGGCCTGACGGCGTTTTCGTCAATATCGGCCGTGGCTCGACGGTGGATCAGGATGCCCTGATTGCGGCCCTCGCCAACGGCACCATAGCGGCGGCGGGGCTCGACGTATTCGCCGACGAGCCAAATGTGCCGCAGGCGCTGCTGGACCTGCCCAACGCAACATTGCTGCCGCATGTCGGCTCGGCCTCGGTCCATACGCGCGACGGCATGGCCGACCTCGTGGTGGACAATCTTATTTCATGGTTCGGAGAAGGTAGGGCGCTGGCGCCGGTGCCTGAGACGGTGAATGTGAAGGCGAAGGGTTGATAGGGGTTTGGTCAGCTAACCGTAAAGGCTTGCGCTGCCCCTCATCCGCCTGCCGGCACTTCCGTATAGTGACGGGGAGAAGGAGGAAGCTCCAACGCCGACGCCCCCTCTCCCCGTTTTTCACGGGGAGAGGGTAAGGGTGAGGGGCAGCACCATGCTCGGAAGTTTCATTCCCCGAGCGGACGCTCCACCTTCAAAGATTGTTCTATTCCGCTGCGCTTCTGGCGCTCTGCTTTGCGACAGCGTGCTGGCGCACGGCATCGCCAAAAGCCTTGAAGATACGGGCCGAAACGCTGTCGGACTGCACCCAGTATTCCGGATGCCACTGGACGCCGACGGCGAAGGCGCGCGCGTCCTTGGCCGACACGGCTTCCACAGTGCCGTCTTCGGCCACTGCCTCGAGCTGAAGCCGTGAGCCGAGCCGGTCGACTCCCTGGCGGTGGACCGAATTGACCATGATGTCGCCCGGCCCGAAGATGCCGGCAAGGCAGCTGCCCGGCTTGATCGTCACGTTCTGGCGGATGGCGAAGCGCTCGTCTTGGATATCGCTCACCGGTGCGCGGTGATCAAGCGAACCTTCGCGCTCCTGGAGCTCGGTCGCCAGCGTTCCGCCGAGGGCTACGTTCATCTCCTGGATGCCGCGGCAGATCGCCAGCAGCGGCACGCCATATTCGATCGCCTTGCGGATCAGCGGCAGCGTGGTGGCGTCGCGATCGGGATCATAGGGACCGTTGGCTTCGCTGGCGTCGCCGCCATAAAGCGAGGGGTGCACGTTCGACTTCGAGCCGGTGATCATGACGCCGTCGACGGAAGCCAGAAGCTGGTCGAGGTCGAGCCGGTCGCCGAAATTGGGCACGAGCACGGGAAACACGCCGGCCCCGGAAATTGCTGCTTCCAGATATTGCTTGGGCGCGGCATGCCACGTGTAGTTGTCGAACTGGCGTACATCGGTCGATATGGCGACGAGTGGCTGGTGCATTTTGTCTGTTGCTTCCGATTCAGGACGAGACGGTATTCTGCCTTTAAAATAGGCGATATTCCGGCAGGTTTCCAACTAAGTTTGACGATCGTGATTGGAAAAGCAAAGGCCCTGTTAGACTATAGTTTTAGGCCATCCCGCGCCACAGCGATTTCCTTGCTGCAAGGGGTGCGGTTTGTCCCGTCGGTGCTGGACTTGGACCAAGTGCTGTGTATTGTTCGGGCGGTGCTCACGCCGGAAAAGCTGATATTTCAAAGGTATCCGGCCTCTGTCTTGGTCCAATAGGGAGGAACTTCATGGATCGCCGTTCATTCATCAGCAAGGCCGGGCTGGCCAGTGCCGGGGCCGTCGCCGCGACGACGCTGGCCGCTCCCGCGATTGCCCAGTCCAATCCCAAGGTCACCTGGCGCCTTGCTTCTTCGTTCCCGAAATCGCTCGACACGATCTATGGCGGCGCGGAAGTGCTGTCGAAATATCTGTCGGAAGCGACCGACGGAAACTTCACCATCCAGCCCTTCGCGGCGGGTGAACTCGTGCCGGGCCTGCAGGCCGCGGATGCAACCTCTGCCGGTACGGTCGAAGCCTGCCACACGGTGGCATATTATTACTGGGGCAAGGACCCCACATGGGCGCTGGGTGCTGCCGTGCCGTTCTCGCTCAATGCGCGCGGCATCAACGCCTGGCACTATCATGGCGGCGGCATCGACCTGTTCAACGAGTTCCTCGGCACGCAGGGCCTGTTCGGCCTGCCGGGCGGCAACACCGGTGTGCAGATGGGCGGCTGGTTCCGCAAGGAGATCAATTCGGTCGAAGACCTCAAGGGCCTGAAGTTCCGCGTTGGTGGTTTTGCCGGCAAGGTTCTCGAGAAGCTCGGCGTCGTGCCGCAGCAGCTCGCCGGCGGCGACATCTATCCGGCGCTGGAAAAGGGCACGATCGATGCTGCCGAATGGGTTGGCCCCTACGACGACGAGAAGCTCGGCTTCCAGAAGGTCGCGCCCTACTACTACTATCCCGGCTGGTGGGAAGGCGGCCCGACGGTCCATTTCCTCTACAACAAGGCCAAGTATGAAGAGCTTACGCCGGCCTACAAGTCGCTGCTGCACACCGCTTCGCAAGCTGCGGACGCTAACATGCTGCAGAAATACGACTTCCTGAACCCGCCGGCCGTCAAGCGGCTGGTTGCCGGCGGCGCGCAGCTGCGCCCGTTCAGCCCGGAAATCCTTGAAGCCTGCTTCAATGCGTCCAACGAGGTCTATGCCGAGATGGAAGCGAGCAACCCGGCCTTCAAGAAGATCTGGGATTCGATCAAGGACTTCCGCAAGGAGCACTACCTCTGGGCGCAGATCGCCGAATACAACTACGATACGTTCATGATGATCCAGCAGCGCAACGGCAAGCTCTGATCGCAGGAACCTGACCTCAAAGAAAACCCCGGAACGATCGTTCCGGGGTTTTTTGTTGCCTGCATCTGCAAAGAAAGAGCCCGGCGCGTTGGCCGGGCTCCTTGCCGATCAGTTGAAGCTCGGCGGCTTCGACAGGTCGTTGGCCGGCGGCGTAGGGTTCGCCGGAGCGGTGCCGCCCGCAGGCGGCGGTGAACCGAGTGGCGGCAGGCCGAGCCCGCCTCCACCGAGACCCGGCATGTCCGGCATCTTTATCTGGATGGAATTTGGATCAACCACCGGCCCCTTGTAGTGCATGACCATCTGCGGGAAGGCGATGACCAGCCCGACCATAATGACCTGGATGCAGACGAACGGCACCGCGCCCCAGTAGATCTGGCCGGTGGTGACTGGCTGCATGCGCTTGCCGGTGACCTTGTCGAGATAGGGCACCTTGGCCGCCACCGACCGCAGGTAGAACAGCGCGAAGCCGAATGGCGGATGCATGAAGCTGGTCTGCATGTTGACGCCGAGCAGAACGCCGAACCAGATCAGGTCGATGCCGAGCTTGTCGGCCGCCGGCGCCAGCAGCGGCACGATGATGAAGGCCAGTTCGAAGAAATCGAGGAAGAAGGCCAGGAAGAACACCAGCACATTGACAACGATCAGGAAGCCGAGTTCGCCGCCGGGCAGCGAGGTCAGCAGGTGCTCGACCCAGAGATGGCCGTTGACGCCATAGAAGGTGAGCGAGAAGACGCGCGCGCCGATGAGGATGAACAGCACGAAGGACGAGAGCCGCGTCGTTGCCGCCAGTGCCTGCTTGATGACTTCCATTGACAGACGGCCTTTCGCCGCCGCCATGATCAGCGCGCCAACGGCACCCATGGCGCCGCCTTCCGTCGGCGTGGCGATGCCGAGGAAGATCGTGCCCAGCACTAGGAAGATCAGCGCCAGTGGCGGGATCAGCACGATGATGACCTGCTGGGCCAGCCTCGACATGATGTTGAGGTTCATCGCCCGGTCAATGATGGCGAAGATATAGATGAGAATGATGCCGACGACCGCGCCCCAGATGTCTGCATCGACGCCAAGGGTTGGCGTGAGCAGCACATGGGAAACGTAGGCCACGGCCGCCGCAGCGACCAGTGCGACAGCCAATGAGGTGACGCCATGGCCGAGCGTGCGCGCCTCGAGCGGCAGCGCCGGCATGGATTTCGGCCGGAAAATCGACATCAGCAAGATGTAGAGAACGTAGAGCCCGGTCAGCACCAGACCGGGGATCAGCGCGCCCTTGTACATGTCGCCGACCGAGCGGCCGAGCTGGTCGGCCAGAACGATCAGCACCAGCGACGGTGGGATGATCTGCGCCAGCGTTCCCGATGCCGCGATGACGCCGGACGCGACGCGGCGGTCATAGCCATAGCGCAGCATGATCGGCAGCGAGATAAGGCCCATGGCGATGACGGAGGCCGCCACAACGCCGGTGGTCGCCGCCAGCAGAGCGCCGACGAAGATCACCGCATAGGCGAGGCCGCCGCGAATCGGGCCGAAAAGCTGGCCGATCGTGTCGAGCAGATCCTCGGCCATGCCGGAGCGTTCGAGCACGATGCCCATGAAGGTGAAGAAGGGGATGGCGAGCAATGTGTCGTTCGACATCACCCCCCATAATCGTTCGGGCATGGCATAGAGCAGAGGCCAGGAAAGGTTGATCGAGCCGCTGGAGTACGGCGCGAGTTCCACGCCGATGAAGAAGAACAGCAGGCCGTTCGCGGCCAGCGAGAAAGCGACGGGATACCCCAGCAGCAGGAAGATGATGAGGCAGAAGAACATGATCGGCGCCATGTTCTCGGCGATGAAGTGGATCACTTTTGCACCTCTTTCGCCAATGCTTCGCCTTCGGCAACAGCTGCCTCATGAGCCGATATGAACGGTGTTGGATCATCCATGTCGCCGCGCATGATTGCGATCTTCTTGATGATCTCGGAAATGCCCTGGAAGCCGAGCAGCAGGAAGCCGATCAACAGCATCGCCTTGGCCGGCCAGATGATGAGGCCGCCGGCGCTGGACGACATTTCGCCGTTGCGGACGGACAGGCTCACATAGGGCACGAAATAGAAGATCATCAGGAGGACGAAGGGCATCAGGAAGAAGACATGCCCGAACAGGTCGATCCAATGCTGCTTGCGGCGCGAGAACATGCCGTAGACGATGTCGATGCGGATGTGTTCGTTCTGCTTCAGCGTGTAAGCGGCGGCGAGCAGGAATGCCGCGCCGAAAAGATACCATTGCAATTCCAGCCAGGCATTCGACGACATGTTGAATGTCTTGCGAATGATGGCGTTGCCGGCGCTGACCAGCACCGCAAGCAGAATGAGCCACGAGACCCATCTGCCGACGACTTCGTTCATGCGGTCGATGGCTCTGGATAGAGCGATTAGCCCTGCCATGCGATCTCCTCCCTCAATAAGCTTTCGGCCATCGCCCGTTTCCCGGGCTTGATGGCGCATCTGGCTTTCATCGGTAGGCTGACAGGCGGGGCGGCGTCAACAACGGATGGTGCACGACTCGGTACGGATTATGCCAAGCATTGTGGAAATCCCGCGTTCCGGGACACGAATGCAACGAAAGTTGTAGAACTTCCGATGGGTCAGGGCTGGGCGGTTTTCTGCGTTTCCTGGCCGGCCATGCGCAGCACCAGCACTGCGGCCAGCAGCGCGAACATCCAGGCGTCGCGCCACTCGATCGGGAAATAGCCCGACCACAGCGACTCGGCGATGCCGAAGGCGAATGCACCGAGTGCCGCGCGGGTTGGTGCATGGTAGCCGCCGATGGCGGTGACGAAGAGGATCTTCAGGCCGAAGACCAGACCGCTGCCAAAACCGATATTGCCGAAGTAAAGTGCTGCGAGAATGCCGGCGAGCGCTGCGGTGACCGCGCCGACCAGCACCGTGGCGCGGAACACGCGGCGGGCATCGACGCCGCACAGGGCGGCTGCAGCCGGGTCATCGGAGACGGCGCGCCACTCGCGCCCGAACTGAGAGCGGGCAAGGACGAGGCCGGCGGCGGCGAGCGTGGCGAGGATTATCAGGCAGTTGAGAAGTTGCATGACGGTGAGCGTGACCTGATAGCCGCCGCTCTCGGTGAAGACGATCGGCGTCGACAGGAGCGGCGGTAGCCAGAAGTCATGCGTGTCGGCGGCGATGCGCGAAAGCTCCATCAGCACGATCGAAACGCCGAGCGTGGCGGCGACGATCGTGTTGGGCGAACGGTCGGCCAAGGGTTCGAACACGTTGCGCGAAAGGACCATGCCGATCAGCGCTGCATAGGCCAGCGCTGCAATGATCGCCACCGCGATGGTTGCCGGCAAGGTCAGCCACAGCACCTGCCAGCCATACACCGCGACGAGGATCATGGTCTGGCCGGAAAAGGCGAAGATCGCGCCATGGGCGAGGTTCGTCCGGTGCAGCACGCCATTGATCAGTGCATAGCCGAAGGCGAGCAGCGCGTAGATCGCGCCGATATGCAGGCCGTTCAGCGCTTGCTGGAGAAAATAGAGCATGCGTCATCCAGTGGCCGCGACCGGGGCGGCCTGAACGAAAACTGCGCCTGAAAATCTAACTTGTCAAAGGCGATTTAACAGTTAGATTTGAGGGATGACCATTTTCTGGACCCGGCATCGATTTTCCGGCGGCGTTTTGGCGCTCGACGTCACCAACACGGTCGTTCATCGCGGCGATCCGGCGCGCAGTTTCGACCGTTTCGAGGATGCGGCGGAGCTGCCGCGGTTTGCCGCCGCAGCTTCCGGCTTTCGCGCCGCCGAGCTCAGCGCGCGGACGCTGGTCGCGCCAGAACCCCTGGCGATCCTGCCGACCGTGCTTGCCATCCGCGAGACGACTGACCGGCTGTTTCGTGATGCGGCGGTGCAGGGGGAGGTTTCAACGGCGGGTCTGCCCGATTTCCTGCGCGCCTGCGCCGACGGGCTGGCAGGTCATGACGAAAAAATCGGCGGGCAGGCAAGGCCCTTCGGCAATGCCGCTGCGCCACTGGCTTTCGAGGCTGCACTTGCCGTTTCGGCGCTGTCGCTGCTGTCGAACGAAAACGTCAGGCGACTGCGGGTCTGCCCGAATTGCAACTGGCTGTTTCTCGACAGGAGCCGCAACGGCAGCCGCATGTGGTGCGACATGGCGGTGTGCGGCAACCGCCAGAAGGCAAAACGCCACTATCACCGCCGCAAGGGCGGTCCGGAGGAGATTTCCCATGCTTGAGCGACTGCGCCTTGCTTGCGCGCTTCTGCTGCTGCCGGCAGCACTCGTTGCCTGCCGCGATAGCGGTAAGGACGCGCTTTTCGAGCTTTCCGGTCGGCTCGTCGTCTTCAACTACCGGGAGGCCAAGGTGACCTATCTGGTCAACCTCGTGCCGTTGCAGCCGATTTCCGAAGGCGAGACCGCGGTGATGACGCTGGACAACCCGGCCGGCGGCGAGCCTATCGTGGTTACCCAAAAGCTCTTTCCCAATCACCAGAAGGTGACGCTCGAAAGCCCACCACTGGAATGCCTCGTCAAGGACAAGCCCTACAAGGTGGCGATCCGCATCGAGGGCGCGGGTGGCGCGCTGCTGCAGGGGATCGAAACCACGATGGTCTCGTCTCAGGACCAGAGCATGCTGCCCGACAAGCCGCTGGTGGTGGGGCCGGGTTATAAGCCAAATCCCGAACTGGCTGGTCATCCTGACGGGAAGCTGCCCGGCGGGCGCGGCGTAACCTGCCCGGCATCGAGCTGACGTCGGATTCGATCACGAAATTTTCATGCGTTCCCAGAGATGGCCGAGCAATCTTTTGTCGAGGATTGCCAGAGATTTATCGCTGCTGTTGTTGTTTTTGGAATGTGGCGCTTTTCGTTTGACCTCGCCTCCAAGGGAGGAAACAGTTAGTCATCTGTCTCGACGTTAGCGGCCCCGAATCGCGACCGCTTCCGCAGAGGAACTGCCTGATGACCCTTCACGACGTTGCCCTCGACGACAAGTTCGATCTTGGCAAGGAACGCATCTTCCTGTCGGGTGCGCAGGCCGTCATCCGCATGCTGCTGATGCAGCGCGAGCGCGACCGCCGCGCCGGGTTGAACACCGCGGGTTTCGTTTCGGGTTATCGCGGCTCGCCGCTCGGCGGTCTCGATCTCCAGCTCTGGAAAGCCAAGGACCAGCTCAAGCAGGCCGATGTCGTCTTCCAGCCTGGGCTCAACGAGGAACTGGCTGCCACTGCCGTCTGGGGCACGCAGCAGGCGGAACTGCTCGGCGAAGGCAGATATGACGGCGTGTTCTCGCTCTGGTACGGCAAGGGACCGGGCGTCGACCGGTCCGGCGATGTCTTCCGCCACGCCAATCTCGCCGGCTCGTCCAAGCATGGCGGCGTGCTGGCGCTGATGGGTGATGACCACAACGCCGAATCCTCGACCAATGCCCATGCCACCGAGTTCCTCTTTGTCGACACGATGATGCCGATCCTCAATCCGGCCGGCGTGCAGGAGTTGATCGATTATGGGCTCTACGGCTATGCGATGTCGCGTTTTGCGGGCACCTGGGCGGCGATCAAATGCGTCAAGGACAACATCGAATCCACGGCCTCGGTCGACGCGTCGCTCGACCGGCTGAACATCGTCATCCCCGAATTCGACATGCCACCGGGCGGGCTCAACATCCGCAACGAGCTCGACCAGCTTGGGCAGGAAGCGCGGCTGCATGAGTACAAGCGCGCGGCGGCCTCGGCCTTCATCCTTGCCAACAAGCTGAACCACACCGTCTACTCCGGCGGGCGCAATGCGAAGATCGGCATCATCACCGTCGGCAAGAGCTATCTCGACGTACGCCAGGCGCTGGATGACATCGGCATTGACGAGAAGCGCGCCAACGAGATCGGGGTGCGGCTGTTCAAGGTGGGCTGCCCGTGGCCGCTCGATCTCGAGCACATCGCCGATTTCGTGCGCGGGCTGGAAACGGTCATCGTGGTTGAGGAAAAGCGCTCGCTGATCGAAGTGCAGGTGCGCGAGAACCTTTACAACACCGCCATGCACCCGACCGTGATCGGCAAGAAGGACGAACGCGGCGACTGGCTGTTCCCGGCCAAGGGCGCGCTCGACCCCAACGATATCGCCATAGCGCTTGGCGAGCGCATCCTGAAGACCATCGGCCCTTCGGAAGAGATCGCCGCCAAGGTCAGCCGGCTGAAGCAGTTTCAGGCGATGCTGGCCGACACGCAGGATGTCGGCTCGCGCACGCCGTTCTTCTGCTCGGGCTGCCCGCACAATTCCTCGACCAAGGTGCCTGACGGGTCGATCGCAGCCGCCGGTATCGGCTGTCATTTCATGGCGCTGTGGATGGACCGCTCGACCGTCGGCTTCACCGCCATGGGCGGGGAGGGTGCGCAGTGGGTCGGCCAGGCGCCGTTCTCCAAGCGCGACCATATTTTTCAGAACCTCGGCGACGGCACCTACAATCATTCCGGCACGCTGGCGCTGCGCTTCGCTTTGGCCTCAAGCGCCAACATCACCTACAAGATCCTCTACAACGACGCGGTCGCCATGACCGGCGGCCAGCCGCATGAGGGCAATCTCACCGTCGAAATGATCGCCCGGCAGGTGCGGGCGGAAGGCGTCGATCGCATAGCCGTCGTCACCGACGAGCCGGGCAAATATGCAGGCCATGTCGAGTTCCCGGCGGGCGCCACGATCCATCACCGCGACGACCTCGATCTGGTGCAGCGCGAACTGCGCGACGTCAAGGGCGTCTCCGTGCTGTTCTACGATCAGACCTGCGCGGCCGAGAAGCGCCGCCGCCGTAAGCGCGGCACGTTTCCCGATCCGGACAAGCGCGTCATCATCAACGAGCTGGTCTGCGAAGGCTGCGGCGATTGCGGCGTGCAGTCCAACTGCGTCTCGATCCAGCCGGTGGAAACCGAGTTCGGCCGCAAGCGCAGGATCGACCAGTCGAGCTGCAACAAGGACTTTTCCTGCGTCAACGGTTTCTGCCCGTCTTTCGTGACGGTGCACGGCGCCAAGATCCGCAAGGCCGAAGGCATCGCCGGCAAATCCGATCCGCTGACCGGTGTGCCGGAGCCAAAACAGTTCCCGATCGATCAGGGCTGGTCCTCGATCATCGATGGCGTCGGCGGCACCGGCGTCGTCACGGTCGGCGCGATCCTCGGCATGGCAGCCCATCTCGAAGGCAAGGGCTGCGGCATGATCGACATGGCCGGCCTGGCGCAGAAGGGCGGCTCGGTCTTCACGCATGTGCGCATCGCCAAGACTCCTGAGGATATCAACGCCATCCGCGTATCGGCCGGCAAGGCCGATCTGATCCTGGGCTGCGACCTCGTCGTTTCCGGCGCTAAGAAGGTGCTGGCTGCCGTGCGCGAGGGGCACACGATCTTCGTTGCCAACACGGCTGAGATCATGCCCGGCGAATTCGCCCGCTCGGCCGATTTCTCGCTTCCGACCGAGCGGCTGAAGAAGGTGATCCGCGAAGCGGCAGGCGATAATCACGCGCATTTCTTCGATGCCACCCGCACGGCAACGGCTCTGTTTGGCAATTCGCTCGGCGCCAACATGTTCATGCTCGGCTTCGGCTTTCAGCATGGCGGCCTTCCGCTGTCGGCCGACGCGGTGGAGAAGGCGATCGAACTCAACGGCGAGGCAGTCGCGATGAACATCGCGGCCTTCCGCTGGGGCCGCCGCGCAGCGCACGAGCCGGAATTCGTGCGCGAGCTGGTCAGCCAGGCCGGCGGAAAGCGCGAAATCGCCGAGACGCTCGACGATATCATCGTGCGCCGCGTCGAATTCCTCACCGCCTATCAGAACGCTGCCTATGCGCGTCGCTATCATGACCGCATCGCAGCGCTCCGGGCAGCTGAGGCCAAGGCGTCCCAAGGCTCGACCGTGGTGACGGAGGCCGCCGCGAGAAACCTGTTCAAGCTGATGGCGATCAAGGACGAATACGAGGTCGCCCGGCTCTACACCGACGGCTCGTTCCTGCGGCAGCTGACCAAGCAGTTCCAGGACTACGACCGGCTCGAATTCCATCTGGCGCCGCCGATCATGGGACGGCGCACGACCGATGGAAAACCGCGCAAGTCGAGCTTCGGCCCCTGGATGATGAAAGGCTTTCGTATCCTCGCCGGGCTGAAGGGACTGCGCGGCTCGCCGCTGGATGTTTTCGGCTACACCGCGGAGCGCCGAATGGAACGCGACCTGCTCGCCCGGTATGAGCGCGATCTCGACCTGATAGGGACCTCACTCGTTGCGGAGAAGATCGAAGCGGCGACTGCACTTGCTTCCGTGCCCGCACTCATCCGTGGCTATGGTCATGTCAAAGCCGCCAGTGCAACAAAGGCCGCGGGTGAGCGGGAAAGACTTGTAGAGCGTTTCACAGGAGCGCGGATAGACACTGTTCTACAGGCAGCGGAATGATTTTTTCTTTCTGGTCCAGTGTCTTTTCATGCCCTGTACTAAAGGCCATTTTCCCTATTGTTTTCAGTGTTCCGATGCTTTCCAATAAGTCTTTCTTAAGGCGAATATGCCATTGCTAAGCTCCCGAAAAACGGGTGCAGGCGTGGCTATAAAAAGAAAAAACGAGATTCCGGTCGACGTCTACATTTCGTTTGTAGAGACGCTGTTCCGTGACGGCCTGACTCTCGGCATCGGTGTCGTCGCGCAAGCTCTGCTTGCCGTCATGGTCTACTTCAAGACAGACGACAAGCTCTATCTGGGCATCGCGCTGGCGATCGTGGCGATTGGTTTCCTGCGGCTTATCAGCATCCAGAAGTATCGCAACGCGCCTGCACTCACGGATGCCGTCGAGGCGCACAAGCGCGAGAACGTCTACATATTCTGGGGTGTCCTGCACGCCTCGGCGCTGGGCTTCTTCTGCTTTGCCGGCATCTATCTGGCGCACGACCAGTTCGCCGAAATCGCAGCGGTTGCGGTGACGCTCGCCTCGGCAACCTCGATTGCGGGGCGCAACTACGGTTCGCCGCGCCTGGTCATGTTCCAGATCGTGGCGGCAACCTGGCCGATCTCGCTGGGTTTCCTGCTGCGCGGTGACGTCTATCACATCATTCTGGGCCTTCTGTCGGCGCCGTTCTTCTTTGCCATCAGGAAGTTTGCCGAAATCGTTCGCGAGGTGCTGCTGACCGCGCTCTCAGAGGAGAAGAAGGCCAATCTGCTGGCGGAGCGCTTCAACCGGGCGCTGAACACCATGTCGCATGGCCTGGTGATGCTCGGGCCGAATGGCAAGGTGGTGGTGGCGAACGCCGAAGCCGCACACCTGATGTCGCTTCAGTCCCCGGATGCGCTTCTTGGCCGTTCCGTCCATTCACTGCTTCAGCGTGGCGTGGCGGGCGGCATGCTCGCTCCGAAAGATTGCCGTTACATCGAGGCGCAGCTGACGCGGGCGCTGCGTGAAGGCCGGGACCGCAAGGTCCTCGTTTCGTTTTCGAACGGGCAGCACTATGAATTCTCGGCACGCGAGGGCAACCAGGATCTCGGTGTCATCACCTTCGAGGATGTGTCGCAGCGCGTGGAAGCGGAAGAGAAGATCCGGTCCATGGCCCGTTATGACAGCCTGACCGGCTTGCCGAACCGCGCCTATTTCCATGAGCTGGTCGGCGAGTTCATGGCGGCCGGCGACCGCGAAAGGCTGTGTGGCCTTGCGGTTCTCGATCTCGACGATTTCAAGAGCGTCAACGACACGCTCGGCCACCCGATCGGCGACGGGCTCATCTATGCTGTGGCCGAAAAGCTGTCGGCCGTGGCAACCGAGGGCGTTAAGGTGAGCCGCTTTGGCGGCGACGAATTCATGGTGTTCTTCGACCGGGTCGAGGATGAGAGCCATCTTGCCGGCATGCTGGACGATCTGTTTGCAGGCCTGCAGGGCGATGTCGACGTGGCGGGCCATGTCCTGCGCATCCAGGCAAGCGGCGGCGCGGTTCTGGCGAAGGTGAAGGACAGCGATGTCGACACGATGATCGTCAAGGCCGACCTTGCCATGTACAAGGCAAAGGAACTCGGCAAGAACGGCTGGCGGCTGTTCGAATCGGCAATGGATGCGGCCTTCCGCGACAAGCAGATGATGAAAGCCGATCTGCGCAGCGCCGTGGAAGCCAGGGATTTGCGCGTCGTTTTCCAGCCCATCGTGTCGATGGATACGATGCGGATCGCAAGCTGCGAGGCGCTGTGCCGCTGGAACCATCCCGATCTCGGTCCCGTCTCGCCGTCAGTCTTCATTCCGCTCGCCGAAGAGATGGGCATCATTTCAGACATCAGCACGTTCGTGCTGAATACGGCTTGCGGCGAGTGCGCCAAATGGCCGAAACAACTCCGCGTTTCGGTCAACCTCTCGGCGAAGGACTTCCGCAACCGTGATGTCGTCGAGAAGGTGCGCACAGCACTTGCATCTTCCGGGCTTGCCGCTCAACGGCTGGAGATCGAGGTGACCGAGACGGCACTTCTCGATGACAAGTCGCTTACCCGCCAGTACATCGAAGAGATCAAGCAACTTGGTGTGCGGATCGCGCTGGACGATTTCGGCACCGGCTATTCGAGCCTGAGCTACCTGCACAAGCTGCCGCTCGACAAGGTCAAGATCGATCGCAGCTTCCTGATCGACGTGACACAGAACAAGCGCTCGCTGGAACTGCTGAAGGGCATCGTCAACCTGTCGCGGCCGCTCGGCCTTGCCGTGACTGTCGAGGGCGTGGAGACCTTCGAGCAGCTGAAAATCCTGGCGCATTCGGTCAAGCCCGACCTGGTGCAGGGCTTCCTGTTCGGCTCTGCGCTGACCGCTTCCGGCATCGAGACGATGTCCAACACGGTCTGGCCGTTTGCCAGCGAAATCAAGGCAGCCAACCGCGGCTCGCAAGCCTGACCGCATCGGTTTCCGGGCGATTATGGACACCCGCACCGTTAACCTTAACAACTGGTAAACGGCTTCGTTTACATTTTGATCTTTGATATACCCCGGTGCTGCCCTAATCTTTTCGGGGTAGGCGGCTACGGGGAAATACAGCATGGATGTGAAGGCGGCTGCGGATGGCCAGCCAAACGACGGACAGGTTGCGGGTGACAATGTTTCGGCATTTGCACGCAATGTGTCCGCCCTTTTGGAAAGAACGGAATATCGTCGCTGCGACAAGGGCGAAGACCTCGAAGACATTTATCGTCTTCGTTATGCGTCGTACCGGCTTGCCGATCTGGTGGCCGAGAACCCGGACCACATCGTCCACGATCCCTTCGACGACCTTCCCAACTGCCAGCGTTTCGGCGTCTACATAGACGGGCATCTCGTCTCAACGATCAGGCTTCACCACGTCTCGGCTGAATGCCCCCAGTCGCCGTCGACGTCGGTTTACCCGGACGTGCTTCTGCCGCGGATCGCGGCCGGCGACAGCTTCATCGACCCGAGCCGGTTCGCGGCCGACCGTGAGTGGTCGCGCGTCTTTCCGCAGATTCCTTATCTGACGCTGCGCCTTGCCGGCATGGCGTGTTTTCACTTCAACGCGCCATATTGCATCTCGATGATTCGCGAGGACCACGCGGCATTCTACAAGCGCATCTATCACTCGCGGCCCATCGGCGAAGAGCGGCCCTATGGCGGTGTCATCAACTGTTTCGCGCTGCTCTACCAGGCCGATGTGCTGGCTATCCAGGAAGAGTCCTTCAAGCGGTTTCCGTTCTTCCGGTCGACGCCAATGGAGCAGCGCCTGATGTTCGGCAACCCGCCTCAAGGGGAGCTTGGCCCGCTGACCATTCTGCCGACGGCGAAGTATTTCCGCGACGCGGCCTGAGGGGCGGGGCATTTACCTCGCCTTGCCATCGCCGGAACGCCCGTTCATAACTTTGCCGAGGCCGAGCATTCTCCAGCCAAGGGAATCGATGAACAGCAGAAGCGACCTTGTCCGTGCCACAGTCTGGGCGCGCGAACTTGCCGGCGACGAGGTGGAGCGGGCACTGCGCGGGGTTTCCGAGCGAAATTTTTCCAAGGGCAGCTATCTCTGCCATCGCGGCGACCGGCTGGACTACTGGACCGGCGCGGTCACCGGCCTCGTCAAGATGAGTTCCATTGCCCGCAGCGGCAAGGCGATCACCTTCGCAGGCATCGGTGCCGGAGGCTGGTTCGGCGAAGGCTCGGTGCTGAAGGACGAGCCGCGCAAATACGATCTGGTGGCGATCCGCGACACGCATCTCCTGATGATGAACCGCGCCACCTTCTTCTGGCTTTATGAAAACAGCGTCGGCTTCAACCGTTTCCTGGTGCGGCTGCTGAACGAGCGCCTGGCGCAGTTCATCGCCTCGACCGAATATGAGCGCCTCCTCGATCCGAAGGCGCGCGTGGCACGCCATTTGTCGTGGCTGTGCAACCCGGTGCTCTGCCCTGATGTAAAGGGCGTCGTCGAGATCACGCAGGAAGAACTGGCGCTGCTTGCCGGCGTCTCTCGCCCCGTCGCCAATCGCAGCTTGCAGGTGCTGGCGGATGAAGGGCTCGTGACCGTCGAGCACAGCCGGGTGATCGTTGCCGACGCCGAAAGGCTCGGCGATTACGGCGCCTGAGATCGCGGTTTGAAGATCGGCTAGATTGTCAGGAAGAGGGGCGGGCACACAGGCCGCGCATTCAAGAGACAATCTGCCGGCCTGTCTGTCAAGGGGCGCGTTGATCGGCGAGACGATTCGGGAATACGCTGACCACAATGAAGAAGAAGCCGCGCCAACTTCGGGCGGAGGTTTTTCGAGCAGCGGGAACATACCCGCGCTCCTGGGAGGAGAAGCGTTTGATCAAGCCTTGGCCGCCAGCCGGGAAGACCATCCAGCCGCAAACGCGCGCATCCGGTTTCTCTGAGTCTATTTGGGGATTTGCCGCAGCACTGCTTGATGCCATGATGCCTTCCACAACCGCTGAAAACGCGGAACTGGGAGGAGCTTGATCATGGTTGCGACGGTTTCCGCCGCCGACATGGTTCTTGATACATTCCCGAAATACCTTCTGCGCAATGCGGAACGGTTCGGTGCCCGCCCCGCCATGCGCCACAAGGACTATGGTATCTGGCAAAGCTGGAGCTGGGCCGAGCAACTTGCCGAAATCCGCGCCTTCGCGCTCGGCCTCCAGGCGCTTGGCCTGAAACATGGCGAACGGATCGCGGTGATTGGCACCAACCGGCCGCGCCTTTACTGGACATTCGCCGCTGCGCAATCGCTGGGTGCCGTGCCGGTGCCGGTTTATGCCGATGCGGTGGCCGAAGAGATGGCCTATGTGCTCGACCATGCCGGCGTACGCTTCGCCGTCGTGCAGGATCAGGAGCAGGTCGACAAGATCCAGTCCTTTGCCGACAAGATCCCGCAGCTCGCCGAGATCATCTATGACGAGCCGCGCGGCTTGCGCGACTACAGCCCGGCCGGACTGCACGCCTTCTCCGCGGTTCAGGAGAAGGGCGAGGCGTTGATGAAGGCCGATGCCGGCCTTGCCGGGCGCTGGGAGAAGACGATCCGCACGGCGAGCGGCGATGACATCTCGATCATGCTCTACACGTCAGGCACGACCGGGCGCTCCAAGGGCGTGATGATCAAGGCGGTAAACGCCGTCAACGCCGCGCGCGACACGGCCGAGTTCGACCGCCTGTCGGAACGGGACAGCGTGCTCGCCTATCTGCCGCTGGCGTGGGTCGGTGACCACTACCTGAACTACGCGCAGGGCTATACGTCCGGCTTCTGCATGTGCTGCCCGGAAAGTGCGGAGACCGTGGCGCAGGATTTGCGCGAGATCGGGCCGACCTTCTATTTCGCGCCGCCGCGCATTTTTGAAAGCCTGCTCACCAGCGTCACGATCCGCATGGAGGATGCCGGCTGGCTCAAGCGCAAGCTGTTCTCGCATTACATCGGCGTGGCCAAGAAATATGGCGAGGCGATACTGGAAAACCGTCCGGTGCCGCTCTCGGGGCGAGCGTCCTATGCGCTGGGAAAATTCTTCATCTACGGGCCGCTGCGCAATGTGCTCGGCCTTTCCAACATCCGCGTCGCCTATACGGCGGGCGAGGCGATCGGGCAGGACCTGTTTTCCTTCTTCCGCTCGCTCGGCATCAATCTGAAGCAGCTCTACGGCCAGACCGAAGCCTTCCTTTATGTCACCGCGCAGAAGGATGGCCAGGTGCGCGCCGATACGGTCGGGCCGGCCGCGCCCAATGTTGATCTCCGCATCTCGGACGCCGGCGAGGTGCAGTTCCGCTCGCCCGGCATGTTCTCCGGCTATTTCAAGCAGGACGACACGACTGCCGAGACGCTGACCGAGGACGGTTACGTCAAGACGGGCGATGCCGGCTTCTTTGATACCGACGGCCAGCTCAAGATTATCGACCGCGCCAAGGATGTCGGCAAGCTCACCTCGGGCGCGCTGTTTGCGCCGAAATACATCGAGAACACGCTGAAATTCTTCCCCAACATCAAGGAGGCGGTGGCCTTCGGACATGGGCAGGATTTCACGGCAGCCTTCCTCAACATTGACCTTCAGGCCGTCGGCAACTGGGCCGAGCGCAATAACATCGCCTATGCCTCCTATCAGGAGCTGGCCGGCCATCCCCAAGTCTATGAGATAATCGCCAAGCACGTCGACGAGACCAATCTGCGGCTTTCGAAAGAGCCGATGATGGCGGGAGCGCAGATCAAGCGGTTTCTGGTGCTGCACAAGGAACTCGATGCCGACGATGGCGAGCTGACCCGCACGCTGAAGGTGCGCCGCGCCTTCGTCTCCGAGCGCTACGCGCCGCTGATTGCCGCGCTCTATGACGGTTCGACGGAGAAATTCATCGAGACGGACATGACCTATGAGGACGGCCGCAAGGGCATCGTGCGCGCCACCGTCCGCATCATGGATGCCAAGGTCTATCCGGCCGTGCAACCAGTCAGGGAGGCCGCGGAATGAACTCACGCGCCGAACCGCTGATCATTGTCGCCCCGGACGACGGCATTCCCGCCGGCGACCTCCTGATGGACGTGAAGAACGTCTCGCTGTCCTTCGGCGGCGTGAAGGCGATCACCGATATTTCGTTCAATGTCCGCAAGGGCGAAATCCGCGCCATCATCGGCCCCAACGGTGCCGGCAAGACCTCGATGCTCAATGTCATCAACGGCTTCTACACGCCGCAGAAGGGCACCATCGTCTTTCGCGGCGAGGAGCGGCGGGCGATGAAGCCGCATCACGCGGTGCGGCAGGGCATCGCCCGCACCTTCCAGAACGTGGCGCTGTTCAAGGGCATGTCGACGCTGGACAACATCATGGCCGGCCGCTCGGTGATGATGAAGCGCAACCTGTTCTGGCAGATGTTCTGGCATGGTCCGGCGCTGCGCGAGGAAATCGAGCATCGCGAAAAGGTCGAGGAGATCATCGACTTCCTAGAAATCCAGCACATCCGCCGCACGCCGGTCGGCAAGCTGCCCTACGGCCTGCAGAAACGCGTCGAGCTTGGCCGGGCGCTTGCCATGGAGCCGTCGCTGCTGCTGCTCGACGAGCCGATGGCCGGCATGAACCTTGAAGAGAAGGAGGACATGAGCCGCTTCATAATCGATGTGAACCGGCAGCGCGGCACCACGATTGCGCTGATCGAGCACGATATGGGCGTCGTCATGGACCTTTCTGACCGCGTCGTCGTTCTGGATTACGGCAAGAAGATTGCCGACGGCACACCCGATGCCGTGAAGTCCAACCAGAACGTTATCGACGCCTATCTCGGTGTCGCGCATTGAAAGGAAATCGAAATGACCATCTCGACGCTTGCCATCACCCCACTGGTTTCGCTGATCGCCGGCGTGCTCATCCTCGTGATGCCGCGCCTGCTCAACTACATCGTCGCGTTCTACCTCATCGTCATCGGCCTTCTCGGCCTGTTCCCGCATCTGGCGGGGTAATTTGCATCAACGGCGCGCCGGCTACCGGGCAAAGGAAAAACTGACACCATGGATTTCCTGAATTCCATTCTCGTCAAACCATTTGCCGACATGGCCGGCGCGCCGGATTTTCTGCTGCAGGTGCTTTGGGAGGGCCTCGTCGCCGGCGTGCTCTATGCGCTGATCGCGCTCGGCTTCGTGCTCATCTACAAATCGTCGCGCATCTTCAATTTCGCGCAGGGCATCATGGTGGTGTTCGCCGCACTCACGCTGGTCGGCCTGCATGAAAAGGGCGTACCGGCGCTGCTTGCCGTCCCGCTGACGCTGCTCGTCATGTTCATCCTGGCAGTGGTCATCGAGCGGGTGGTGCTGCGCCCGCTGGTCAACCAGCCCGACATGATCCTGTTCATGGCCACCATCGGCATCACGCTGTTTCTCGTCGGCTTCGGCGAGATCATCTTCGGCGGCGAAAACAAGGTGATGATCACCGAGCAGCTTTACATCCCGACCGGCAGCATCGAGTTCGAGCCCTTCGGCGGCTTCGTTTCGATAGAGCAGAAGGACGTGACGGCGGTGGTCGGCGCGATCCTGCTGGTGGCGGGCCTGATCCTGTTCCTCAACCGCTCCAAGATGGGCCGCGCCATCCGCGCGCTCGGCGACGACCATCAGGCCGCCCTTTCGGTCGGCATCTCGCTGTCGACCATCTGGGTGCTGGTGTGGTTCATCGCCGGGGTCATCGCGCTGGTCACAGGTATCGTCTGGGGCGCGCGGGCCGGCGTGTCCTTCGCGCTGGAAGTCATCGCCTTCAAGGCGCTGCCGGTGCTGATGCTGGGCGGGCTGGAATCCGTTCTCGGCGCCATCGTCGGCGGCCTTGCCATCGGCATTCTGGAAAAGCTTTTCGAGATCTACTGGGGCCAGCCGCTGCTCGGCGGCAACACCGAAACCTGGTTCGCCTTCGTTTTCGCACTCATCGTGCTGCTGTTCCGGCCGCAGGGCCTGTTCGGCGAACGTATTATCGAGCGGGTGTGAGGTCGTCGTGCCTTATCTGTTGCCTATAGGATTCGCGTTGCTGATGTTGCTGGGTTCGTTGTTTGTTGGATTGGTTGCTTGGTCCGACTTACGTTCCCTGGGAATGGATTCGAGCCAGTCGGGTGACGCTATCAGCACCATGATTACCTGCGTGGTGCTTTCGGTAGCTTCACTTCTGGTGATCTGGTTCACTTTTCGGTTGGCCCGAAGGAGGAACGGTTAAATGCTCTACCGCACCGTAGGCCAGTTCAAAACCTCCTACCATGCAGACCATGCGCTGTTTCCGGTGAAGCAGGATGCGTGGCTGCTGGGCTTTATCCTGCTCATTGCCTTCGTCATCCTGCCGGCAACCGCCAATGAGTTCGTCTTCAACGCGCTGCTGATCCCGGTGCTGGTCTATGCGCTGGCAGCACTCGGCCTCAACATCCTCACCGGCTATGCCGGCCAGTTGTCGCTCGGCACCGGCGCTTTCATGGGGGTGGGGGCCTATGCCTGCTACAAGCTGGTCACGATTTTCCCGGAACTGAACATCGTCGTGGCGATCGCGCTGTCGGGCTTCTTCTCGGCAGCGGTTGGCGTTGCCTTCGGCCTGCCATCCCTGCGCATCAAGGGTTTTTACCTCGCCATCGCCACGCTCGCCGCCCAGTTCTTCCTCGTCTGGCTGTTCGAGAAATGGGCCTGGCTCTACAATTACAATTCCTCGGGCGCGATCCAGGTACCGAACATCGACATGTTCGGGCTGACGGTGGCCGGGCCAAACGCCAGGGCGATCGTGCAGTATTACTTCGTGCTGTGCGTGGTCTGCCTGATCACGTGGTTTGCCATCAACATCACACGCGGGCGCATCGGCCGCATCTGGAAATCGGTGCGCGACATGGATATCGCCGCCGAACTCGTCGGCATCAACCTGATGAAGGCGAAGCTTTCGGCCTTCGCCGTTTCATCCTACATCGTCGGTGTCGCGGGTGCGCTGTTCGTATTCCTGTGGCGGGGTGCTGCCGAGCCGGTGCTGTTCGACATTCCACTGTCGTTCCGCGTGCTGTTCATCGTCATCATCGGCGGCATGGGCTCGATCCTCGGCAATTATCTCGGCGCGGTGCTGATCGTGGCGCTGCCGGTGCTGATCTCGTTCGTGCCGGGCGCGCTTGGCCTACCGGTCAGTTCGGCGATGGTCGAGCATCTCAATACAATGATCGTGGGGGCGACCATCATCGGCTTTCTGATCCTCGAGCCGCATGGCCTGGCAAGGCTGTGGGCGATCATCCGGGATAAGCTGGTCATCTGGCCCTTCCCGCATTGAGGATAGGGAAGGGCATAGCAGAATAGCGGCCGCGGGGGCGGCCGTTGAAAACGGGGGGTGGTTTCCCCGGTCCGTCATGGAAAAACGACCACGTGGAGGAAATGGCAATGAAGACACTTATGAGGAAATCCGCCTTGCTTCCGGCGGTCTTCGCTCTTGCGGCGGCGCTTGGCGCGTCCCCCGCTTTGGCCGAGGACGCTGTAAATGTCACCAACCTGTCCTATCGCACCGGGCCGTTCGCGGCCACCGGCACGCCGCTGATGAACGGCCAGCGCGATTACATGCTGATGCTCAACGAGCGCGATGGCGGCGTCAACGGCGTCAAGCTGGTCTATGACGAATGCGAGACCGGCTACAACACCGAGAAGGGTGCCGAGTGCTACGAAAAGACCAAGGGGTCGAGCATCGTCACGCAGCCCTGGTCCACCGGCATCACCCTGCAGGTCCTGCCGAAGTCGAATGTCGACAAGATCCCGATCCTGGCGCCGGGCTACGGCTTCTCGCCAATGTCCGACGGCAAGGTGTTCCAGTGGGCCTTCAACCCGCCGGCCTCCTATTGGGACGGCGCCTCGATGATCCTGAAGAACATTTCGGAGGGCAATCTCGACAGTCTCAAGGGCAAGAAGATCGTGCTGCTGCACCTCGACGCGCCTTATGGCAAGGAGCCTATCCCACTGCTTCAGGCCTATGCAGACAAATACGGCTTCACCCTGCTGCCGATTCCGGTCGGCGTGAAGGAAATGCAGAACCAGTCGGCGCAGTGGCTGCAGATCCGCCGCGAGCGTCCTGATTTCGTGCTGATGTGGGGCTGGGGCGCGATGAATGTCGGCGCCGTCACCGAAGCTGCCAAGACCAAGTTCCCGATGGACAAGTTCGTTGGCATCTGGTGGTCGGGTCATGACGGCGACATGAAGTCGGTTGGTGAGGCCGGCAAGGGCTATCGCTCGATCTCGTGGAGCCTGCCGCATTCCGAGTCCTCGGTCATGCAGGATATCAAGAAATACGTCCTCGACGCCAAGAAGGCCGAAATCGGCGAAGGCGAGTTCGACTGGGTGTTCTACCAGCGCGGCGTGCTGATCTCGATGTTCACCGTCGAAGGCATCAAGGCCGCGCAGGCGCATTTCAACACGAAGGTGGTCAGCGCCGAGCAGCTTCGCTGGGGTCTCGAGAACCTCAAGCTCGACGAGGCGGCGCTGAAGGCAATCGGCATGGACGGCATGATCGCGCCGTTCTCCACCGCCTGCAACAACCATGCCGGCCATGCCGGCGGCTGGATGCTGCAATGGGACGGCGCGAAATTCGTCAAAGTTTCCGACCATATCACTGCGGATGCCGAGATGATCGATCCGCTGGTTCAGACCGAGGCGAAGAAATACGCTGAGGCCAACGCGCCCTGGCCGATCAACGAAGAGTGCAAGATGTAATGACAGCTTTCCTCTCCCCGTTTTTACGGGGAGAGGATGCCGGCAGACAGGTGAGGGGCTGTGCCGACGTTGACCATCTTCATCGAAGGAAGCGCCGCCCCTTATCCGGCCCTTCGGGTTACCTTCTCCGGGTCGAGCCAAAGGTCTCGGCCCGTCCTTCGGAGCCCGAAAGGGGAGAAGGAAGTCTCACCACCGGAGCCAGCATGACCAACGCCGCACCGCAGTCCGAACCCGCCACCCCGATCCTCTCGGTCAACAACATCGAGGTGATCTACGATCACGTCATCCTCGTGCTGAAGGGCGTTTCGCTGACAGTGCCGAAGGGCGGCGTCACCGCACTTCTTGGTGCCAACGGGGCCGGCAAGACGACGACGCTGAAGGCGATTTCCAACCTGCTCCACGCCGAGCGCGGCGAGGTGACCAAGGGCACCATCGTCTTCGAAGGCGACGAGATTCAGTCGCTTTCACCCAACCAGCTTGTGCGGCGCGGCTGCATTCAGGTCATGGAGGGCCGGCACTGTTTCGGCCATCTCTCGGTTGAGGACAATCTGATGACGGGCGCCTTCACCCGACGCGATGGTGCTGCCGCCATCCGCGCCGACCTCGATCTCGTCTACGAGTATTTCCCGCGGCTCAAAGTGCGGCGCACCAGCCAGGCCGGCTACACCTCGGGCGGCGAGCAGCAGATGACGGCGATCGGCCGGGCGCTGATGTCGAAGCCGAAGATGATCCTGCTCGACGAGCCGTCGATGGGGCTTGCGCCGCAGCTGGTCGAGGAAATCTTCGAGATCGTGAAAAAGCTCAACGAGGAGCAGGGCGTCTCCTTTCTGCTTGCAGAACAGAATACCAACATCGCGCTGCGCTACGCCAAATACGGCTATATCCTCGAATCCGGCCGCATCGTGCTCGACGGCGAGGCCCAGGCGTTGCGCGAAAACGAGGACGTCAAGGAATTCTATCTCGGCGTTGCCGGCGAGGGGCGGAAATCGTTCAAGGACGTGAAGCACTACAAGCGCCGCAAGCGCTGGCTGGCATAAGAGCGCAGACGTCAACAATTGATGCTGTTGTCGAAGCTGCTGCCCCTCACCCCTCCCTCTCCCCGTAAAGAACGGGAGAGGGAGGCGTCGGCGTTGGAGCTTCCTCCTTCTCCCCGTCACTATACGGGGAGAAGGTGCCGGCAGGCGGATGAGGGGCGGCGCAAACTTAAAAAGGGATGCCTGAGGCCATATCGCCTCTTCAACCTACCATTTATGCGCATAACTGGCGCCGAAGCTGCCCGTCTTGTGCCGCGTTGCAAGGTTGTCGAGGTTGGCGCGGAGGTTGATGCCCGTCAGCACCTTCTGCTCCACGCCGACGCTCGCCTGCCATTCCTGATCGCGGGTCGAGCGTGAGCCACGCGCGAAGACAGATGTGCCTGTTGAAGATGAGAGGATGCGGACGGAACTGGTGGTTCGCATGTCGATGCGGCGATCGCCGCCATGGTCGTAGTTCAACGTGTAGAAATCGTCGAGCTGCGCGGCGAATTCCGGCGTCAATGTCAGCGAGCGCGACCGGCTCACGGAAACCGAGCGGCTGCCGGTCAGGCCGTTCAGCCTGACGCTGACGTCGGCGGTGTTCGTCGCAGCCTTGCCGCCCGGGGAGGGCAGTTTCAACGAGCCCCAGAAATTCACCGGTCTGTTGGGCCGCGTTACCTTTTCCAGATTGGAACCGGCGAAGCTGACCTCGGTGCCGGCGCTGGCTTCCCAGTCGGTCGGCAGGCGGCTGCCCATGCGCATGGCATAGGAATCGCTGGAATTCTTCACCGGCGTCCAGATCAGCGGCTTGTCGTTAGCGTTCGCCGTGGTCGCAGACAGGATGACGGCGAGGAAAAGGGTCAGGGGTCGTAGAGAAGTCATATTCCATTCCAAATGGCGTGCGCGCCCGCAACGGAAATCTCATGCGCAAGTTTTTCGGGAATGGCGGTTCCTAACAGTGTGGCTTGGCCAGCCAAAGGCACAAATGCACGCCCTGCCGATTTCCTTTTCGGCTGTTGCAGGATGCGCACGGTTTATTTCAAATCATGTCAGTTCGTGAACAAACGCAAGGCGGCCGCCACGATTGCCTCCGGCGCATCCTCCTGCATCAGGTGGCCGGATCGAGGAACGGGCGCGAATGCGCAGTTCGGCAGCATCGTGGCGAGTTCTCGTCCGCGCTCCAGCGGAATCCACTGGTCTTCCTCGCCCCACAGCAAGGCCACCTTGCAGCGAAGCTCGCCATAGCGGTCCTGCACCTCGTCGGTGAAGCGCTGGTCCATCTGGGCGATCTGGCGGTAGAAGGCCGGCTTGCCGGTCGGGCCGGTCCATGGCGCGACGTATGGCTCGAGCTCGCTGTCGGAAAGTTTCCGCGAGACCGCGCCGGAAATATAGGCTTTCAGGATTGCGAGCTGGATATAGTCGGGAACGCCGGCGAAAGCGGCCTCGTTAAGCCTCACATGCTGGACGAATGGCGAGCCCCAATGGCGAATGGCGACGGGATCGATCAAAAGCAGCCGCTGATAATCGCAACCGTTGAGCAGATGCGCCCGCAACGCGGTTGCACCGCCGAAATCATGGGCGATGACGTCCGGGCGGTCCAGTTGCCAGAATGCCAGTATTGCCGCCAACGCCTCGTTCTGGATACCGAGCGATACGTCCTGGCCTTCGAATTTCCCCGACGATCCATAGCCGGGGAGATCGTAGAAATAGATCGTGTGGCTGCGCGAAAGCTCCGGCGCAACGCGATGCCAGACATGGGACGAGAAGGGCGTGCCATGGACGAGCACAAGCGGCGGACCGCTGCCGATGGAGCCCCAGGCGATGCTTGTGCCGTTCCAGTCGAAGCGCTCAGTGGGGATCATCATCGGCCTCCGGTTCCATTCAACGGGAAGGACGGAGGCTAGCCGTTGGCGGCCCGCGGGTTAAACGCGAAAAACTAAAGACTGTTTCAGCGTTGCTAAATGTTATCGCGACATCGCGAGGCATTGCCCTTGGCGCAGCTTTTCGCTATGTGCGCATGGAATGTTTCCGGAGGGACTTTAGATGGCAGACCATACGCCGACCGGCCCGCTCGAGATGGGCGCCGAGATGGACTACAGAGAGCACGAGCGCACCTATTCCGGGTTCCTGACGCTCGCTAAGTACGGCTCGCTTGCAGTCGGCGCTCTCCTCATCGCCATGGCCTTCGGCTTCTTCACCAGCGCCGGCTTCTTCTCGGCGACGGTGTTGTTCCTGATTGTCTGCGCTGTCGGCGGATTTCTCCTCCGCTAATCCTTCCAGACTTCTCCTTGCGGTGCGGGTCTGGCGCTCCAGCCGGTTCGCGCCGGATGGTGTTCCAGCCGAAAGGGCCCTGCCGTGGCGCAGACGATCTTTGTCCCCAAGGAAGTTGATTTGAACGAGCCGCGCGTTGCGGCGTCTCCCGATACGGTGAAACGGCTTACTGCGCTCGGCTTCGACATCATTGTCGAGACTG